>CAYYGU010000084.1:0-6490 GCA_964471525.1 uncultured Isosphaeraceae bacterium
TCAACGACTTCAAATCGGCTGATTCTTTCAATCAAGCAACCCGCTGGGTCGCCGAAAAGGACCGCTCGGCCTCACAGATTCAAGACCTTGTCGCGTCCTACTTTCTGAGCCAGCGGGTTCAGGCGTCCCCAGTGGATTCACCGGAGCATGCCCACTACATCGATCAATTGCAGGCATTCCATGCGGTGATGGTGGCAGCGATGAAATGCAAGCAGGCAGTTGATCCCGCCCGGATTGATGCGCTCGACGCGGCGATCACCCGCGTTGCGACATGGTACGAGTGAGTGAATTGAATACCGACGGATTTCCCTCAGAAGCATGAAGCAGGTGGGTGTTATTCGGTCTTGTGCTCAGGATCTGTAGCGGCTTTCTTCGGCTTTCGGAAGTCGAGATCCTCGATCCGGCCAAAGACAGCGGTCGCGATGTTCGCTAGGTGTGACGCCACCCGCTTGTAGTGCCTCGCGAGCAGGGAGTAGGCGACGGCCACGTGTGTCGGAACTTCCCGCCGGTCTCGCAGCAGGGTCTCTTCGATGGCATCACACTCGCCTCGGATGCGATCTGCTGCCTTGATCGAAGACTTGGCTCTCTTCACGCTGGACTTCTCGAAGGCCTCTCGAACGGCCCCGAACAACTCGCCCGTTCGCTTTCGAACATCCTCGAGAGGATCGTGGTATCGCTCGATGCTGTAGTCATCTTCGTAATAGCGGCCCACCTCGAATACGTTCTTGCAGTAGTCCCCGATTCGCTCGGCATCTTTGGCGACGCTCATCAGCGCCAAACATCCGGGAATGTCGGCAACTGGATTGACACTCAGATGTGTCAGAATGCCAGCTCGTACAGAGCGGAGGAGCTGATTGATCTCCTTGTCCCGATCGTACAACGCATCGGCGACGTCATCCTCGCGTTTCTTCCCGCGAAGGACATCATTGGCCTCGTGGAACATCCACTCAGAAGCATCGACCATCTGCAAGAACTCCGCAAATGCGGTATCGAGTTGGTCACCGGATTTCAGGGCTGCAATCAACTGGCCAAACATGTGACGTACTCCGTCAGTCGCTGAAGAAGAGCAGTTCCGAAATGACTAGGGCCACGGTCGGAACGATGAGGAACACGGTAGCGAGGAAGATGAAGGCATACTTCCGCCGCCGCATGGCGAGCGAGCTGTACCACTTCGCAAGTCGAATCGGGATGATTCGGAAGGGGTACCAGATCGCATTATCGGTGAAATTGAAGAGCACATGGGACATCGCGACAATCACGGCACCGGCCGTGGGATTGGCGGTTGCGGCGATCACGCCAGTCACCGTTGTGCCGATATTGCAACCGAGCATGAAGGGGAAGACCCGCCTCAGTTTGACTGCGCCGGCCCCTGCAATGGGGACCATCAGGCTCGTGGTGACCGAACTGGACTGGACAGCGACCGTCGAGCCGATTCCAGAGAGCCATGCGAGGAAGTCGTTTCGGAAGATCAACACGGTGAACAGACCTTCGAGCCGCTGCAACAGGGCGTCCTTCAGGTTCTTGACCAGACCAATCAGTGCAAGGAAGAGAATCACCAGCCCCACGGCCGCCACGATGATCCCTGTCGTGGTCGCGCTCTCCCCAGCAATCCAGCCCGCAGCATCTTTGATGCCCGTAACGACCGGCTTGGTGATGGCCTTGATCGGGTTGAAGAATTTCTCGCCTGAGCCGAGATCCAGCCACGCAGTCAGCCACCGAGCGGTGCGAGTCAGAATCCCACCTTTGAATCCGTCTTGGCTACTTGTACTCGTCGCCCACTCAATCGGGAAGAGCATGAGCACCGTCAATACATTGGGAATGGCATGCATCAAGGCCGTGGCATAGGCCCGGCGGAACTGTCGCTTGATTCGTAGGGTTCCCAGCGACACGACAAGGCCCGTAATGCTGGTACCAATGTTGGCGCCCATCACGGCAAACACGGCGGTACCAGGACTGAGTTCCCCCGCCGCAACGAGCGTGATGATGAGCGAGGTTGTGAAGGATGAACTCTGCACGACCGATGTCACCAGCACCGAGGCCATCAGGGCCACGAGTGGATTGTCGCCCTGCGCAATCGCGTCGGCGAGCCAGCTCGTTTCCTTGCCAATCACCTTGAGTCCGGCGCCCATCACATTGATGGCGCACAGGAAGAAATACAGCGAGAGCCCTGCCAGCAGCAGGTGCAGCCAGAAGGGGCGGGCCTTCGGTTGGTTCAGATCAGATTCGGCTGACATCAAATACCCATCTCGCTGACCTGGAGTGTGGGCAGGATATGGGGCCTGTGGTCCATGATGCCTCAGGAAACCAAGGCTGCAGCGCTAAGATCGTGTTCAGATTCGGCGGCCGGGCCAGAGTGGGGTAACAGCATGCGAAAAACCGATCCCTGCCCCACTTCGCTGTCCACCACAACCCGACCGCCGTGGGCCATCGCGATGTGTTTGACGATGGCCAGCCCGAGTCCGGTACCCCCTACTTCGCGGCTTCGTCCCTGGTCGACCCTGTAGAACCGCTCGAAGATGCGATCTCGTTGGTGCGGTTCGATTCCCGGTCCGCGATCGACCACGCTGATCTGTATCTCGCCCTCGGCGGTAGTTTCAGCAGCCAGCACAACCGTGGAGTCATCTGGCCCATATCGAATGGCGTTGACCACAAGATTACCCACGGCCTGTTCCAGGAGTTGCCTGCTGCCGTGGCACTCGATCTGGTTGTGGCAGGTGACTTTCAGCGTGACGTGATCACGCTCGGCCTCGGCCGAACAGGCCCTGACAACTCCATCGAGCAATTCGTGGATCTGGATTGCTTCGCGCTCGGGCAATTGGGATTGTGAGGGATCCTCCAGCCTCGCCAGCGACAGCAGGTCATCAAGAATCGAGGACAGTCTCGCGGTGTTCTTGAGAACAATTGCGGCATACCGCGCTCGCTCCGCCTCATCCGCCGCCTCGCTGAGCAACTCGGCGTACCCGTGGATCGAGGTAATTGGCGTTCGCAACTCGTGGGAGACGTTCGCCGCAAAGTCCACGCGGACTTGCTCCAATTGCCGAAGCCGCGTGACATCATCGAGGACCAGCACGATGCCGACATACGCCCCCTGCCCATCGTAAATTGCCTCGCTCCGCACCACGACGTGCTGCGCATCGAGTGGCAATTCGGATTGGCCGTGTCCGCCGCTCGCCATCACCTGCTTGGCGAATTGGATGAGCGGCGCATCCACATCGATGTCGGCAAGACTTCGGCCTCGAACCTCGGTATTGCCCAGCGAGAACATCTCCATTGCCGCCGGGTTCATGCTGATGATTCGGCCATCTGCCGCCATGGCGATCACCCCGGTCCGCATGGCATGGAGGATTCCCTGCATCTCGCTTTGCTGGAGGCCAAGTTGCCGAATCCGCTCACCTTGAATCTCGGCCACCCGGTTGAGTGATTCGGCGAGTTCCTGCAGCACGCCGGGAAGATTCTGGTCGAAGCGACACTGCAAATCGCCCTGAGCAAGGCGTTCTGCGCCCGTTGCTAGGCGTCGAACCCGCTGCCCGATCCTTCGGGATACCACATGAATGATGAGGAGGGTGGACGCAAGCACTACCGCCAGTGCGATGGTGGCGGACAGAAAGACCGTGCTGCGGTTCGGTGATGCGACGAAGGAGACGAAGAGCCAGACCGTTCCGATTGACACGACCAGCTGTACGAACACGATCGGGATTGCCAGGCGGCGGAAGAGTGAGCCGTGTCTTGTGTGGTGCTTCCTCATGGGTCCGGGGATTCCGGGGGCGTGGGGGATTCCGGGGGCGGGGGGGATTCTTCAAGGCGGTATCCGACGCCGCGGACGGTTTCGATCAGGGCGCCTGCCGGGCCGAGTTTCTTGCGAAGCGATGTGATGTGTACATCGATCGTTCGATTGGACATCACAACACGGGGGCCGTGGGTCGCCTCGATGATCTGTGCTCTGGTGCGAACGAATCCGGGTCGAGAGGCGAGGTACTTGAGGATGTGAAACTCACTGGCGGTCACATCGATGGGATGGCTTTGCACGCGTATCTCAAACCGATCTTCGTCGATTTCGATCATCGGATCATGCGGCGGGATGTCGGATGCTTCTTGGGTGCGGCGAAGTGCGTTGCGGACCCGAGCAACGAGCACCTTGGCGCTGAACGGTTTGACGATGTAATCAATGGCGCCGAGTTCAAGTCCGGTGACGATATCGGTGTCTTCGCCGCGGGCGGTCAACATGACGATGGGAATGCTCCGGGTCTGTTGTTCCCACTGAAGCCGCTTGCAGACTTCGAGACCGTCGATTCCGGGGAGCATGAGATCGAGGAGGACGAGGTCGATTGGCGTGGAGCGTGCATGGGCGAGCGCCGCCTCGCCGGTCTCCACCATGGTTGTTCGGTAGCCAGCCTTCTCGAGGTTGAGTCGAATGAGGTCGCCGATTTCTGATTCGTCTTCGACAATGAGGATGTTGGCTGGGGCGGACATGGTGGTGGAGCTCGGGTCTCGGGGTTGCATGTCGCGGTCGGGAACTGCAAACGCGTTGCAGGTCGAGCATCACCCGCATGCGGCGGGCGAAGGCCGAGGTGGGATTCGAACCCACGAATGCCGGATTTGCAATCCGGTCCCTTAGTCCACTTGGGCACTCGGCCGAGACGGTCAAGGATACCCACCCCAAGAGCCTGGGGCAAAACCCAACCTGAGCTCCTTCGGGTAGGCTTGCACGCATGATTGGACCCACCATCGTGCTTTGCATGCTGATGGCCGCTGACGGCAGCCCACCGCCAGCCCCACTGGTCCCCAATGGAGCGATCCTGACGAATGTTGAAAGTCAAATGGTGCGACCAGAGCCTGGTGATCCCTGGACGCTTCGGCTCGTGGGCGAGGCGGCCGACCCGGAGGGCCGGGTGCGTGATTTCATTCTGATGCCATCGCGGGTTCTCGAGGAAATGGAGAACGCGATTGGTGCTTCGAGTGGACCGGTGACGTTCACGGTGACCGGCGAGGTTTCACTCTTTGATGGTCGGAATTGGCTCATGCCCCACCATGTCGCAATGCAGACTGCGCATACTCAACGAGCCGAGCCAACCGCCGAACCAGCCGACCCCAACGAACCAGAAGACGGGATGCGGTCTGGAGAATCTGCTGGTGACAGCATCGCCGACATCGTGGCGGACCTGCAGTCCAGCATCAGGACACTCCCTCGCTCACTCGATGCGGGCCAGATGATCGCAGCGCGGGATGATGCCACGCCGGACGGCACGCTGGTTCTTTCGCGGCGAGGTCGGATTCTTCGTGGTCGCCACGGGGCGTGGGTCTTTGTCTTTGACGCCGACGCGTGGGGCGAGGGGGACGCGCCGGTCGTGTTGCTCCCATCACCAACGCTCAACACGATCATCGCACAAGGGAAGCGGAGCGACTACCGAGATCCTCTCCACATCAGCGGCGCACTCAGCCACTACCGTGGTCGCCGCTTCCTCGTGCCGACCGCCATCACTGGACTGCGAGACCGGCCAAATCTGAGCCGATGATCCGACACCGACGAGAGCACCTGCGTGGCTGAGCCCGGACTCATCGCCCATCTCCTGATCGAATCAGCCGCCGGTGTGGCTCGATCGGCTGGGGCCAAGGCGATCATCGTGTCCGCCGATGCGCTTCCCGAAGGGTGCGAGCCCCCCGAAGGAGCACTGCTGCTCACCCGCCGCCCGGAGGATGAGCGTCGGGTCGAAGAACTGAGCGTCTCTGCGGATCAGGTGCTGCACGTCCCGCCGGTCGAACTGGACCGGATGGGGCAGATCAAACTGGCGGCGCTCGTGGCGGTTTCCCGGCGTTTGGTTGACTTTGCCGATACCGTTGTCTTCCTCACCGGCCCGTTTCGGGGACTCATTGACAGTTTGGTCGTGCTGCATATCGGAAGCGAATACGAACTGCTGCACGCCGCCGAGCAGCCGACGATTGCCGAACACATCAAGCGAACGGTCTTCCAGCGAACGCTCGAATTGGCACTGCATCTGGGGGCACATGGACGCGAGGGCCGGCGGATCGGGGCGATGCTCATCGTTGGCGATACCAGCGAGGTGCTCGCGAAGTCCGAGCAGATGATCCTGAACCCGTTTCAGGGCTATCCCGAGAAGAGCCGCAACATCCTCGATCAGCGGATGACCGAGACAATCCGCGAGTATGCCCAGTTGGATGGTGCCATTGTGATCCGTGGCAACGGTACGATCGAGTCTGCTGGAACGAGGGTGTTGGCTTCGTCCCGCCACGACATCGAGTCCGGGCTCGGTGCCAGACACGCCGCAGCGGCTGGAATTACCGATTCCACCAAATCCATTGCGCTGACGGTCAGTTCGACCGATGGAACGGTGCGTGTATGGCGAGCCGGAAAACTTGTCGCTTCGCTGGAGCCAGGCGGTCGGGGATGACGCCACGCGTGTTTCCCCTCCCCCGCGTTGTGGGCCGGGGTGCCGCGAAGCGGCGGAGCGGAGCCCTGCGCTTCTTCTCCCCC
>CAYYGU010000085.1:0-6258 GCA_964471525.1 uncultured Isosphaeraceae bacterium
TCAGGTTCTAGTGGGAGTAAAATCCCGTGGAGGTTCGAGCCCTCTCAGCCGCATGGGTCATCGGATCCGGGGCAGGGAGCGCCGTGATGCGTGAAGATTCTGGCCGAATCTACCTCGACCACAATGCCACCACCCAGCAGACCCCGGAAGTGACGGCGGCTGTGGTGGAGTGCATGGAGCGGTTCTGGGCGAACCCATCGAGCATTCACCTCTCGGGTCAGTTGGCAAAGCGCCGCATGGAGGAGGCCAGAGGCCAGGTTGCCTCGCTGATCGGCGCCGAACCGGACGAGATCGTCTTCACCTCCGGTGGCAGCGAGTCTGTCAATGCGGCCATTCGTTCGGCGCTTGCAGCGGCCCCGAAGCGTCGTGTTGTCCTCACCAGTGAGGTGGAACACTCGGCCGTTCGAGAGTTGCTGGACGCGCTCGCTGGGGATGGTGTGGAGACGATTTACCTGGGAAAGAGCCACACCGGCCGCGTTGATCCGGAGGCCGTTCGCGAGGTCCTCTCTCAACGCGGCGATGAGATTGCGCTCGTGACGGTCATGTGGGCCAATAACGAAACCGGTGTGATCGAGCCGATCGAAGAGATTGCAGAGATCTGCGACGAGGTCGGTGTACCGTTCCACTCAGACGCCACGCAGTGGATCGGCAAGATGCCGACCGATGTCAAGACAATGCCTGTCACGATGCTCAGCTGCGCCGGACACAAGTTCCACGGCCCAAAGGGAACGGGCGTCTTGTGGGCCAAACGTGGCACGCTTCTGAAGCCATGTGTGATTGGTGGCGGACAGGAGCAGGGTCGGCGAGGTGGCACCGAACATGTTCCTGGAATCGTCGGCCTTGGCGTCGCAGCCTCGCAGGCCGAGAACTGGATTGGCGGCGGTGGACACGAGCGAATGGTTCCTCTGCGGGACCACTTCGAAGCTGGCATTGCCGCGGCCATCGCCGGCACCTGTGTCAACGGAGCCACCGGATCACGCATGTGGTCTACCTCCAGCATCGGCTTTCCAGATCTTGAGGCTGAGTTACTGCTGCTGGTCATGTCCGAGCGAGGACTCGATGCGTCGGCAGGATCAGCGTGCGCCTCCGGCGCCCTCAAGCACTCGGCGGTTCTTGAGGCCATGGGGCGGCAGCCGTGTCAGATTCCGAAGGAGCCCTATGGCTCGGTACGGTTCAGTTGGTGCCGCGAAACAACCAAGGATGAATTGGAGCGATCCGTCAAGATTGTTGCTGATTCCGTTGCGGCCGTTCGCGGCATCAAGCCGCCGTCTGGGTCGGTCCTTCTCGACAAGGGGTGAGGAACGCCGGCCCCGCGGCGTACCGCGCGGCGTCGTGGCGGCTGCTGTTTTTTTGGGAGGGATACCGAACGGCCCGGCCGGCGTTCCCGCGGGAGCGTGTCACTCCGGGGGGGCGAGCGCTGGTTTCGGGGGGGTACCGAACGCCGCTTCGCGGCCCAATCATGGCAAGCGGCCAGTACCATGGTCGCTCGGCCCTGTTAGCTCAGTTGGCAGAGCAGCTGACTCTTAATCAGCCGGTCGTAGGTTCGAATCCTACACAGGGCATTGAGAAGATTGGAGGATCCCGCCTTCATGCAGACTGGAACCGTCACGCGGATGTTTGAGTTGCGAGGCTTTGGCTTCATTACTCCAGATGACAGCGACCGTGATGTGTTTCTTGGAAGCGAGATCATCGAGTCCTTGACGATCAATCTCATCGAGGGGCAGCGTGTCGAGTTTGAAGCGGTCGAAACCGAACCGGGTCTGATTGTCACGTCGCTGAAGGCGGTCGCCGGATCGTGACCCATCCACCCATTACGGTGTTGCCAGAAGCATTCATCGCCCGCACGCATCGCATTCTTGGGAATGCGGATCGTGCTTCCTGGGAGGAGTCTCTTGCGCGTCCGTCGCTGACCCTCCGGTGGACTGGGAAGGCGGCGCGAGCATCGCTCGGTCTTGAGTACTTGGAGTCGGAAGGATTCGAGCCACAACCCGTCGCCTGGTTCGGCGAGGCGTGGATGCTTGGTCCTGTCAGCCGCCGGGTCGTGACGGCCATGGAGTGGGTGCGCGAGCAGACGCTGATGCTGCAATCACTGTCCTCCATTGCGGCGGTCATGGCCATGGGCATCGAGCCTGGGCACGATGTGCTGGACATGTGCGCTGCGCCGGGCGCCAAGACATCGCTCATTCATCGCCGTCAGCAGGGGAAGGGCATCTTGGTGGCGAATGAACTCAGCCGCGCCAGGACACGTCGGATGGATGCACTCCTGCGGCGGCTGCGAATCAACGATGCAGATATTCGCACAGGTCCTGGAGAGATGCTTGGGAGTACCCATGCGCGGTGCTTCGATCGCGTCCTCGCCGATGTGCCGTGCAGTGGGGAAGGGCGATTCCATCTCTCGGACGCCGCGACGTGGTCTCGCTGGAGCGAGTCGGCCATTCGAGGCCTTGCCAAACGACAAACCGCACTCTTGGAGTCTGCATGCCGAACCCTGCGCCCAGGCGGCCTCGTGCTCTACGCCACCTGCACCATGGCCCCAGAGGAAAACGAACAGGTCGTGGACCGCGTGCTTCGGCGGGCACGAACACCGATGGAGCTGATTCCAGTGACGCTCCCCCTCGACGGTGTTCGTCCAGGGCTGTCTGCGTGGGAGGACAAGGAGTTCCTTCCTGAACTCAAGCACGCGGTGCGAGTCGTACCCGGAACCGGAATGACGCCGTTCTTCATGGCATGTTTGCGGAGATTGGAGTGAGAACGATGATGCGTTCCATACTGAGTGTGGCGGTGCTGCTGTGCAGTGCGTGTCAAGCCCCGGAGCACGTGTCAGCGACGCATTCACCGACGAGCGATCCGTGGCAACAGGCGCTCGATCAGGCCGAAGAGCCCGCCCGCTCCGACCTGGCTTGCATCATCGCCTCGACGCCGAAGGCTGCGCTTGAACAGATCGGTCCCGAGGGGGCTTCACGCCATGCCGCCGCCATGCGGGAGGCGTGGCAATCCGCTCCCTGGTCAGACGATGTGAGCGAGGAACTGTGGCGGGCGGCAATCTTGCCACCAACGCATGTGTCGGAGGCAGGGGAGCGGTGGTGTGACATCGTGGTCTCCCGGCTTGCCACCGTCGAATCACAGCCAGATGTGCAGTCAACGGTTCGTCGTTTGAACGCTGCGATCGGTGACACGCTTGGCGTCCACTACCACCCGACCAAACGCCGCGCCCCGGACCAAGGACCGCTCGAAACGATGGAGTCCGGTTGGTCATCGTGTACCGGGCTCTCCATTCTGCTTGCCAATGCGTGCCGAACCCGCGGTATCCCCGCGAGGCTGGCCGGTACGCCGCTGTGGATCGACGACAGCGGCAACCACACCTGGGTGGAGGTGTGGGCCGACGGCCGGTGGCATCACGTCGAGTCGGCCGACCCGAATTCATGGGACACAGCCTGGTTCGATGCCAAGGCCGCGCAGGCAGATGCCTCCGATCCGATGCACCGGATCTACGCCGTCATGCCGGGGGGACCGTGCGTGTTTCCCTTGGCGTGGGATCTTGACCGCACCGATATTCGAGCGGTTGATGTGACCGAACACTATCGAGGGCGGGAGTAGGGCCCTCGGCGAGGGGCTACCCCTCCCTCCCTTGCGGCGCGAGGCCTACGCAGACTCCCTCCGTTTCCGCCGTCGGGCAGCACCCGCCACCCCGAGCAGCAGCAAGGCGCCAGGTGCTGGAACCGGGTTCATGCCGACCGGTGGGTGTGGCGGTGAAGCGACGGCGAGCATATCCGCTGCTGGCATGACAGCCGGAGGCCATCGATTGGGGCGTCGTTCCAGCGGCACGACGAACCCGGCTTGTACGACCAGATCGATCAGGTTCGGTGTGTCGTCCGATTTCGGCGCGTTGTTCTGGGCGAGGATGTCGATTGGTGTGCCCGGCGTGTGTGAGCCCCAAGGACCGTCCTGATTGGTGTGGAACACCGGCGGTGACGCGTTGTCCGAGTTGGGACCGCGCACCATCTTATCAGCCGACGCCCCTGCTGTGAAGATCATCACGGCGAGAACAGAAGCGATTGAATTGAAGTGTCTCCTCTGATTCATGTCGATCTCCTCTCAAGATGCTGCCACGATGTCGTCGGTGATCACACTGGCAGACTCGAGCATGCTCCAGCCGGTCTCCCGGAATTGTGGGAATCGTCCCATCGTTCCGGTGATCATTCGAATGTCATCCGTGTCGATAGTGAGTGGGGTGGTCTGCCCGGTCCATCCGACGAAACGGTGGTGCCCATCGAATTGGATTGAGAATACGCGTTCCCGCATCGCCCAATTGTCCAATCGATCGGCAATCTCATCGGCTTTGTTCGTGAAGAGGGCCAGCAAGCGGTGAAGCTCTCGTTCATCGCTGATGTGTCGCATCGCGATGTTGCAGCCGAAAATGCACCACCAGCCGTAACTCTCAAGCAAGTCTCCCGCTGGTTGGACATCGAGATCGACAATCTCCCCCATGGAGTCAACGACGGCGGAGGTGGCTTGGCGAGGGTCGAGCCGTCCGAGCATGACTTCGGACTCCAGAATGGCGCCTTGGCAGGTGCGGACGATGCCAGCCGTCCGATCGCGTTCCTTTGGCTCGCCCTGTGAGAAGGCATCGATCGCCCCACGGAACATGCTGCGGGCGGTGGCAGCGTGCGTCGTCGCGTGATCTGGATCGACATCCATCAGCCGCCTGTGCGTGCTTCCAAGCACATACCGGGCGAACGCGTTGGTTCGGCGGTCGCGGATGCCTGTGGCTGGGCAGCGATCAAAGTGATCGATGAGATCCGAGGCCGCGGTTCGGGCTTCGGTCAGATGCCACAGGCTGTAGCAGGCATTGGCGAGATTGCTTTGAAGCATGCGTTGAACGTCGTCCGGGACCGGAGAATGAGCCAGCCCCTCGCGGGCGACATCGAGGCTTCGAGTAAAGCGGCCCAGGCCGTCCCATCCACCGAGTTCTCTGTTGCAGGCGAGCGCTCGGTCGTGGGGATTCGTCGCTGCAACCCGAGCTTTGGCGGCCAGCCGAATCATGTCGTGGTAGTTGCCACGGGCGTGAGCCTTCTTGGCTCGAGCATCGAGTTGTTGGAAGGTGTCGTGGTTCTTCTTCCCCGAGCACATCGTGTCATCTGCTGGTCCCCAAAGGCATGCGGTCACGTCGCCCACGCTCCAGTCCAGTACTTCGGCGAGTTCGACGATGAAGTCGAGCTTCGGATTCCCGCTTGTTGGGATCAACTTGGAAGCATCCCGCCCAAGTTTGTGAGCAAGTTCCCGCCTCGACCAATTGCGATAGACCTGGGCCAGCTCGACGAGCCGCTCCAGTCGTTTCTTTCTGTTCGACATGTCGATCATGTCCGGTCTCCCCACGCGGACCCTTCGAGTCGGTCCGGCCCACGCACGTTTCGTGACAGGGTGGTAGTTCAGCCCCTGGCTCGTCCATGCTCCAGAAAGCAACGCAAGATGCACACGCCGAACATACGGTGCGATTCCGCGGTTTCGCGACAGTGTTGCCAAAACGCTGCATGTATTCTGAAATACCTCTTGCGGGCGAAGATCCGCGTATCCGATCGGATGCCAAGAGCGTCAAGCCAGTGCCATAGATCAACTTACATGACACAGCCGTCGCGGTTTCGAGCCTCGGCCAGCCGTTGTCGGCGTTCAGTAAGGTTGGTTTGTGCGGCCTCGCCCCGGCGGTGGAGTCTTCCAGAAGGGATGGAGCGGCGTCGCATCCCCGGCTGCCAGCATGCGACTTTCCGCAGGGAAGCCGCGACCCTATCCTCCCCCCATGTGCAGATGGATCGCCTATGCAGGCCCTACGCTTCTGGTTGAGGAACTCCTCATCAAGCCGGAGCGATCGTTGCTCTTGCAGTCCCGCCATGCGCGGGAGTCCACATTCGCACTCAACGCCGATGGGTTCGGCGTGGGGTGGTACACCGATGCGAGCGCGACGCCCGGCACGTATCACGAAACGCGTCCAGCGTGGAATGATGAGAACCTCTCGAGCATCGCGGGCCATCTCGCCTCGCCCCTGTTCATGGCGCATATCCGTGCCGCGACCAGTGTCGTGTCTCGGGTGAACTGCCATCCCTTTACTGCAGGTCGATGGCTCTTTCAACACAACGGTTCCATCGGCGGGTTCGACCGGCTGCGGCACGATCTTGATGCCTCGATCGATCCGACTGTGTACGCCACGATGAAGGGCTGCACCGACAGCGAGACGATGTTCGGCATCTGTCAGACCGAGGGCCT
>CAYYGU010000086.1:0-6178 GCA_964471525.1 uncultured Isosphaeraceae bacterium
GCGCGGCGAAAACGAGCAGGCCGAAGAAGACGATGCCGAGCATCATGCCCAGTTCGCCCATTTCGGCAAACGCAAGTGGCATGCTCATGAATACGAGCCCCGGGCCGCTGCTTGGATCCTGTCCATAGGAGAAGATGATCGGGAACATCATCAGGCAGGCGAGCAGCGCGATGGCGGTATCGAAGATCGCGATCGAGATCGACTCGCCCAGCATGCCGCCGCTTCCGCTGCGCTGATAGGAGCCGTAGGTCATCATCGCGCCCATGCCCAGCGAGAGCGTGAAGAATGCGTGGCCGAGTGCTTCGAGGACGCCGCGTGGTTCCAGCTCGTTCGGGTCCGGACTGAACACGAATGTGATGGCGCGGCCGAAGCCAGGCTGGAAGAATCCGTATACCACCAGAAACAGGATGAACAGCAGCAGCAGCGGCATGATCACGCGGCAGGTCCGCTCGATTCCCGCGCCAACACCTCTGGCGACGACCAGAATGGTCAGGAACATGAAGATGCCTGCCCAGAAGGTGCTGGTCCAGCCGTCACCGAGCAGACCCATGAACACGCTGGTGACTTCGCTGCTGATGATGGAGCGGCGTTTCAGGGTCGTCGCCGCTTCCCGCACATCTTCGTCCGACAGCGCATTGATTCGCGCCGATGCGGCGGCCCTCGCTTCGGCGACTGCGGCGTCCTTGCCGGCCACCGCAGGGGAGACGGTATCGAATGCCGCCTGGATGTCTGGATCTTCCAGCAGGATGGCTGCATTGACGCCTGCCACCGCGGTGGCCTGCTGATAGTCCTGCCAGCGTTCCCACGTCGATGGGGCGAATTGACGTCGCCACCCCTTGACCGCATGTTCGATCGGATCGGAAGCTTCGTGTTCGATGAGCGTTGCCCGCATCGCCCCCACCGGTTCGGTCGCTCGGTAGACGAGCGCCGTATCGGCGGCCTTCTGACCGATCGGGTTGGTGAAGCCGACGACGGACTTGAGCGTGTAGTCCATCGCCCATCCGGCGACGACGACGTAGAAGGACAGAATCAGGAATCCTGCTACGACGCCAAGCCAGCCCACGGCTGACCATCCCGTTGGCCCACCCTGCAGCCGTTTGAACGCTTCGACGGGCTGCGCCTGCGCAGCCCGGCCGATCATGATTTCGGCGATCAGAATCGGAAGGCCGACCAGCGCGATACAGACGAGGTAGATGAGGACGAAGAGGCCACCACCGTTTTCGCCGGTGATGTAGGGGAACTTCCAGATGTTGCCGAGACCGACGGCCGAGCCAGCCGCGGCGAGGATGAAGCCGGTGCGGCTTCTCCAATGCGCTCGTCCTTGCGTTCCCTTGGGCGTGGCCCCGGCCTCTTGATTGGTGGTCATTATGGTCTCCGCAGGTCGGCTGGAGCTGAAATCAACAGTGTGCCATCATAAATGGGGATCCACCGGCGTGCCGGTGTCCGCCTGAGCCGCTCTATCATGCCTCCATGGAAGCGCCCTTTCGCATCCGCGGTGATCTTGCTCGTGTCGTGGAGCACGGACATCTCTTTGCCCTCGGCGTGGAGGGTGGCGGGCTGCGTCCTCATGCCCCGGGCTGGTCCCAGGTAGCGTGGGGGCAGGACCAGACGCATCCGGAAACCAGTACCTATACCGTTGCGGTATCACATGAGTTGGTGCGGCCGCTGCTGCACGAGTTCATGCGATTGTTGCCATCGCAGGTATCTGGACTGATGGAACTCGGCAGCCGCGATGCCTATCGCGAAGTGGATGTGTACATCGGCCATCCGATCGAGTTGGAGCACTTTCGAGGCGCGTGGGACCTCTTTGAGCCCATTCTTCTTGAAGATGCGACCATTGGCGTCGGTGTCAATGCTGTGGATCCATTCTTCGAGATCTTCCTCGATCAGGACAAGAGGTTGATCGTCCATGTTGATCCTTCTTGGGGCAACCGGGTCGAGGGCCTTTTTCGGAAGTACAACGTCCAGCGACGGCATGATGATGACATCCAACCGATTCCACGAGACACGCCCGTGCGGGTGCGGTCCGTCCTTGAGCAGCGTGAGGGATGGCTTGCCGATCCGGATCATCTGCTGCTGGCATTGCAGGCCAGTTGGCAGTTGGAACTCGACGATGATCCCGATCGCAACCTCGACGCGCGGGGACGCGATATCGGATACACGCTCTGGCGTGGTCTTGTGCTGGTCGATCAGGAGGACCCAGCGGGCCGCCGTGTCGGACACGCCCAGATGTGGGGCGTGGCCACCTGTCGGCGCGATATCGAGCGGCTGATGCAGTCGCACATCGTCGATGACTTTGAGTGGGAGTTTCGTCAGATTCTCAACCTCGATCGGATCGCCTTCGATGACCGGCCAGCAGAACTGAATGATCTTCAGACCCCGCTGCACCAGGACGAAGTGCTGTTGTGTGATGTGATGGTCATGGGAACAGCACCCGAAGGCTGGGACGGGCATCATGGCTGAAGTCATGTCGGAGTGGTATCGGAGCGGGCTTCGCTTTGCGTGCTCCCGATGCGGCAACTGCTGCACGGGTCCGCCTGGCGCCGTGTGGTTCACCGCCGAGGAGGGCTTGGCGATGGCGGCCATTCTGGGGGTGAGCGAGGCCATGTTCCACCGAACCTATGCCCGCCAGATCGGCGGCCGCTGGTCGCTGCGGGAGCAGTCCAGCCCACAGGGGATGGACTGTGTGTTCTTGACGCGAGATGAAGCCGGCAAGTCGGGATGCCGCCTCTACCACGCGCGGCCCCACCAATGCAGCACGTGGCCGTTCTGGCGCGAGAATCTGGTGTCTCCTGAGATGTGGGACGCCGTCAAGCGTCAGACGCCGTGTCCAGGCATGGACTCCGGCCCGCTGGTAACGGTCGAGGAGATTGTCGATCGGCTCGGCTGAACTTCCATGCCGCGTCCACGTAAGATGCCCCGTTCCACCAGATGGTGGGTTCCCAGCACCGATTACAAAGGATTCCATATGAGACGATCGAGCATATTGATGGCACTGACCACCACATCGCTTCTTGGAGCGACCGCGATGGCAGCCCAAGACCATCCCACCGAACATCCGAGTGACCACCCGGCCAAGGCTGATCCTCCGGCTAAGGCGGCTTCCGATTATCAATACGTCGAAATGGATACGAACAAGGGCACCATGGTCATCATGCTTGACCGCAAGGCCGCGCCTGTGTCTGTCGAGAACTTCATTGCCTACGCGAAGGACGGCGGGTACGACGGCACGATCTTCCACCGCGTGATTCCCGGATTCATGGTGCAGGGCGGCGGCTTCGATCCGGGCATGGTGAAACGCGATACGAAGCCAGCCATCAAAAATGAGTGGCGGAATGGGCTGAAAAACAGACGCGGCACGATCGCCATGGCACGCCTTGGCGGGGAAGCCGATTCGGCAACGAATCAGTTTTTCATCAATGTTCAGGACAACGCCATCCTCGACCAGGCGCGAGACGGTGCCGGGTATGCCGTGTTCGGCAAGGTCGTGTGGGGCGACGACGTGCTGGATGCCATCAAGTCGTGTCAAACCGGACACGCCCACGGACCCGGTGGCGGCGAGTACAACGATGTACCGACGGAAGACATCGTGATCGAGAAAGTGACGCTGCTCACTCCGAAGCAGGCCGAGGCCAAGGCCGAGGGCTGCACGGGCGGCGAGTCGGTGTGGCGGGCAGCGCAGCAGCAAGCCCTCGCATCCATTTCGGAACAGAACAAGAAACTGGAGAAACGAACGATGAGTGTTGATGATGTCCTGAAGAACACTGCCGAACTTCCCGGAGCGCCGGTCGGCGACGCCGCGTCAACGACGAGCGAATCGGGCTTGGCCTGGTTCGATCTCGAAGAGGGAACCGGCGAGACGCCTGCCTCACCGGCGACAACGGTGCGGGTGCATTACACCGGCTACCTCACCGACGGCACGAAGTTCGACAGCAGCGTCGATCGTGGCGCTCCGATCGACTTCCCCCTGAGCGGCGTCATTCGTGGCTGGACCGAGGGCGTCGGCTCGATGAAGGTCGGCGGAACGCGGAAACTGGTCATTCCTTCCTCGCTGGGATATGGCCCCCGTGGCACCCCAGGCGGCCCGATTCCACCCAATGCGACGCTGGTATTCGATGTGGAACTACTGGAACTCCCCTGAGTCGTCGACCCTTTTTCGTGGCCTGAAGGTCATTCTCGTGGCATGGTGTGGGAGCGAAGCCCTGAATTGGCCTCAGGAGGGGGTTCGTCCGATATAGCATGAAAGCACACTCAACTGCCACGGGTTCTCATTGACGAGGAACGATACCACTCAGGCATGACAGCACTCAGCACCTTTCTCGATGAACCCGTCCTTGTGCTCAACCGTGGCTACGCGGCGACCCGCGTCGTGCCGGTTCGTCAGGCCTTTGTGCTTCTGTTTCGAGATGTTGCCGAAGTCATTTCCGTCATCGACGGCCGGTGGGAGCAATTCAATCTTTCCTCATGGCTCGAGGTGGCCGACCTGCAGCGGCGATATGAGGTTGAAGACCATGAGTGGGTTCGCACGGCATCCTCGTACGTGGCCGTGCCTCGGATCATTCGCGTCCATTGCTGCTCACGAATGCCCGATCATCATGTGCGTCTGAACCGCCGCAACCTGTACGCCCGCGATCGCAATACCTGCCAGTACTGCGGCACGCGGTATCCGACATCCGAACTCTCGATCGACCATGTGCTCCCGCAATCACGCGGCGGCGAGAACAGTTGGAGCAATCTTGTGTGCGCCTGCGTGCGATGTAATGCTCGGAAGGGGAACAAGACCCCAACCGAAGCACGCATGGCACTCATCCGAAAACCACGCCGACCCAGAACATGCCCGGATCGCTCGATTCGGCTGCGGCGGCGTCACTACGAAGCATGGAGGGTCTTCCTGAATGAAGCCTATTGGACTGTCGAACTGCGCGATTGAGATCATCTTTCATCTGATGATGGCTGGCGTGTATCAGCCCGAACCCGTCCCCGTGTATTGGGGCACGACTCGACGCGATCTGTATCGACGACCAATGGACACTTCGCGGGGCTTCCGGGGCAGAAAGTTAGGCCGAAGTCGGCGGTGAGTCAGTCGAGTCGCGCGAGCGCCGACTCGACAGGCAGCAGCATGTGGATCTCAAGGGGATCCGGGACATCATCGAGGGGAATGGCTTCTTCAATCGAGAACGGACCGACGGCGGTCCGTCGAATGGACCGGCAACATCCGCCGGTTCCAAGCGCCGTCCCGAGATCCCGCGCCAGCGAGCGGACGTAGAAGCCCTTGCCACAGGCGATCGCCACGGTTGCCACCGGCCACTCGTAGGTCAAAAGATCCAGCCGTGCGACATGCACGGGGCGTGAAGGAAGAACAACAGGCTTGTCCTGTCGCGCCAGGGCGTATGCCCGGCGACCACCGACTTTGATGGCGCTGAAGGCGGGGGGCCGCTGCATGACATCCCCGACGAACTGCTGGAGGGCGATCTCGACGGCGGCTCGATCCGGTGGTGCCGCAACCTCAACGATCTCCGCCTCGCCTTCCATGTCATCCGTGCTGGTTCGAATCGAGAGGTCGATCTCGGTTTCGTAGCCCTTGTCGGTCGCCACGATTCGTTCAAGCAGTGTGGTCGCCTTGCCGAGGCCGAGCACGAGCACGCCGCTGGCCAGCGGATCGAGCGTGCCACCATGGCCGGTCTTGAGCCCACCAGCCCGTCTTCGCACCACCGCCACGGCTCGCATCGACGAGGGGCCAACCGGCTTGTCAAGCACAAGGAATCCGGCGGCGGGGGGTGAAGTGTGGCTCATGCCCAGAAGGGTAGGTCGCCTCCCTTGTCCACGCGGGCCGATCCAACCTACAATCCGATCCTCCTCAGGGCAGGTGACCGAGCGGCTGAAGGTGCAGCACTGGAAATGCTGTGTACGATTTATCGTACCGTGGGTTCGAATCCCACCCTGTCCGTTGCGGCCGCGAATCGGCCGCAACAGAGCGAGGCCGCGAAGCGGCCTCGCGGTCTACTGCTCGCCTGCTCGCCTGCTCGCCTGCTCCACAGCTCCACAGCTCCACAGCTCTCCCACCCCGCATGTCATCCTTGCCCCCCCTCAAGCGTCGGTTACCATACGAAGTCCACGATCTGTACGGGCTGTAGCGCAGCTTGGTTAGCGCGTCTGACTGGGGGTCAGAAGGTCGGAG
>CAYYGU010000087.1:0-6176 GCA_964471525.1 uncultured Isosphaeraceae bacterium
TCTTCAGAGAAGCCCCTGCGGGCAAGGCGGGCGGCGAGCCGCCGGGTGGCTGTGTTCGGGGGGAGATGGCGGAGACTTCGCATGGCGATTGCAGCGGCCTCGCGGGCATCGGCGTATTCATCCCGACCCGCGCTGAGATCCTCGATGATCTGTTTGACGACGCATGACTCGAAGCCCCGCCGGGAGAGTTTGGCCGACAATGCTCGTGCTCCGAGGGGGCCGCTGCGGAGGATTTCCTCGGCAATCTGCGTGGCGGTCGCATGGTCATCGAGCAGGCCCTCCGCGGCGAGTTCATCGAGTACAGACTCAAGTTCATCCATGTTGCTTGCATGGGGTGTGAGACGGTCGACAAGTCGTTGACGGCTTGCCGCAGCCCGTGAAATCGACCGAATGGCGCGGAGCCGCAGCATGGTCCGCCGCTGGCAGCACGCCAATTCCGCCAGCGTGTCGGGGTCAAGTTGACCGCCGACTTCGAGCGCCAAGCCTTCGACATCGCTGCGGCGGACACGGGCAACCACCTGGCGACCCACCTTGATATACCGAAGATCGGGTTCGCGAGGATCGGCCGTGATGGCCGTAATGATGAGCGAGTCACCCACGCCGCGCCCACGTGGATCGAAGCTCACCAAGTTCCTCGGCGGCTTTGTCGTCCCCTTGTGATTGGGCAATGTCCAGTCCGGCATCGATCGCCTCGTCGGCCTCCTTGAACTGACGAAGGTGGGCGAGGCTCCGGGCGCGGTGAAAATGGGCGTAGGGCTGATCGGGTTCCGTGGCAAGCGACTGCTGCAGGTGGGCGGCGGCCGCCTCGTGTTCTCCTCGGCGGGCGTACTCCATCCCCATGGCGTACAGACAGAAGGCGTCGCCGGGGTCGGCGGCGAGCAGTCTGTGAAGTTGTTCGAGCCGATCGGTCATGAGGGACGTGCAGGAACGCCTTCTTTCGTATTCTTCACGGCATGCAGAACACCCGATGCCGTTGGACTCGCCTCATTCTACCGATGCTTGCGGTCTCCGCGGTCGTGGGCTGCGAGACATCACTGCGGACGTCGGCGTCGCCTCGTCCACAGACACGATCGATCGTGGTAGATCATCAGACCGATGGCACGCATCGTCAACTCCTTCTGACCGATCGGGCGTGGTATCAATTGACCGGGTCGGACCTGTTGGTTCTCGAGAGAACCGGTAGGCTCATTTCACGCCAGCAACTTGCCCCGCCGGGTACTTCCGCTCCGGCGTGTGCGCTGATTGAGGCCAATGGCCAATTGGCGGTGCTGCTGGGTGACAGCGAGGTGGTGCTGCTGGATCTCTCCGATCCATGGCGACCGGAGATTGTGGAGCGGATCGATGCGGCGACGCTTGGCATGTGGCCGACGGGGCTTGCCAGAAGAGGAGACGACGTCCTGGTGCTGGGGACCGGTTCGGCCAGAACCCTTTCTGGAGACATCGTCGCTCGCTCAGAGGGCGCGGAAATAACCAGCATTGTGCAGCACCAGCAGCGGCTGCTTCATGTCGCAGGGCGAAGAATCCATCGCCGCGCTGGCGGCGCCTACCTTGGCACTGCCTCGATCCTCCAGGCCGCGACGCCGGATCGGCATGTGCCGGAGTCTTCGTTGTTGTTTGCGAGGAATGAGCGAAGCGGGGCCCTCGTCGGCTTCCTCGGTGAGGACTTCCGGGAACTCGATGCCAACACCATGACCGTGGCCCTGCCGGGCGTGGTGACGAGGCTTCGCCAGCGTGGTGACCGGGTGCTGGTTGTCGGCGACGCTGGGCTGACCGTGCTGCGGCTCACCAACGAGGGATTGCACACCGAGTGGTCGTGGTCGACCAAAGGCTTGCACGACGCGGACTGGATCGACGGCGAACGCCTGGCGGTTGCCGGGACTTCCGGCTGCGGCATCGTGACGATCGGCGCGAGCGATCCGATCGGCGGTGCAGAAGTGTGGCGTTGGGCCCCAGCTGGCATGACGCGGGCGGCCTCCGACGGGTCGGCGCTGCGGGCGGATACCACCGGTGGACACTGGGTCTATGAGATCGGACGGGAAGCGACGCTGGGCATTCCACCGGACACACCGCTGGCCGATCCTGCACGCGACGCGGCGGTCTTGGGCTGGTCGGCAACGATCGACGATGATGGCGTGGCGGCGCTGACAACGCCGGATGGATCACACACGCTTGAAGCCCCCGGTGGAGGTCGGTTTCACTGCATCGCCGCCACCGAGGATGCATTCTGGCTCGGACACGATCACGGCATTCTGCTCTTGAGTTTGCAGTCGGGGGGGGATGGGCATGCTGCCATCGAGTCGCGACGGCTTGGCGTCATGATCGATGGCCCGGTGATCTGCATCGAACCATTGGTGCTCGGACGCGGCGTTGCCTATGCGGCGGAGCACGGTGGCTTTGGCGTCATTCGTGAGAAGTACTGACCGTACTCTCGTGGGGCGAGGAAGCGCAGTTGCAGCGGCCCGCAACGGCGTACCGCTTGCAGATGGAGTGCTCGCCGCACGTGCAGTTTCTGGCTTTGCAGGCGTAGCGACCGTGGAATACCAGCAAGTGGCTGAGCATGGTCCATCGCGGCCGGGGAAACAACCCCATGAGATCCCGTTCGATCTTGGCCGCATTGCCCTCATGTTTGGAGAGCCCAAGCCGCCAGGCCAGTCGCATGACATGGGTATCGACGACGATCCCTTCGTTGAGGCCAAAGGCGTTTCCAAGCACCACGTTGGCCGTCTTGCGCGCGACACCTCGCAGCGTGAGCAACGCTTCCATGGTGGCTGGTACCTCTCCGTCGTATTCCTCGACCACCCGCCGCATTGATTCGACGACGGCCTTGGATTTGTTGCGGTAGAGACCAATCGTGGCGATGTAGGGTTGGATGTCCTCGGGATCGGCCGCGGCGAATTCGGTAGGCGTCTTGAAGGCCGCGAAGAGCGCGGGGGTGGCCGCGTTGACGGCGATGTCGGTGCTCTGAGCCGAGAGGATTGTGGCGATCAGGAGTTCATGCGGCGCAGCAGCATTGAGTTCGCATGTTGCTTCGGGCCATGCCTTCTCAAGGGCTCGGTACAGACGCAGCGCCCGGGCGCGATCTTTGGGCGCGGCCTTCGTCGCTGCCGGGCCGCCGCTCACGCCTGCTCCGTGACCGGGTGACCATCGACCCATGTCGTGCCGTCGGCCCACACTTCCTGCTTCCAGATCGGTACCTGTGCCTTCAATGTGTCGATCAGCCACCGGCAGGCCTCGAAGCCCTCGCTGCGATGGTCGGAGACGACTTCAATACAGACGCTCGCCTGGCCGACTCCGACAACGCCCTCGGCGTGCTGCACACGCACGGCCGAGAGGTTCCAGCGGGAGGCGGCTTCCTCGGCCAACCCCTGGAGCATGGCGGCGGCCATGTCGGTATGAGCCTGATACTTCAGATGCTGCAGGCTGCCGTGTGTCGGATGGAGTTCCGATCTGGTTCGCCCCACAAAGACCACTTCGGCCCCTCCTGGCGGTGGTGGCGTGAAGCCAGCGGGCTGCACCGGTCCCGATCTCATGGCGGTTTCGATTGCGGCAGGCATTCCTGCACGGTAGCACGTCATGCGGTGATTGCGAGCAGTACACTGAGAGGATGCCCGATCTGGTGCATGGCGTTGACATCGTTGACATTCGACGAATCGAGTCGATGCTGGAGTCGCATGGCGATCACCTCATCAGCCGCGTGTTCACAACGGCTGAGCAGCAGTATTCCGAGTCCAGCGGCAAGGGCCGCGCCGAACGCTACGCAGCCCGCTTTGCCGCCAAAGAAGCCGTCTTCAAGGCGCTTGGCTGTGGCTGGGCTGGAGGAACGGCGTGGGTTGATGTCGGCGTCACACATCGCCCGGGTGGGGGGCCCGATGTTGAGTTGACCGGACACACCGCAACGCTCGCTCGGCAACAGGGCATCCATCACTGGGCAGTGAGCCTCTCGCACAGCGGCGGGATGGCGATCGCCAGCGTTGTCGGCACACCGGGCGAGGGAGGCTGAGTATGGCCCGCCGAGGATCTCGGCCATCTTTGTACGAGGTGGCTCGCACCAGACTCGATCGGGGAGGACAAGGTTCCGATCCGGACCCACAAGACGTGGGGGAGGATCCGCCGCAGCAGTCCCGGTTTACGCCCGGCAGCAGTGTTCGGCTTCCCATGGGTTTCATTGTCGTCGGCATCGTATTGGTGCTCGGTTTCATCGTATTGGCGTGGTGGCTGGGCAAGGGGGCCGGGGGGGCCGAGGCGAGGGATGATGCCCGCAGCCAGGGCATGAGCCGGGTACTTGAG
The DNA here is from genome assembly GCA_964471525.1 of uncultured Isosphaeraceae bacterium. Taxonomy (GTDB): domain Bacteria; phylum Planctomycetota; class Phycisphaerae; order Phycisphaerales; family SM1A02; genus UBA12567. Next base: position 4,288 of record CAYYGU010000087.1, read on the forward strand.
GATCCACTTGAGTACCAACCGCCCGCGATTCCAGATTCCGCGGAAGCTTCGGAACGCCCGGGACCTCCCAAAACGCCAGAAACCGGAGGGATTTCGGTGTCCTCACCAAGCGACACGAATCCATCTCCTGATGGTGATCCACGGGTTCGAGGCTTCCATTATTTCGTCTTGGCCGAGACCCGTCCCGCAGGAGCCGAAGAGATCGCGGCCTTCTGCCGCAAACAGGGGCTTGATGTTGCGGTCGTTTCGGGTCACAATACGCGGCTCGCACAGGTCATCGCCCTGCCCGGGCTTGCCTCGCCACGCTCATCGGATCCTGCCTACCAGGCCTTGGATACCAAGATCGAGGAGGTGGGTCGTCTCTGGAAGCAGTCGGGCAGGCGGACCAGTTTCTCGGATCGGTATTTGCAATCAAAGGGCGACTAAACCATGAGCCTCCACCGCAGCCTCAAGACCAAACCTGCTGGCCTGAACCAGCACCGCAATGTGCTCAAGCGGAGTGAGCGGGTAGCGTATCTCGCCGCGAAGGGCGAGTTTGATCTCGAGAGTGACTCGCCTATGGGACTGGTCAAGGTCGCCAATCGGGCTGTCGTGACCAAGAAGCCAAAGAAGGAACAGGCTGAGGAAACCGCCGAGGGTGGCGAGGGCACCGAGGGCGACGTTGCCACCGAGACGGAATGACTCCGGGGCTGCCCGCGTCGGTGACGTTGTGATCGATCCCAAGAGACTCATCAGCGATCGCGCCCGCAGCGTGGACGTATCTGGTATTCGCCGCGCCTTCGAACTTGGCGTGAACCTTGAGAACCCCATCAACCTCTCGATCGGTCAGCCGGACTTCGGTGTACCCGAGTCTCTCGTCCGCGCCACTGTCGCGGCCATCGAGCAGGGGCGAAATGGCTACACGCTCACGGGCGGCGCGGACGATCTCCGTGCATCCGTTGCAGCGCACCTTCGGCGAGATGTCGATTGGACCATCGGTGACGGCCAGAGCGACTTGCTCATCACCAGCGGAACGAGTGGCGGCTTGCTGCTTGCGTTCATGGTGTTGTGCCAGCAGGGATGCGAGGCCATCGTACCCGATCCATATTTTGTCATTTACCCGACGCTCGGGCCGATGACCGGTCCCAAGATCGTGATGTGCGATACATATGACGATTTTCGTATGACCGCCGAGCGGGTCGAGCCGCTCATCACGGAGCGTACACGGGTCGTCCTTCTCAATACGCCCGCGAACCCGACCGGCGTTGTTTTGAGCGATGCGGAGATCGGCGACCTAGTCGATTTGTGCGCCAGCCGGGGGGTCATGCTTCTTTCGGATGAGATCTACGACCTGTTTACCTTTCGCGATGGCCGCGGAGAAACCGGTTCGTGTCCGAGCCCGGCCAGATTCACCAAGGACATGCTGCTCATTCGCGGTTTTGGAAAGACCTACGGCTGTACCGGGTGGCGACTTGGGTACGCAGCAGGTCCGCCGTGGCTTCTAGAACAGATGGCGAAGTTTCAGCAGTACTCATTCGTCTGCGCACCATCGATGGCGCAGGCGGGCGTGGTCGGCGCATTCGATGTGGATATGAGTGACGTCGTCGGTCGATTTGAACGTCGACGCGATCTTGTCCGTCAGACATTCGAAGGCGTGACAAACATCAGTGACTGCCGCGGTGCCTTCTACACCTTTGCCGAAGTACCACCATCACTCGGCATGAGCGGCACGGAGTTCTGCGATCTCGCCGCCACGAACAACGTCGTCATCATCCCGGGCGAGGTGTTCAGCGAGCGAGACACGCATGTGCGAATCAGTTTCGCATGCGAAGACGAGCAGCTTTCTGAGGGGCTGCAGGTGCTGCGGAGGTTGATGCTGGGCTAACGCCCAGAATCCCGGACACCCACCA
>CAYYGU010000088.1:0-3848 GCA_964471525.1 uncultured Isosphaeraceae bacterium
GCCTCGCCCGCTCGAACCCGATCCTGAAAGTTGCGGCATTCGGCGAGCAGCCGATCCAGAATCTCTTCCTCGGGGATATTGGCGACCCGCTCGCCTTGTACGTAGATGATCCCCTTCCGATCACCGGCAAAGACGGCGATGTCGGCGCCTTCTGCTTCGCCGGGACCGTTGACGACACATCCCATGACCGCGACCTTCATCGGTACTTCGATGTCGTGTGCAAGCCTGCCGCGAACCTTCTGTACGAGGTCAAACAGATCGACTTGGATGCGTCCGCACGTGGGACACGCAATGAGTTCGGCACCGACCCGATCGCGCAGTCCCAGCGACCACAGCAATTCAAGTCCGTCCTGCACTTCGAAGATCGCGTCGCTGGCATAACTGATGCGAAGCGTATCGCCGATTCCACCAGCCAGCAGTGCGCCGAGCGCGACGACGCTGCGAATCGAACCGGTTTCGCGGGGGCCCGCATGCGTGACGCCCAGATGGAGCGGATAGTCAAAGCGTTTGGAGATTTCCCGGTAGGTGTTGATGGCGAGCATGGCATCCATCGACTTGGCGCTGATGCAAATGTCGTGGAAGTTGCGTGCGTGGAAGATCTCCAGGTACTCCTCCAACTTCGCAATCATGATGGCCATCAGGTGGCCGTCCCGATGATCGGCGAAGAACTTGCCGAGTTCCTCCATCCGGCGTTGCTTGTCTTTTCGTTCGATGATCGAGCCTTCGTTGACACCGATACGGATGGGCAGCGAGCGTTCGGCGCAGGCATCGATCACGCGGTCGACCTGCTGGCGGTCGTCGATGTTGCCTGGGTTGAGGCGTATTTTATGAATGCCTGCTTCAACGGCTTCGAGGGCTCGCTGATAATGGAAGTGCACATCGGCGACGATTGGCACCCGGGTTTGATTCAAGATTTCTGGAAGTGCTTCGGTGTCGGCCCGCTTGGGAACGGCGACGCGGACGATGTCGGCCCCGGCCTCAGCGAGGCGGTTGATCTCTGCGACGCAGCCATCAACGTCGTGGGTGTACCCCGAGGTCATCGTCTGCACAGAGACCGCCGCATCGCCGCCGATCTTGACGATGCCGGTATGGTCGTTGCCGAGGGAGAGTTGGCGGGTTGTGCGGCGTTTCATGATTGAAGTGTAGTTCGAACGCGGCCGCTGGCCACGAACGACGCTCGGGTAGCGGCTCCTCAGGGCCGCTCGGCGTCCTCAAACAGTTCCAACTCCACGTCTTCGCCCGGCAGCAGCAGGTCGGCGATGGGAGTGCCTTCGGGAATGGGGTCACCGTCAAGCCGCGTGATGACGGGACGAGGGTTGGCCTTTTCGTGCGCTTCGAGCGCCGTTTCGAGTTCTGTCTTCTTGTCTTCTTCAAGCGGCGCCCACTTCCCGCGGCCGCGGCACTTGGGGAAACCGCTGCATCCGAGCCAAGGTCCTCGTTTGCCATTGCGAAGGTTCAGTGGCTTGTCGCACTTCTCGCACTTCAACTCGGTCAGCAGCGGCGGCACCGCAGGAACCTTCAATCCACCCTTCTTGTCCACATTGAGCACCATCTTCACATCCGGGTAATTGACCGATGCAAGGAATGGCCCGAAGCGTCCTTGTCGGAGAATCATCGGGGAGTCATCTTCTGGGCAGGCGACGTTGACTCGCTGTTCCATTTGCGGTTTGCCGTCGCGATCGACACCGGTGGCGAAGGTGCAGTCGGGGTAGGCCGAACACGACAAGAAGCGTCGGCCACTTCGGGCCAGTCGATACGCCGTCCGGGCGCCGCATTCCGGACACTTCCAGTCGGCCGGCGTCATCTCGGCGCGGGCGTGGGTCATCGACTCGTAGGCCGCGGCAAGCGACTCGGTAAACGGATCGTAGAAGGAGTGGAGCGTGGCGACCCAGTCCGCATCATCGGCGGCGATGCGGTCGAGATCCGACTCCATCGAGCGGGTGTACCCCACATCCATCAGCCGCGGGAAGGCCTCAGACAACTTCTCGGTGACGACCTCGCCGATGGCCGTTGGGTGGAAGGTTCGCTCGATCTTCTCCACATACTTCTGCTGAATCTTCTCGATGATGCTCGCATAGGTAGACGGACGACCGATGCCCTCCCGTTCAAGATGTTTGATGAGCGCCGACTCGGTGTACCGCGAGGGTGGGGCCGTGAACTTCTGCCGAGGTTCAACCGCGAACGCCGAGAGTTCGTCGCCCTCCTTCAAATCAGGAAGGGTCTGGTCGGTCTCGGAACTCGGGACACCTGAGGCTCGATACCACCCATCGAATTGCAGTGCCCGGCCAGTGACTTTCAACTCGGCCACGGTGTGCCGGTCGGACCGCCGAAGTCGAAACTCGGTTCGGTTCCAGATGGCGGGCACCATCTGACCCGAGACGAATCGCCGCCAGATCAGTCCGTAGAGTGTGCGCTGGTCTTGGTGCATTGAGGCAGGAAGATCCTCCGGGCGTCTGGTCGGGTCGGTGGGGCGAATGGCCTCATGCGCTTCCTGGGCTTGCCGATTGCTTGAGTGATAGACAACGGGCTTGGCGGGAAGATAGGTGTCGCCCCACGCGTCGCCGATGAAGGCTCGCGCGGCATCGATCGCTTCGGGCGCGACGTGGGTTGAGTCGGTTCGCATGTAGGTGATCAGGCCGACTTGTCCCTCGCCGGGAACGTCTACGCCTTGATACAGACCTTGGGCGGCCGCCATGGTCCGCCTTGCCGTGAACCCGAGCGTGTTGGCCGCGGCGGCCTGCAGGCTGCTTGTAATGAACGGGGCGTGGGGGCGAGACTTGGACTGCTTCTTCTGAATGGCGGTGACCTGCCAGCGGGCCTCGGGGTCGCGGTCGCCTTCGACGCGAAGCGTGCGAACGGCAGGGCCTTTGCCTTCTTCATCGGCGGTTTCGACCAACTTCGGATCGAGGATGCCCACGGCATCGCCCAGTTCCAGAAGCCGGGCGTGGTGGGCGGACTCGGCCTTGCAGCTCGGGGACCACTTCTCCTGTGAGAGTTTCATTTCGGCCGAACCGCCGTCGAACTTCGCAAGCGTGGCGGTGAACCCGTTGTGCGCGGCGAGCCACTGCACTTCTTCTTTCTTGGTGGGGGGCTTCTCGCCAGCGTGCATGGTTGCCCACTCTGCGGCGAGTGTCTCGATGGCGTCATGTTCGGGCGTGAGCCGAATCTCGGTCTGCCAGTACTCGTCGGGGATGAAGGCTCGGATCTCTCGCTCTCGTTCGACGATCAATCGAACGGCAGGCGACTGCACGCGGCCTGCGCTCAATCCTCCAGCGACCCGCTGCCAGAGCAGGGGCGACACCTGATAGCCGACGATGCGGTCGATGATTCGGCGGGCCTGCTGCGCATTGACCCGGTGCATGTTGATGGCGGCGGGGTGTGCAAAGGCAGCTTGGATTTCAGACTTGGTGATCGCGTTGAAGGTCACTCGCTTGGCGACGGCGGGATCGACCTTCAGGCATTCCGCCAGATGCCACGCAATTGCTTCCCCTTCGCGGTCAAGGTCGGTTGCGAACCAAATCTCGTCGGCATCCTTGGCGAGCTTGCGGAGTTTCGTGACGACCTTCTTGGAGTCGGCCGACACCTCGTAGGTCGGCTCGAAGTCGTGCTCGACGTTCACGCCGGGGACGGGATCCTTGACGCCCTTGGGGTTCCGCTTGGGGAGGTCGCGAATATGACCGACCGAGGCCTCCACAGCCCAGCCGTCGCCGAGGTATCGCTGAATGGTCTTGGCCTTGGCCGGGCTTTCGACGATGACGAGATTGGTAGCCATGGGGGTGATTCGGGGGAATTCCGGGGGTGATTCCGGGGGTGATTCCGGGGGCACCATTGCCAGAGGGGAGAGGCGT
>CAYYGU010000088.1:3948-6172 GCA_964471525.1 uncultured Isosphaeraceae bacterium
CGGGGGTGATTCCGGGGGTGATTCCGGGGGCACCATTGCCAGAGGGGAGAGGCGTTATGGTCGTCGGCAGGCCAGTTGTCAAGCCTTGAGCCAACTCGGCATATTGGGTTGGTGCGGCACAACCGCGGTTCTGATCTGGCCGAACCTGGCCGCTCAAAGCGCCATAAGTGCTTTCATGGCAGCATGATAGGGGTCTTCCTTGGCGGGGTGTATCCAGGTCAGATGTGGCAATGCACGAAATTTTCGTAACCAGGTCCGTTGCTGCTTGCCCAGCCGTCGAGACCGGATTTTGATCTGCTCGACTGCATCATCGAGCGAGCAGCGACCTTCCAAGTGTGCGATCAGTTGGGCGTAGCCGACACCGGCCGCCGCCTGCTCGCCGAGGAGATCACGTTCATAGAGTTGCTGAACTTCGTTGAGAAGGCCTGCTGCCATCATGGTCCCAACCCGGGCGTTGATTCGCCTGTTGATGGCCTCGACCGGCCAGTCGAGGCCCAGAATCTGCGTGTCGGGGCGGCATGCCTCGCTCCACTGAACCTGCGCATCGGACAGGGCGTGCCCGGTTCGCCGAGCGTACTCGACGGCTCGAATGGTTCGTCGATGATCGTTGGGATGGATCCTTGCGGCGGCGACGGGATCGCACTGGGTGAGTTCTGCTCGGAGCGACTCAGGATCCATGGCCGCCAGTTCCGCCCGCAGGGTCGGATCCGGGGGTGGTCCTTCCAGCAAGCCGAAGAGCAGCGCCTGAACATACAGGTTGGTGCCGCCGACGACGATGGGCCAGCGGCCGCGGCTCCGGACATCGGCGATGGCGGCTTCTGCAGCGACAAGCCAGTCGTCGAGGGTGAAGGGCGTGTCGGGGCGGACGATGCTCAGCAGATGATGTGGCACACCCTCACGCTCCTCCATGCTCGGTGTTGCGGTTCCGATGTCCATGCCCTCGTAGACCTGCATGGAGTCCGCCGAAATGCATTCGCCGCCGCCGGGCAGTTCCTGCGCCATATGAACCGACAGCGAAGTCTTGCCGCCCGCCGTGGGGCCGATCAAGAGGATGATCGGACGTGTACTCGAAGTGGAGGTCATGGTGCGTGTACGGTACGGATCCCTGCGCCGCATCGCAGGGAAGTGACGACATCAGTTCGGAGACGGATCATGCCCATACGAACGGTGGACGACCTCGACTGCCACGACGCCCGCGTCCTGGTTCGGGTGGACTTCAACGTGCCGATCGATGAATCGGGACACATCATGGATGATCGTCGCATCGCGGCTGCGATTCCGACCATTCATCGGGTCCTCGCCGGTGGCGGCATCGCCATTCTCATGAGCCATCTCGGCCGCCCGTCGGGGAAGGGGTTTGAGCCGGCATTGTCACTGGCGCCGGTGGCAGCGCGGCTACAAGCACTTCTTGGGAAGAAGCATCCCGTGCATTTCGTCGGTGGGGCGTGTGGTGGAGATGCTGCCAAGGAGGCGGTTGCCGCCGCGTCTCCTGGCGAGGTGGTACTGCTTGAGAACCTTCGATTCGACGCGGGCGAGAAGGGCAATGACGCGGCATTCGGTGCCGCGATCGCATCGCTCGCGGATGCCTATGTCAATGATGCCTTTGGAACGGCCCACCGAGCCCATGCTTCGATGGTGGCGGTTCCCATGGCGATGTCCGGCAAGCCACGCGTTGCAGGGCTTCTTCTTGAGAAGGAGCTGCACTTTTTCTCGGAGACGCTCGCGAGCCCATCCCGCCCATTCGCCGCGATCCTCGGTGGCGCCAAAGTGTCTGACAAGCTCGCAGCCATTCGCAACCTTCTGCCTCGGGTTGACGCCATTTTTGTAGGCGGCGCCATGGCGTACACCTTTCTGCATGCCGCTGGCGAAGCAATCGGCGAGAGCCTGTTGGAGGAGGCCATGGTGGAGACGGCGACCGCCCTGATGGAGGAAGCGGCGGCGTCGAATACCGAACTCATTCTGCCGAACGACCATCTGTGCGCTCAGGAGATCGCTCCTGGTGTATCGACCCGAATCTGCGAACTGGGCATTCCTGCCGGTTGGATGGGTTTGGACATCGGTCCCGAAACGCTCCGGGCCTGGCAGGGGCGGATGCTGGAGATGAAGACGATTCTCTGGAACGGCCCGGTCGGTGTATTTGAGCAGCCTCCCTTTGATCAGGGAACCATTGGCCTGGCGAAGGCGTTGGCGCAGGCGACCCACAAGCACCATGCGGTGACGGTCA
>CAYYGU010000089.1:0-6168 GCA_964471525.1 uncultured Isosphaeraceae bacterium
CGCTGCGCGACATCTCCCCCGCAAGCGGGGGAGAAGAAGCGCAGGGCTCCGCTCCCCCGCTTGCGGGGGAGAAGAAGCGCGAGACTCCGCTCCCGGCGACGCCGGGTGAGGGGGTGCATTCTGCTGATTGCGGGCCGCCGCTGCTAGTAAGCCCGGCGGACGTCCCTACCGCGAAGGGTTGGCAGCCGCCTCGCTTTCTGCTGGGACGTTTTCTCCGCCGGGGTTCCCCCGCGGTTGAATCGGGCCTTGCGAATCGCCAACTCCATGCCTCGCAGCGCCTGGCGGGCTTCAGCAAGGGCATCGACGCGTGTTGTGTTCATTCGGTGCATGGGGCTCTCCTTCGGCCCTCTCAAGGCCTTGCTACGCCCCATTTCGACACGATGCAGCCCCTCCTTGACCGAAGGGGATCAACTCAGGCGGAATCGTTCTCGCCGCCATTGAGGGGGGCATCGAGCGCCCTTGACGCTTCGCCTGCGGCCTCGTCATAAATCGTGGCGAGCAGGCCCGCGAGCGGGAACTGGCCCTCCAGTGTGGAGGGTCCGAGGCGACGCAGCAAGGCATGAGATACATGCGATTCCGCTGGGACATCGGGGAGATGCCCGTGCGGCCGCCACCAAGTATCAAGGCATTCGGCAAGCGGAGGACCCGCTGCCACTGTTGGGTCGAGCACAATCGGAGGATGCGCCACCGCCTCGCCCTGTGTGCGAAGCGCCCGGTGATGGCCGAGCCTTTCGATGAGCGTTGCACGCTCCATTCCCCGCACGCCGAGAATGCAGAGGGGATCTCGGTACAACCGCTCGGCGACAATCCAGCCAAGCGCTGCAACACGCCACCCATCGCGTCGGCTCCCCTTCTCAACCGTCGTCTCAAGATGCTTCTGCTCCGGTATCAGCGGCAAGCCACACCCTCGAAAGAGATCTTCCAGACCGGTAGGTACTTCACCCTCAAGCAACTTTGCCGCCCAGATCGCCTCACATGACATCGCCTCGACGAGTTTGGTCCACCCGGCTTCGTCAATCACCGGCATCGTGATGCGAACTGCCAGAGATGACGCGGCGTCTGCCTGCACCGGACCGCTCATCACACCAGCCTCAACAGATAGCGACCGCACGGCTCCGTCGCGAGCGGCCAGAAGGCCCTCTTGCATTGGACGCGATCCGACCGCCTCCTCGATGAGTTGAAGCCATGAGCCGCACATCACCGCATCGAGCAGGGTCTGCTCGTCAACCTTGAGACGCAACCGCCCACCGCGGCGGCGCGAGGGGCGTGGCGCCTTGCTGCCAATGTCGGCGCGGCTCATGCCTCCACCTCCATCGCGGTCCCCCGAAGCAGTAGAAGATCGTGCAATTGCCCAGTCGTCATGTCGGTCAGCCAACTGTCGCCGCTTCCGATGATCTGCTCGGCGAGTTGGGATTTCTCTTCGATCATCCTGTCGATCCGCTCTTCAAGCGTTCCCATGCACACGAATTTGTGTACGTGTACGGTCCGAGTCTGCCCAATTCGGAACGCTCGGTCCGTGGCCTGCCGCTCAACCGCAGGGTTCCACCAGCGGTCGTAGTGGAACACATGATTGGCCGCAGTCAAGTTCAATCCGAGGCCGCCAGCCTTGAGCGAAAGCACAAAGACAGGCGCATCCCCATCGGGAGACTGAAACTCGTCGATCATCGCATGCCGCCGCTTCATTGGGGTGCCGCCGTGCAGAAACAGCGAACGGCACCCGAGGTCATGCTCGACCATCGCCGAGAGCAACTTGCCCATTCGTCGGTACTGCGTAAACACAAGTGCCCGCTCACCGGTCGCCAATACTTCGTCGAGCAGCGCAATGAGCCGCCGCGACTTGCCGGATCGCTCCGAGAGCCGCTGAATGTGATCGCTGTGGCGGGCCGTCACGACCGCCTCGTCACCGGACTCGGCAAGCGCGGGGTGATCGCAAATCTGCTTGAGCCGCGCGAGCATCGCGAGAATGAGCCCCCGTCGCTGGATACCCTCGGTGCGATCGACCTTGCCGATCATTGAATCAACGACGGCGCGATAGAGCGCCGCCTGCTCGGGCGTGAGGGTGGCGAACTCCCGCGTCTCGACGCACTCTGGCAGATCATCGATGACGTTGCGGTCGGTTTTCAGCCGGCGAAGCACGAAGGGCTGCACCATGCCCCGAAGCGACGCGGCCGCGCCAGCGTCGCGGTGCCGTTCGATCGGACGGGAGAATCTGCGTCTGAAATCTGGCGCCGTTCCAAGAAAGCCTGGGTTGCAGAATTCCATAATCGACCAGAGTTCACTCAGTCGGTTTTCAACCGGTGTCCCCGTCAAGGCGATTCGCCGTCCCGCATCGAGCCCACGAATCGCCTGCGCTTGTTTCGTAGGTGGATTCTTGATGTACTGCGCCTCGTCCAGCACCACGCGATGCCAAGACACTTCACCGAGCATCTCGACATCACGCGTCACCAGCGCATAGGTCGTGATGGTGACATCGTTGGAAAAAACGACCTTCTTGAACGCCTCTCCAATCGGACGATCTGGCCCGTGCTGCACGTGCGAGGACAACTCCGGCGCAAATCGCTCCAATTCACGCTGCCAGTTCCCAACAACTGATGTTGGAACGACGAGCAACGTCGGCCCGATGGTGCCGCCATTGGCCCGCTCGTGCTGCAAGAGTGCGATGAGTTGCACGGTCTTGCCAAGCCCCATGTCGTCGGCGAGGCAGCCTCCGATCCCGAACTTGTCGAGGAAGCCGAGCCAACTCAACCCAACCACTTGATAGGGCCGCAAGGTTCCGCTGAACAAGTCGGGCTGATTGAGTGGTGTCACGCCCTCGTCGGATGGTCCCTCCAGGAGCGAGGACACCCAGCCAGTCGCGTCGATGCCGAGAATGGTCAGCCCCGTTTCGGATTCAACCTCGTCCGACGCCAAACGCATTGCATCAAGCAGGGTGGCATCGGTCGCTTCGTGCCGCTCAAGAAGATCGATGGCCTTGGCAAGTTGTTCCTGCTCGACTTCGATCCATCGGCCATCCACCTGCACAAGCGGCGTGTGCTGATCACGCAACCGGCGAAGGGCTTCAAGCGACAGGGGTTGGTCGCCCACGGCGACTTGCCAGCGGTACCGAATGGCGGTCGCCATGCCGCGCGGCGGACCGTCGAGATCATCGAGATCATCACTCTCGATCACGAGCCGCAGGCCGAGCGTGTTGTCCTTGCCGCCCCACCACGATGGCACCGCCACGATGCAGCCAGACTCTTCCAGCAGCGGTCGATACTCGCCCAGAAGCGCCCACGCCTCGCGGGTGGACAGGGTCATGCTGCTCGGCGTGGCCTCCTCCAACAGCGGATCCAACGCTGGCCATAAACGCGCCGCCCGAGCCAGTTCGGTCAAGAGCACATCCTGCGGATCACTTTGACCGGCCATCTGCACCGCTTCGGGTGTCGCCTTCCACACATCCTCGGCCGTCACCGCCAGCGTCACATCAGCCGTTGCGGCGAGTCCTAGGGTCAGGTGCCACCGCTCCTGCTCATGGTCCGGAGGCTGCACGTCGAGTCGCAGCCGCAGCGATTCGCCTGCGGCGAAATCATCGAGCCTGGCAATCCATGAGCGGGCGGCCCGCAGCAATGCCACGGTGTCCCCGGCTTCAACGGCAAGCACCCGCGAACCGCCGAGAAGTCCGCCGAGCCACTGCACGTGCCAGTCCGCGGGGTCTCGTTCGTCGATGGCATCGGTGAAGTTCTCGCGGCGGAGCATGGACCGAACCAGATCGTCGGTCATCCCCTCGATCGCCGACTCAAGCCGCGGCCACGCGTGCTCGCCGAGGGCATCATCCACACCGCGAGTCACCGGCGGCATGGCAGCGAGCAGTCCGGTCAATCTCGCCGCAGCCTCGTCATCTTGGAGCCACGGCCGCCACATCGCGTACAACTGGCCCTCCGCGCCTTGCCGCATCGATGGCACGAAACGCTGCGCCTCCACCCGATCGGCGACAAGCCGTGCTGCGTCCGCCCAGAACAGAAGATCGTGCCCCGGCTCCTCATCGAGTACGACGTCGCCACTGGTCACCGCCAGCAGGAAGCGAAGCCCCTCAACCGGTGAGAAACTCCGGCTTGCAATTCGAAACCGTGCCAACCATGGCTCTCCGCTTCGATCAACGCCGCCGACCGATGCCGCGAGGCGGTCGCTCGGAAATGGTCCGAGCAAGTCGCGAGGCAAACGAAGCACGCACTCATCATCTCGACCGATCAGTGCGGCGGGGCCGAGGCGGGGCATGAGTTCCGAGCGGCGTGTTCCATACGGATGCCATGGGAAGTCTGGATGGTCGGTCTCGCTGGTCGCCCGAGGCTGGCCGCCCTCGCTCACGAGCCGCCAACGATCGATGGACTCGGCCCAGAAGTGGAACCGATCGTCCGTGAAGGTGGCGTGGAGGATGTGAGCCAACGCGATCCCTCTCTTCCCTGCGTGGGACGATTCCCGCGGCGGGAATCCTGATGATGATCGCGCTGGGATTCGAACCCAGGACCTACCGCTTAAAAGGCGGTTGCTCTACCGACTGAGCTACGCGATCAGAAGCCCCGCAGTCTACCACGACCCGACCCTCAATCGGCCCTTTGGACGACACAGAGCCGCGATGGCGCGGATTCTGCGCCCTGCCCAAGGCCCGAGAATCTTTGGGCCAGGGCGGCAACCGCGGTCGATTTGGGGGAGGTATCGGTCGGTCGCAGCCCGATCATTCCCCACCCCCCATCCTCATCAGGAGTCCCCCGTGGAACCACGCATCGGCGCATCTGAGCAACAGGCCAGCCACCATCAGATCTCCTTTCAGCGAAATGGTCACATCTGGCGGCTCCAATGGCAGCACGGGGACGAAGAGACTTTGATTGACACCCTTGCCGCCCTCGCCGGTGACCCGGATTGCCCCCTGGACACCCGCGATCAGGCCCTTGTGGAGGAGCATCTTCGCTACGAACCCAATTAGCCCATTTCAGCGAAAGAACGGTCTCCAGACCCCATTCTCTCTCCATGTTCCCGGACCTCGCTGGGAAAGACCCCTCGGAAGCCCCCACCAGATGCCCAAGAAATCACCGCGACCCGAACTCACCTACCCGATCGTCAAGGACTTCCTCGAGTACCTGATCGATGAGCGCCACTTCAGCCAGTACACCTCCCGGTGCTACGGCGTCGATCTGCGGCAATTCATCGCCCACCTCAGCGATGAGGGCGGTATCGAATTCAACGAAGATCGAGAACGCGCCGCGTGGACCACGGCCAAGAACGGCAAGTCCGATGTCGTCGGCTCGGTTGGACCCGCCACCTTCACCACCACGGTGCTGGCCTGCGAGGTTGAGCCTATTCGCGGCTTTCTCGCCCACCTCGCCGACTGCAACTACAGCACGGCGACAATGGCTCGAAAGATCGCCACCCTTCGCTCCTTCCACAAGTGGCTCGAGCGAACCGGTGTCATCACCCGCAACCCCATGACCATCATCCGAACGCCCCGACAAAGCCGGCGCCTGCCCAAGGCCATTACGGTCGCGGATGTCGAGAAACTGCTCGCCGCACCAGAAGCCGCCACGCTGCTGGGCTGCCGCGACCGCGCGATGCTCGAAACGCTCTACTCCACTGGGATCCGGGTGAGTGAACTGGTCGGCATCGATATGCAGCATGTCGATGAGCCAGGGCAAGCACTCATCGTGTCCGGCAAGGGTCGGCGCGAACGAATTGTCCCGCTCGGAACCCACGCCCTGCGGGCGATCGCCGACTGGATCACCACCCGCCGCCGCGCCGGCCACGAATTGCTCGCCGAAGAACCGCTCTTCATCAATCGGCATGGCACTCGGCTCTCGACCCGTTCGGTCCGCCGCAAAGTCAGCAAATACCTTGAGCAGGCTGGACTCGACCCGGGCATCAGCCCTCACACCCTGCGGCATTCCTTTGCAACGCACCTGCTTGACAATGGCGCCGACCTTCGAGCCGTGCAGGAACTGCTCGGGCACCGATCACTCTCGACCACGCAGGTCTACACCCATCTCACGACACAGCGGATGCGAGATGCCTACGACGCCTCACATCCGAGAGCCGAAGCCGGCTGACACGATCGAAACGTTCGCCGCCCGGCAGGCAGGTCCGGCGGCCAGCGATCGAAAAACACCGGGCCGCGAGGGAAGCGGCCCGGTGTTTTTTTTG
>CAYYGU010000090.1:0-6146 GCA_964471525.1 uncultured Isosphaeraceae bacterium
TCTACGCTCGGTTCCTGCGCAGCAGTCTTGCACTGGGATCAGGAAACCAAGATGCCCCCGGAAGGCATCGAGCCACGCGGAAAGCAGCTGGCGGTGCTGGCGAGGCTCGCCCACGAAATGGCGACATCCGAGGAGGTGGGGGATCTGCTCTCAGCGTGCGAGCAAACGAGCGAACTCACCGAAGACACCGCCTCCGATACGGCCGTCACCCTTCAGCGGCTGCGGCACGACTACGACCGCGCGACCTGCATCTCACCCGAGCTTGTGTCCGAAGAAGCCCTGCTGGCCTCGCAGTCGCAGCATCATTGGGCCGAGGCCCGGCGCAATGACGACTTCACGCAGTTCCAACCGTATCTTGAGCAGGTCGTGGACCTGCTTCGCCGCAAGGCCGTATGTTTCGGCTGGGCAGAAGGCGGTGAACCGTGGGACGCGCTGGCCGAGGATTACGAACCAGGATGCACCGCCGCGTGGGTCGAGTCGGTCTTTACGCCGCTGCGTGATCGACTGCAGGGCCTGCTCGATCGACTGATGGGTTCGAGTACGGCTCCGAGCAATGCCTTCAATGAACTCTGTCTACCAATCGACGCGCAGGAGGCCTTCGTGACCGACGTGGCCTCAAGCATTGGATTCGATTTCCAGCGTGGTCGCATCGATGTGTCCACGCATCCGTTCTGCACCGGCTTTCATCCCAAGGACGTTCGAATCACCACGCGGTTCCACGAGAACAACGTCAACGATGCCCTCGGCTCCACCATGCACGAGTGCGGCCACGCGATCTACGAGCAGGGACTCCGTCAGAATCGGGCTGGCCTTCCGCTCGGGAGGGCCGTTTCACTGGGCATCCACGAGTCGCAGAGTCGCTTGTGGGAAAACCAGGTCGGTCGTTCGCGGCAGTTCTGGCAGTGGTGCTTCCCCAAACTCGGCGAGTACTTCGGCGGCGACGTGTCATCGCTCGATCTGGACAGCGTGTACCGCGGCGCCAACATCGTGCGGCCCGACTTCATCCGCGTCGAAGCAGACGAAGCCACGTACAACATGCACATCATGATTCGATTCGAACTTGAGCGGTCGCTGCTGAAGGGTGATCTGGCGGTTGCGGATGTGCCGGCGGCGTGGGCAGAGAAGTACCGCGACTACCTCGGCATCGAGGTGCCATGCGATTCCAAGGGCTGCTTGCAGGATATCCACTGGTCCATGGTGTCGATGGGCTACTTCCCGACCTACACGCTTGGCAATCTCTACTCGGCGCAGTTCTTTGATGCGGCCAAGCGGGAGATTTCCGGTCTCGAAGACGGCTTCGCCAAGGGTGAGTTCGAGCCACTCAAGGTGTGGCTCAACGAGAAGATCCATCACCAGGGTCGGCGGTATCTCCCTGCCGACCTCTGTGAAGTGGTGACCGGCACACCGCTGTCGGCCGATTACTTGATGACCTATCTCGAGACCAAACTCGGCGAGGTCTACGGCCTCTGAGGCTCTGGCCGCTGCGTGAGGGTGGCGGTCGCCGTCTTGATCGAAGCGCCTCGTTTGTAGGTAATGAGGCAGGTGTCTCCTGGTGGGAGGACTGCAATGGCATGGGTCACGTCCGCGCTGCTGCGAACGGCCCGCTCGTTGACCGCCTGAATGATGTCGCCTTCTTGAAGGCCTGCGGCATGCCCGGGCAGGTTTGGATCGACCCACCGGACGCGGCACAGCGATGCCTCCGAGCCGAGTGTCTGCCGCACAGAAGGATCGAGATCTTGAAGCGACACGCCAAGAAAGCCTCGCCGCGCGGTGCCGTGTTCGATGAGTGAGCCACACACCCGCTGCACCATGTCAACTGGTATCGCAAACCCAACGCCCGCGCCGGTTCCGGTGAGGGTCTTGATGGCCGTGTTGACGCCCACCACATGGCCGTGCAAGTCAACAAGCGGACCACCCGAGTTTCCCGGATTGATGGCCGCGTCGGTTTGGACGAGGTGTTCGAACCGGCTCAAACCGAGGTTGGAGCGGCCGGTCGCGCTGATGATGCCCGCGGAGTAGGAGTGCGAGAGCCCGAAGGGACTCCCTACCGCAAGCACCCATTGCCCGATGTGCGTCGTCGCCGGGTCGGCCAGGGTGGCCGGTACGAGGCCGGAGGCGTCGATGCGTATGACGGCGAGGTCGGACTGGCGATCGCGGCCCACGGCCTCCGCTTCGAATTGCCGCCCATCGTGCAGCGTGACGAGAATGACGTCGGCGCCAGCGACGACGTGGTCGTTGGTTGCGATGAATCCATCCTTGGAGATGATGATTCCGGACCCCGTCCCTTCGATGAAGGGAACCCTCGCTCGCCGGTGATACTGCGCCGACTTCGCCACCATCTCGGCCGTTCCGATCCGAACGACCGAGGGTTTGATCTGCTCGGCGGCGATCTGGAACGAGGCCGACAACTGGGCAGCAAAGTCTGGCGGGTGTGGTGTTTCATGCGGATGAGCCACCGCAGGCGACCCGCCAACAAGTGCCACGACCAGGGGCAACGGGGCAATCGGATATGTCATGGACAACGGTCCTCCACCCAAGCCTACGCGTGTTCAGAGCGGTTGGCACCAGTGCATGCCGATCATTGTTCCATTGCTGCGTCCCGTGACGCCAGGCAGGGTGATTGGAATGCCGTCGCGGTCAAGGGCGGCCAGAACGGCCACGCATGCGGCCTCCCTCGCCTCGATCGGAATTCCCACCTCACTCGAAAGCATGGCGGGTACGCCAGCGGCGCCGGCAATGGCCTCGACGAGCGGTTGATGGTGGCCGCCCCCTCCTGCGATCAGAATCTCGTCGCTCTGTGGTCCCGCGGCAGCACCAATGACCGAGCCGATGGCCTCGGCCATGGAGGCCAGCAGCGTATCGGTGGGCGTTTCTCGGGCAATCGGTTCATCGAGCCAGTTCAGCATCTCGTCGCCCGTTCCGAGCGATCGGTCGGAGGCGGCTGTCAGTCGCTCCCTCAAGGCGTTCGACACGGAGGGATCGGCCGATGTGGCGGCGGCATGCTGACCGCCTGCGTCCCACGGCTCACCGAGTCGGTCGGCGGCTGCGGCGTCGAGGAGTTGGTTACAGACGCACACGTCGCGGCCTGTGATGTGTTCGATGTCCGCCGCTGCCGGAAGCCATGTGATATTGCAGAATCCGCCGAGGTTGACGACCGCGCGGCGCACATCGCTCCGGAAGAGGATCCAATCGGCCAGCGGTGTGATGGGGGCTCCCTGACCACCTGCTGCGAGGTCGCCGCTTCGCATGTTGGAGGCGACCGGACAAGCAAGGGTTTCTGCAATGACAGCCGCATCGATCACCTGCCATGAGTACGGCGGCGCGTGCAGCACCGTCTGCCCGTGGACGCCGGCGAGATCGACTGCCCGGTCGCCGATGGCATGCTGCATGACGGCGGCTGTTTGGGTGGAGAGATTCTGCGTGGCCGCTGCGATGTCGCTCGCCGATACCGTGTCGCCACCAGCGAGCCGAGCCAGTGTCTCTTTGGCCGGTCCGAGTGATCCGGCCGCGTGCGATTGAAAGGCCGCCTGCATGTCCAGTCCATGGCCCGTGACAGCAAGAACCGCCGCGTCGATTCCGTCGAGGCTTGTTCCAGTCATGGCGCCAGCGACAATTCGCGGCGGGTCGGCGGTGGCAGTCATGGACGGATGATGCCGACCACATCTCAAATGGGCAAGTGCCATGAGCCCACCGATCTGATAGCCTGCTTGGCAGGTATCCGGGCTCACGAGCGAGACGCAGCACCCCATGTCAAAGCGTATTGTCATCACTGGCGGCGGTGGATTCGTCGGTTCACACCTCACCAAGCGGCTGCTTGACGAGGGGAATGCCATCGTCTGCATCGACAACTTCTTCACCAGTTGCCGGCGGACGATCGAGCCGTTTCTGGACCATCCCTCCTACGAACTCATCACCCACGACATCATCGACCCCGTGTGTGTGACCGATGTCGATCAGATCTACAACCTCGCCTGCCCCGCGGCCCCGGGCCACTATCAGTTCAATCCGGTGCGAACAACCAAGACCTCGGTGATGGGTGTGATCAACATGCTCGGCATGGCCAAAGCGACGGGGGCCCGCATCCTGCAGGCGTCCACAAGCGAAGTCTACGGCGATCCGACGGTGTCGCCGCAGCCCGAGTCGTACCGCGGCAATGTGAATCCAATCGGGCGGCGAGCCTGTTATGACGAGGGTAAGCGAGCCGCCGAGACACTCTTCTTCGACTACCACCGCGAGAACCATGTCGACATCAGGGTGGCCCGAATCTTCAATACCTATGGGCCGAATATGCATCCGTTCGATGGTCGGGTCGTGAGCAACTTCATTCGGCAGGCCCTCGCCGGTGAAGACATCACGATTTTCGGAGAGGGTTCGCAGACGCGTTCGTTCTGCTACGTATCAGACCTCGTCGATGGCTTGATTCGTTTGATGAACGTGGAGGACATGACCGGACCGGTCAACCTTGGCAACCCTCAAGAACGGACGATTCTCGATCTGGCCGAACATGTCATTGAGTTGACCGGATCTGGTTCACAGTTGATCCGCAAGCCATTGCCGCCGGATGATCCCACCCAGCGGTGTCCAGACATCACCTTGGCCGGCGAGCGGCTTGGCTGGGCCCCCGTGGTCGAACTGCGGGACGGGCTTTCCAAGACGATCGACTACTTCCGAGGCCTCGATTTGAGCGAGTGGACCCCACCAACGCCGTACTGGGAAGCCCCACCAGTCGCCTAGCAACGCTCGCTGGCGGCCGACCCGAACAAAGGCCGAAAAAGAACCCGAAAATCTCCCGAACATCCCTTGCGGTTGCCGATGGGGTTTGTCATGATCCTCGGACCCGAACAGAACTCGAACATGCAACGCGGCGAGCGGCTCCTTCAGCCCCCGCCCGAGGAAAGGACTCCACGATGGTGACGGCAGGTCGAAATGGCACGCGAAAGAAGGCAGGATTGAAGAGCAAGGGCTTCAGCCGTGGTAGGGTTGGCGGCGGCTCCAAAGACAAGCAGGAAGACACCATGGCCCGAAAGTCCTCATCCGTGACCGAAACCAAATCCAAGGTTGAAGCCCTCGAGCGGGCGATCTCCCAGATCGACACCGCCTTCGGGACCGGTTCGATTATGCGGCTCGACGGCGACCAGCGTCGTCCCATCGAAGGCATCCCGACCGGCACCCTGAGCCTCGATCTGGCGCTTGGTGGTCGCGGCGTTCCCCGCGGCCGCGTCGTCGAGATCTTTGGCCCGGAATCTTCCGGCAAGACCACGCTGGCCCTCACCATCGCCGCCAATGCTCAGAAGGCGGGCGGAACTGCCGCGATGATCGATGCCGAGCACGCGCTCGACCCGACCTGGGCCAAGCGGCTCGGTGTCAATCTCGACTCGCTGCTCGTGTCGCAGCCCGACACCGGGGAGCAGGCGCTTGAAATCTGCGAGATGCTCGTCCGCTCCAACGCAATCGATGTCATCATCGTCGACTCTGTCGCCGCCTTGATTCCTCGGGCCGAGATCGAAGGAGAAATGGGCGACAGTCATGTGGGCCTGCAGGCTCGTCTGATGAGCCAGGCACTCCGCAAACTCACCGGCGCCATTGCCAAGAGCAGTTGTGTGGTGATCTTCATCAACCAGTTGCGAGAGAAGATCGGTGTGATGTTTGGCAGCCCTGAGACGACCCCGGGCGGCCGCGCCCTCAAGTTCTATTCGTCGGTTCGCATTGACATTCGTCGCATCGGCGCGATCAAGGATGGCGACGCGAACGTCGGCAACCGCGTTCGCACCCGCGTGGTCAAGAACAAGATCGCCCCTCCCTTCCGTGATGCCGAGTTTGACATCATGTTCAACGAGGGCATCAGCATGACGGGCGATCTGCTTGACCTCGCCGTGGCCGACGGCCACGTGAAGAAGGCGGGTGCGTGGTTCAGTTATGGCGAGATTCGCTTGGGACAGGGCCGCGAAAACTCGAAGGCCTATATTGCCGAGCATCAGGAACTCTTCGACGAACTCCGCACGAAGGTCATGATCTCCCGCGGCGTCATCGCCGACCCCGACGCCGTCGCCGAAGCGCCCGCCACCGAGTCCTCAGAGAACACAACGACTTCGTAGTCGACATCCGTTGCGAGCACCAGCCCGCTCCCCCGCCTGCGGGGGAGCTCC
>CAYYGU010000091.1:0-6138 GCA_964471525.1 uncultured Isosphaeraceae bacterium
GTGGCGGCGTGGCCGAGCATTTTTTCGAGCTGCCCGGATCGCTCGCCGAGGTTGACAACCTGCACCAGCAGCGGCGGAAACAGCCCGGACCGCTCAAGCGGTTCGGCCAGCGGCCGACCTTCGGTGACCTGTCCATGAACATCGTCGATGGCGCGCATCATGGCGGTATTGACGAGCGTATCACGGGTAATGTTCAAACAATCCAGCAGTGGAAGCCCCGCGGCGGCGAGCGTCCCCATTGTCCGGGTGAAGCGGGCGACGGCGATGTCTCGCAGCAACCGGCCAAGAACCGGGACCTTGAGTTTCCAGAGGTCCCATCGCAGCCGGTTCTCCGGTGCCGCGATCCAGAACTTCCAAAAAAGCACACTGGCGACGATCGCCGCGATGAGAAAGGGCCACCATGTCGTGATGAAGCCAGCGAGGTCCAGCAGGATCTTGGTTGGCAGCGGCAACTGTTTCATCCCCGCGGCCATGAGCGGCTCCATCAGCCTCGGAATCAAGACAGTGACCAGAATGATGGCGCTGCAGAGGATCAACACCGCCACCATCAAGGGGTAGAAGACGGCGCCGAGAATCTCACGTCGAAGTTCGATGCTCCGCTCAAGCAGATCGGCGAGTTGATGCAGCACAATGCTGCTCTCACCTGATGCGTCCGCAGCCCGAAGCATGCCGCCGATCAGATCATCAAACGGCGGACCATAGGATTGCGCAGCCTTGTGCAAGGACTCGCCTGCCTCCACCCGCTCAATCATATGGTCCAGTACCACCGGCGCGGCGCGGCCTGATGCCTGTTTGCGAATGGTGCGAAGGGCCTGCATGAGCGGGAGCCCCGCTTCGAGCGCTGTTGCGAGTTCTCGCATGAGCGAGGCGACTTCCGTCTTTCGCATGGTCGGGCGCCCGGCGCGGCGGCTTGTGGTCTGGCCGCTCGGATACGCCGCGCTGCCCCGGCCGGTCGCGTTCGCGACCAGCGAAGTGGCGGTTTCGCCTCGCTGCAGCAGTTGCCGCGTTGCATCGGCTCGACTCGCCGCCGAAATCGACCCACGGCGAGTTCGTCCGGCAGTCGTAATGGCCTCATACTCGAAGGTTGGCATGGGCTACTCGAAGATCTCTTCTGCGTCTTGCGTCGCGCGGAGTACTTCCGGAACGGTCGTCACGCCTTCGCGGGCCCTGTCCATGCCGTCTTCCCGCATGGAGCGGAAGTGCTCCGGAAGACATTCAGCGATGCCGGTATTGGTTGCGCCACCGGCGATCACGCGACGCAAGTTCCCTTGGATCGCGATCAGTTCAAAGAAGCCCACACGTCCTCGATACCCGCTGCCGCTGCATTTGTCGCAGCCGCTGCCGACCCAGACCGAGCCGCCGAACGCCTCGGCCTCGTCATCCGGAAGCCGAGCCGCGATGTCGTCGGGCATGGGGATCTGGGTGCGGCAGTGCTCGCAGATGCGGCGACCGAGTCGCTGGGCAAGCAGGCCTTCTAGGACGGATGCCACCAAATAGGGCTCGGCCCCCATGTCGACGAGCCGCCCGATCGAACTGATGGCATCATTGGTGTGCAGCGTTGAAAGGATGAGGTGGCCGGTCAGTGCCGAGCGGATGGCGATGTCGGCCGTCTCGCCGTCACGGATTTCGCCTACGAGGACAATGTCTGGATCTTGCCGCAGAATGGATCGAAGCCCCGAGGCGAAGGTCAACCCGCGTTTGGCGTTGACGGGCATCTGGTTGATTCCGGGCAATTCATACTCGACGGGATCTTCGATGGTGATGATTTTTTTGCTTGGGTCGAAGATGCGAGTCAGCGATGCGTACAGCGTGGTCGTCTTGCCCGAGCCGGTCGGCCCGGTGTTGAGCAGGATGCCGTGCGGCTTCGCAAGGAGGCTGTCCATGGCCGACTGCAACTGCGGGCGCATGCCAAGGGTGTCGAAGTCGAGTCGCAACTGGCTCTTGTCGAGGATGCGCATGACGACCGATTCGCCGTAGAGCGTCGGAACCGTGGAGACACGGATGTCGATCTTTCGCCCTTCGTATCGCAGCGAAATCTTGCCATCCTGTGGCACATATCGCTCGGCGATATTCATCCCCGCCATGATCTTGATGCGGCCGATGAGGGCTGGCTGCAGATGCTTCGGTGGAGGCGGCTGCATGTGCAAGACACCGTCGATCCGATACCGCACCGTCAATTCGTTTTCAAATGGTTCGACGTGTACATCGCTTGTGCGAGACTGGATGGCCTCGATGAGAACGAGGTTGACCAGATTGACCAGCGTTGGTTCCTCGGCCATCCGGTGGATGTCGTCGGTCTCGAACGCATCGAGGTTGTGTTCGAGATCATCGCCGTCAGCATCGGTCTGTCCGCCAAGCAGGTCGGCCATCTTGGAGGCCGTCGTGCCGTAGTGCCGCCGGAGCAACTCTGCGAAAATGCCGGGGTCCATGCCCTCTCGCTCGACGGGCAAGCCCGTGAGTACGGCGATTTCATCGGCCGCTTCGGTATCAAGTGGATCGAACATCGCCAGCACAAGCGAGTGATCTCGCCGCATGATCGGAACAATGCGAAGCCGGACGGCGACCTCGGGCTCAACCAGTTCGATGGATTCCGGATCCGCCTCGACGGGTTTTTCATGCCAGGCCAGTCCGAGCAAGTCCGCTCGCGATCGGATGGCGGCCGCTTCTTCGTCAATCGTGCGATTGGCGGTCAGAGTTTCCTCGACGGCTTCGCCGGAGTCCTGATTGAACTGGGTGGGATCTCGGTCCATATCAGTCGTCGCGGTTCTTTCCGCCCAGCGGTGCCCGCGGTCGCGCGGCGCCGGTTCCGCTATTGGGGCCGGTCAGCTTTCCGCTCGCGGTCTTGCCCTGCTCCTTCGGGCTGGCGCCTTTGCCGGCAGCACGAATGCCACCGGGGCCGCCTTTGGAAGCACCTGGATCACCGGGCTTGGGCCGGGGCATGTAGCGTGAAGCACCGTCCAGTTCGGAGAAGAGTTCCAAGCCAAGCAGATCTCGAAGTAACTCGACGTATCGGGTGCCGAGTTCTCGCCGCTGCTGATAGAGCTCCCGCGTCGGGTCCATCGGCCGATCAAGCGTTTCTCCTCGCAGCCTGCGGACGCGGTTTTGGATCTTGGACTCCTCCAACTGAGGTTCCCACGTTCGCGTGAGATCCAGCACCGCAGAGTTGATGGCGTTGAGTTTGGCCTTGTACTCGGCAAAGAGATTCTCGACGGCTTCGAGCAGGGATGCGTCGCTTTGGACAGTCTCATTCCGGATCGCCGCATCGAAGATTCGCTCGGCCGGTGTCGTGCGGTAGACCCGGCCATATCCCCGCTTGAGCGATTCGCGGCGGAAGGCATCCCCGTGGGTCGGCAGGAGGGCCGCCATGTCTTCGATGGCGGCGTCATTGATATCTCGCACGCGGATGCGGGCGGCCAGTTCCTGCCTCCGCTTTTTTACATCCTCTTCGTTGGTACTGTTGTTGTTGATCTGTTCGAGAAGGTCGAAGTTGCCCCTCGTCGTTTCGGCCCGTTCAATGAGGGCCTCGTGCAGTGCGAGTTCCCATTGCAGTTTGGCTTCTGACAGCGGTGTGCCAGCGGCCGGCTGGAGATCGAGGTCACGCAGCACATGGTCAAGGTTCGTGTTCTCGCCTGAGAGGCGCCCATCCGGGAGCCGCTTCTCGCGGTCGAGTCGGCGGTTGAAGGCCGTCCATGCGGATTGCTGCTCTGGATCGAGGATGATGCGGATGTTCTCGACGAGACGCAGCCCGAGCACGTCACGCTGTCCGGCCCATCCCTGAATGGGGGCCAGGACAGCCTTGACGATGGCGTCCTTGTCGTCGCCCAGTTCTTGAACGTTGTTGGCGACGTCGGTGACCTGTGCCTCCATGCCATCGAGACCTTCTTGGAATCCTCGCTCATAGTCCTCAAAGATCAACTCAGCGATGAGTTGTTGTTCTTCGGTGAGATTGAGGCCCTCGATGAACAGGAGCAGGTCACGGCTGAAGTACTCGGGTTTCATGATCGAAGGAAGGCTGCCCATGCCTTGGGCAGCGGCGGCTGCCGCGATCGACAAGGCAGCGAGCGGCGTCAGGACGGCATGCAGGAGGCGGGTGAGGGTCATGGGGGTTCTCTCCAAAGGGCCCGGAATCATGATCGGGGGAAGGCCACATCAACGATGCCCCAACCCATTTATGGCAGCAAAGGTTGGAAGCCGGTGGCGATTGTACTCCCCAAGGCCGAAGATTCAGCCCTTGGCGGGGGTGATGGTCCGTTGTTCGATGCGTTTCTCGGACACCGTCTGGACGATCCTGTCCACATAGATGCCCGGCGTGTGGACCTGATCTGGGTCAATGGAGCCAGTCGGGACGATTTCCTCGACCTCCGCCAGGGTGACCGTCCCGCACATGGCGACGGCTGGATTGAAATTGCGTGCAGTCTTCCGGTAGACCAAATTGCCGACCTCATCGGCTTTCCATGCCTTCACCAGCGAGAGGTCTGCCTTGATCCCAGCCTCCAGAATATGGGTATGACCACCAAAGTCGCGGTGTTCCTTGCCATCGGCCACGACCGTGCCGACGCCGGTGCGGGTGTAGAAACCGGGGATTCCTGCGCCGCCGGCCCGCATTCGCTCGGCCAGGGTTCCCTGTGGGGTGAACTCCAATTCGAGTTCGCCCGCGAGGTACTGCCGCTCGAATTCCGCGTTCTCGCCGACGTAGGAACTGATCATGCGGCGAATCTGGCGGGATTGCAGCAGCAGCCCGAGGCCCCAGTCATCAACGCCGGCGTTATTCGATACGGCGGTCAAGCCTGTGATGCCCGAGTCCCGCAGGGCAATGATCAACTGCTCGGGAATCCCGCAGAGCCCGAAGCCGCCCACCGCAACGGTCATATCGTTGCGGGTGAGCCCCTTGAGTGCCTCGGTCGGTGTCGAGTAGATCTTCTGTGCCATGGTACGATCGCGTTTTCGTGTCTCAAAGGGGGCTCAGCGGCCCGAGGACTCAACACCATGCCCGTGCTCGGGAGCGACCTGCAGGATAGCGTGCGAAGCGGGAGGTCGGTGTGAGCGGTCCATCCCAGCAGGTTCAGGGAGGTCGCGGCACGGTTCTTCTGGTCTGTGTTCTCGTCGCGCTGGCCGCCCTTCCCGATGCCATGGTTCCGCTGGCACTCAAGTCGGTGGTCATGGATCGATGGGACGTGTCGCCGTCTTCGGCGCACTGGTTCGTGGCTGCATCGCTTCTCGGCGCATTCATCGCCGTTCCCATGCTGCGGCGGTTTCAGGCACGGTGTGGTCCTGGGCAACTCATTGCTGGCGCGGCACTGATCAATGGACTGGCATTGGTCGCCTTGTGGTGTCCGGTGGGCTACTGGATCGCCTTGGGTATTCGTGTGCTTGAGGGTGTCGCCGATCTGCTGGTGCTCGCCGTGCTGCTGGGGCTCCTTGAGGCCGGAAGCCAGCACCGGGCCGGGCGGAGGTTTGGCCCGGCGGGTCTTGCGCTCATGCTGGGTCTGGCCGCGGGCGCGGTGATCGGTGGGGTGGCGGCCGCTTCGATCGGAAGCGGGGTCTTTCTGATTGGCGCAGCCATGTGCCTGTTGCTGGCCTTGGCCGCCGCCGGATGGTCCGCTCCGCTCGGTCGGATCGCCGATCGGCAGGCGAGGGTGACCAAGGCCATGGCACGCGCCGGACGTTGCGGTCCACTGTGGCCGGCGCTGACCTTCGCCTTTGGTGATCGGGCCATTGGCGCCGTGGTGTCGGTGACCGCGACGCTGTATCTCGTCGATGAGCTGAATCGATCCAGCAGTTTCGTCGGTGCTGCGTTGGGCGTTTCGCTGGCGATCCTCGCCTTGGGCGCCTGGCCCGCGGGCGTGCTGGCAGATCGGATTGGCGTCATGCCGGTTCGCGTTGTCTCCGTGGTGGGCTACGCCGGAGCCTTTGCGGCACTTGCAGCGGCGCCATGGATGAATATGACCGCCGTGCTGCTCGTGCTGATCGTGCTGGGCATCGCTGGCGCGGGGTTGTATCCCACGACGCTCATCATGGCCAGTCGCGCAGGTGGCGGATCTGTAGACATGGGGGGCGTGCATGCGTTGGGTTCACTGGGATACCTCGTTGGTATCGTCGGCGCGGGCATGATGCTCACCGGCGAAGTTGGCGTCGGCC
>CAYYGU010000092.1:0-6083 GCA_964471525.1 uncultured Isosphaeraceae bacterium
CGATCTACCGCAGATCCTCCGCACCCAACAGCCGGTAGTCCTTCCGGAGAAGCACTTGCCCGGCGAACTGGTTGTCGTCGCAGCAGATCGCCATCCGTGGGCCAGCCACAGGCTGATCACCGATGATCGGATACATGAACTGGATATTGAGTTCGGCGCCGAGCAGATAGAGGCACATGTTCGAAAGCGTGTGATCGTCGTCGAATTCGAGAATCATGAGGTCGATCTCGGAGAAGGAGAGATCTCGCTCCCGCAGCAGTTGTCGCGTGGCGTCGGCATTGTCTGGAATGAGCCGCACGACGGCGAAGTCGGTTGCCTCAAGGACCGCCAGCGCGTGAAGTTGGACATCAACCGCTTCATCAAAGCTGCGAAGAATGTCTACCAGCCGCCCAACGCGGTTCTCAAGAAAGATGCTGAATTGCCGTACCAGCGGGATGCTAAACCCCGCCGAGGTTCCGGGCATCGAACTCATCGGTCCACTCCTGCGCTGCCAGCCACCATCGGTCGAGCGAAGTCCACCATACCCGGATTGTCAAGGATACCCGCCGTATGGGCCTGCTCAAGAAGGGACTGCACCGCTGCTTCTCCGTCAGGGCCAAAGTCCAGCGTCCAGCGATTGACGTACATCTGCACGAACCGGTCTGCGTCTTCCAGGTCAATGCCCCGCCCAAACTGCATCGCCCACTCGAGCGAAGTCTCACGGTGAGCGAGCGCATGATCGAGCGAAGCCCGCAGCACACCGGCAAGGGCCGCGAGCGTGCCTGAACCGCCGCGATGATCCAGATCGCGCTTCGCCGCATTGCCACCGAGCGGTAGAATCACCCCTCGGGTTTGCCGCCACCACGCGCCGAGATCGACCACGATTTCCAAGCCGCTCCGCTCGCAGGTGAGTTGCCCCTCGTGAATCACGACGCCAGCAAGAAAGCGACCGCTCAGCACCGCTGCATCGATTTCATCAAATGGAACCGCCTCCCATCGCATCGACTCGCCAAGCAGCAGCCGACTGGTCGCCAGAGCCGTTGTTCGCTCACCGGGGACGGCAATCACTGGCCGCTCAGCGACGATGCGGTCCAACCCGACACCCGGAAGCGTCACCAACTTGGGACCGTAGCCATCACCCACCGAGGCGCCGCAGGCTGTCAGAATGTACTGCGATCGCACCTGCGGGTACTGCGCGATGCTGATGGCCGTCACGTCGTACACGCCTCGCGCTGAGGCGGCGTTGAGCGATTCGATGTCGTCCATGGAAAGTGTGAAATCGAATCTGCCCGTATCGATCGCCGGACCATCGTCGTCAAGGCCAACCAGCGGCCACCACATGAACGCGTCGTCCGGATCCGGACTGTGCGCCAGCGTGATGAGTAGCCGTTCACGATGTGACATCGGCGGCCTCCTCTGTCGCGGGCGTGTCCGCCGAGAGCATCCGACGCTGAATCTTGCCGGTCGGATTTCGCGGCAGCGCCTCTACGATCCGCACTTCACGCGGCACCTTGAATCCGCTTAGCGGCCCGCGGCAGAACTGCCGGATCGCAACCGCGTCGGCAGTTTGGCCTTCGATCAACTCCACGAATGCCAGCGGCACCTCGCCTCGCATCGGATCGGCCACACCGATCACCGCGGCGTCGAGCACCGCTGGATGCTGACGCACCACATCTTCGATCTCTCGCGGGAAGACGTTCTCGCCGCCGATGATCAGCATCTCCTTGATGCGTCCGGTGATTGACAGAAAGCCATCCTTGGTGAACCGCCCCATGTCACCGGTGCGAAAGAAACCGTCCTCATCAAAGGCGGCCGCGGTAGCCTCGGGATCTTTGTAGTACCCGACCATGACGTTGCCGCCGCGAATCCGAATCTCACCATCGGCCTCTGGACCCAATTGCGATTCGGACCCCGGATCGACGATGACTTCCTCGACCCCATCGAGCGAACGACCGACCACGCCGCGGCGTTCCTCGTGCGGGCGCGTCCAATTGGTCACGGGCGCCGTCTCGGTCAAGCCATAACCCTCGCAGATGCGCATGCCGAACCGCTCGGCGAACCCCTCATACACGGCGTCCGGAAGCGGCTCGCCACCCGACACGATGTACTTGAGCGAAGCCAGATCTTCGGGCGTGGCCGCCTTGGAGTGCAGCAGCGCGTTGTACATCGATGGAATCGCCATGAGCGCCGTCGGCCGTCGGCGGCGAAGGAGTTCCAGCACCCGCGAGACCTGAAACCGCGCCGTGTAGACGACCGGACATCCCAAGATCAGCGGAAGCAGCGTCGTCACGGTAAATCCGAAACTGTGAAACTGCGGCAACACCCCAAGGAAGCAATCCCGCTTCGTAAAGTGGACCCAGCGAATGCACTGCTCGACGTTGGTCGCAAGATTGCCCACGGTCAGTTGCACGCCCTTGGGGCGGCCCGACGTACCGGAGGTATACAGCATCACCGCGACATGGTCATCCGCCCGCTTCATGGGCCGAAACAGCGGCGGCACTCCATTGAAGTTCTGTGTATCCAATTCGAGCGACTGCACCGACTCGGGCAGTGGACCGAACTTCTCAAGCATGCCACTGGCAGTGACGACCAGATCGAGTTCGGCATGCTCGATGATCCAGGCGATCTCTTCTTTGGACAGCAGGTAGTTCAGCGGCACCACCGTGCGGCCGAGCATCCAAATGGCCGCCAGCGAGACGGGGAAGGCACCGCCGGTCGGAAGGAGCACGCCGATGTTCGGGCGGGTGGTGCGATCCTCCATGACCCGAGCAAGATGCCTCGACGCCGCCCACATGGTGATACCTCGCCAGCGGCGAAAGTCATCTTCGGCCCAAACCCGGAAGGGGTGGCGGGTCCAGTTGCGAAGAATAGGTTCGAGCACTTGCATCGGAGTGCAGGCTATCAGCCGGGGCCTGCCTCTTGTACGCTTTGCCCATGACTCGATGCCTCGCCCTGACCGTTGCCATGCTGCTGAGCGGATGCCAGCCCACGCCGCCCGCTGCGAATCTGCAGCGGGTGCAGCGGCTCTACGAAGAACACCTCGACGGAGCCGCCTGCCGCGCCGCCGAATTGATGATTGCCCAGCGAATGCCGCAGGCCGCCACCGCCGCGTGGTACGGCGGGCTTGCAGAATTCCGAAACCGCGACATCGCGGGGGCCAAGACTTTTTTCACCACCGCCACCCAATCCGGCGACCCGGCGGTTGCTGGCGGCGCCGAAGCCATGCTCGGACAGATCGCCACGGACGATGCCGACTACGCCGAAGCCCTCCGACGCTACGAGCGGGCGTGGTCGCTGCTGCGAGGGTCTGACAAGCGGCACGTTGGCGTGCGAGCCGTCGCCGCAGCCAAGACCGCAGGCAATTCGCTTGCGAAGGACCGCTGGCAAGCGAGGCTTCGCACATCCGGCCCGCCGGCCTCGGCGGACCACCCCTACGCGCTTCAGGCGGGCGCCTACCGCACCCGCGAAGCTGCGAGCACGCACGCTTCCTCGCTGACCTCGATCATGCGGCGTGCTGGAATACTTCCGGTCGTTGTCTGCACCCGCACCGACCACGGCGGCACCTGGTGGCTTGTGCAGTGCGGCAGATTCGCATCGCGGGCCGAAGCGGCCGCGGCGCGGCGATCGGTACCCGGACAGGAACTTATTGTCTCGCGGGCTGGGCAGTAGTCGGATTCGCCACGCAGTCCTGCACCGCCGCAATCGCTCGGTCCACATCCTCGCATCGATTCCACGGGCCAAAGGACATCCGCGCCCACCACGCCCCTGATGAATCATCGAATGCGATCTCGACCCGGTGCCGTCTGGCAAGTTCGTCACGAAGCGCAAAGCGGTCCTCGTATTGGGCTGCCGCGGCATCCGGCAATCGCGCCGAGACCATGGCAGCGGTCATGTCGCCGCCGCTTCCGTCGCTGGTCTCGGTTCCAAAGGCCGCTGCCATCTGCCCGCCAGCCCACACCGCCATGTCGTGCTGCCACGCTCGCACCGCAGCCCAGCCCCACCGTTGCTGCACGGCCGCAATCGCCGCTGGCACCGTGAGCCACGGCGTGATATCCCGCGTTCCTTGCCAGGCAAAGGCCTCCTGATACCCCTTCATCACATCATGACTGGCCGCAAGCGGCCTGGTGGTGTGCCGATGCGGCGGCGCAGTCCACAGGAAGCCGGCCCCCGAGGCCGCTCCGACCCACTTGTGGAGGTTGCCCGCATACCAGTCGGCCCCAACAGCATCGATGTTCAGATCCAGCATCCCGGGGGCGTGGGCTCCATCGACGAGCACGGGAATACCCCGCGCCCGGCAAATCGCCACGATCTCGGCAACCGGCTGCACCAGCGAGGTACCGGAAGTGACATGATCGACAATCGCAAGCGGTGTTCCCGGAACAAGGGCCGCATCCCACGCCGCGACGATGTCGTCTGGACATGCCACTGGAAGCGGAAGCGGCGTGACACGCACCGTTCCACCCCGCGCCGCGTGCCGAGCCGCCGCCGCCACGGCGCCGTAGGCCTGCTGGCCGATCAGAATGCCATCGGCAGCCCTGCTTCCGAGCCCTGCCAGAACCGCATCGATGGCCTCGGTGGCGTTGGTGACAAAGACAAGTCCGTCCCGCTCGGCCTTGAGGAATTTCGCCAGCGTGTCGAGCGCCGCCTCGGCCAGCCCCACCGCCGGGCCAAGCAGGAACTCCGCTGGCTGGGCCTCATACTGGGCCAGCATCGCAGCCCGCGTTTCCTGCACCTCCCGCAGCCGCAGCCCGAAACTGCCGGGGTTGAGAAACACCCATGCTTCGGAAAGCGACCACAGATCACGCTGAGAATCGGGCAACGGCCTTGGAATCATGAGCGGAACGGTAGCAGCCATCTCCCTTCTCAGCCTCGCCTTACAGAATCCGACCAAAAAGACTTGCTGTTCGGGGCCTGTTCTCCTAACGTATCCCGAACATGTTTGCCGATGGTACTCCTCAAGTCAACAGGAAGATCTGGTCGAGATGCCCCCGTCATGGTGAAACACCCACAACATCTTGTGTCCCCTCGCTCCACCAGCCCCTCTCTTGGGGCAACCGGGGCACACGATGCTGTGGCGGCATCTGCCGATTCACGAATCGGGAAGGAAGCGAGGAAACCGATGAGCACGCCACTGGTTCTGACCGGCCCCGGAGGGGAGTACCGAACAGCCATCTTCGAAGAGAACGGCCACCTGGTACGTCGCGCCGTCCACGCAGACGCCCCGCTGGTCCCTCAGGCCGTGGCCTGCCCATCGGACCTCGCTGTCCCGCTCGATCGCCACGCTGGCGACCGCTTTGCCCACCTGCTCCAACTTCTGGCCGATCACCGGCCGGACCCCGCCCAGTGGCACCAGTTCCGCCCGGTCCATGCTGGACGGCACTGGCAATCCACCCGCGTGGTGCTTCCCCATGACACCGATCAAGAGGCACACTCCCATGAATCTGACGCCCCGCCAGTTGCATATTGTCCAGCTCATCCGCGACTCACGACTCGCACGTGGCTATTCGCCGACGATCCAGGAACTCGCCGACGAGATCGGCGTGGCGAAGGTCACGGTTCACGAACACGTCGGCGCACTCGTCAAGAAAGGCGTGCTGCAAAGAGAGCCAAACAAGGCTCGCTCTTTGTCCCTTGCTGAGGGTGTTCCGCTTCCCAACGAAGACAACGGCCTGCGGTTTCCGCTGGTTGGTCGCATTGCCGCTGGCGCTCCGCTGGAGCAGTATGAACAAAGCGACACCCTTGACCTCGAAGCGGTCTTCGGCCCGCGGGTGGGCGAAGTCGCTTCCACCTTCGCGCTGCAGGTCACCGGCGACTCGATGCAGGACGAAGGCATCCTCGATGGCGACTACGTCATCGTACGCCGCGCCAGCACCGCCCGCGCTGGCGAGCGTGTCGTCGCGCTCCTCCCCAACGGCGAAACCACCCTCAAGAGTTTCTTCCGCGAACCAGACGGCCGCATCCGCCTGCAACCAGCCAACGAAGACTTCGAACCCATCATCGTCAAGGAATGCCACATCCAAGGCATCGTCGTCGGCGTCATGCGCCGCTACGACCGCTAGACGGGGAAGCGCACTTGCGAGCTTCTTCTCCCCCGCTTGCGGGGG
>CAYYGU010000093.1:0-6081 GCA_964471525.1 uncultured Isosphaeraceae bacterium
CTCAGTCGGCTTCGCCGACAGCTCCCCCGCAAGCGGGGGAGCGGTGAGGACAGGAGAACCCGGACACCCACCAACCTGCTCCACGGAGAGGTTGTCGGCTTGGGAACGGCCCGTGAACGGCTCCAGGGCGAGGTTGATTCGGCAGATGGGGTGTGAGCGGCCTAGGACCGCGAGTTGACGGCCCAGGTGACTGGCCGCTTCGAACCACTACTCAGCCGAAGCCGTACTCGCGTCCTCGGCGGATGCGGCGGCGATCGCCAGCATCCAGGGTTGGGGCGAGTCGATGGCGGCGAGGGTGTCGGTGACGCGCGTGTGCCAGATCGCGGCCTCATTGGTAAGGCCGAGGGCTGTGGCGGCGGTCGCGCCGGCGGCGGCGCCGAACAGAATCTGCTCTTGGTAACTCGCGTTGGTGGCGGAGATGCCGGCGGCCAACCGGTGGGCGTGCTCGGCGGCGGAAAGTGCCTCCTCATGGCGGCCGAGCCTGGCGAGCACTGCGGCGTGCAGGGCGCGTGGCTCCATGCGGAGGGGCGCGGTCTCGATCGCGGCAGTCGTCCACCGCAGCGCCTGCGCGAGGTCGCCTGTTTTTGCGTCCGGGTTCTTGAGCACATCGCCCGCCCATTCCCAGAGTTTCCAACTGTGCCAAATGCGATTGGTGTGGCTGAGCGCTGCGTCGAGGACTGCGGGCGAAAGCGGCGGCTCCTCGGCGGCCCACGCCTTGCGAATCGCTTCGGCAACGGCCTCGGGCGAGTCGTGGGGCGCGTGCGAAACGTCCTTGAGCAACTGCGCCGCCCGACGCTCGGTCAGCCGCCCAGCAGCCAGATCTCGCCGCTGCTGCGGGGTGATGGCCTCCCAGATCGTGCCACCATTGCCGCGGCCCCACGGTCCAACGGTCGCGGTGACCAGTCGCCGCCCATCCGGGCTTGCTGAGATATCGCACATCTCCCCGATCTCTCCCTCCAACGTAAACATCCACCGCCCGCTGCCGGGATCCCACAGCCGAATGGTGTGATCGTTGCTGGCCGAGACCAGCCGGGGCGGCCCCTCACCCTCGAGGAAGGTCAGCCCGGTCACGGTCTGCGTATGTTGATCGTCCGCCCCATCGATCGGCGCCGGCAAGGCTGTCAGAACCGGCGCGCCGCCCGAAGAACCAAGCGCGAACCGCGCAATATGTCCATCGCCTGCACTGGCTGCGGCCCACGCGCCGCTTTGGGCGACGGCGACCTGCGTCCAGGGTTCCGCCCGCTCCATGATGGTGGTGACATCGCTGGTTTCCAGATCGACCAGCGCCAGCAGCCCGCTGGCCGTGGCCGCGAGAACCCACCGCCCGCTCGCGTCCACCGCCGCCACATCGCACACGCCTCGTCGTACGTTGAAGCCATCGGGATCGCTGGGCGTGACTGGTGGCGGTGGGGGCATGATGCGCACCGCATGCATCTGCGGGCTGAGCCGGATCGATCCGTCATCGTCTTCCAGCACGTTCCAGGCAATAACCCGTCCATCGCAGGTCCCGGCGATCAGCACGTCGCCGCGCTGACTGATCGCAAGAGGGCGAATGCCCAGTTCCGTTCCATCCACGGCGCGGGATTCGATCAGGCGGGGGGCCGATGGATCACTCGTGTCCCACAATGCGACCCGAGCGGGAACCGTCTTGGTAGATGATGTGATCGCGGTGGCCAGCAGCGTTCGGGTGCCTCGCGGCCAGGTGGTCAGCCCCCACACGCCTTGATCTGCGCCGTGCCAGCACACGCCGACTTCAGCGGCGGAATCTGCGTCATACAGAAATACCCTCGCATCACCGTCGGCGGCGCCAATCGCGATATGCCGGTTGTCTGGCAGGACCATGGCGGCCCGACATCCGGTGCCGGGGCCTCGCAGGGCAATTCTGCTCATGCCAGCAGGCGACCACAGTTGGAGACTCGACTTGTGGGCGAGGGTTGCGATTCTGCGCCGCGATGCGTCGCGCATGAGGCGCCGAATGCCGTGGCTGGCGCCGATCTGCTCGGCGATCGGCTTGATGTCGATGCTGGCATCGTCATCCCCGACGGGCCGCACCCGATAGGAACGCAGCACACGATCGGCTCCGCCAGCGTGCAGGACACCGCGTTCATCGAAGACCACGCCAGCAACGCCCATGCGGTCGGCTGGAATGACCCCCCGCGCCGCCGCGATGGCCACGTGCGGCACCTCGCCGGTGCGATTGGCACGAATGGCCCGCCACTCGGCCTTCCGATCGACCGGTCGCTCGCTGGGGTCGTGTCCCTCGGCAATCGCCGCAGCGACATCCCAGAGACGCACCATGCCGTCGTTGCCCGCGGTGGCAAGCAACCGGCCATCGGGCGAGAAGTCGGCATCGGTCACGTAGTAGCGGTGTCCAATGAGCGTTGCGAGCAGGGGGTCCGCATCGCCTCGAAGGATGGCCGGGACCGACCAGATCCGGGCGGTGAAATCGCTGCTCGTGCTGGCCAGCAACTGCCCGTCCGAACTGATGGCAAGGCCGCGCACATCCCACCCGTGCGCGGCAAAGCGAGCGCGGCGCGTGAACCGCGAGCCGCCGATCGAAGGAGGCCACCCGGCATTCACCGACCACACCAGGAGTTCGCCGTCGTTCGTGCCCAGTACGACAAGTTGGTGCTCGGGCGAGAAGCGAAGCGATCGACTGCGGTGTGCTGGCACCGGCACACTGTCGATCGGGGTCGCATGGTTCGTGTCGGGATCGAATACATGAAGGTCCAGCGTTCGGATGATCTGCTCGCCCGCGACCGACTCAGCCGGCGACTGCGTGCTCACCAGCAGTCGCTGCCCGCCCGGCCCCGGCGGCCCGAGGTGGGCTGCATGCAGGACATCCTTGCCATCCTCGGGCACGATGGCGAAGGTGCCGCGGCTCTCGCCTGACTCGAGATCGATGACGTCCACCGGGAGATTCCGCGCCCAATACAAGGCGAGTACGCCGTCGCTGCTGATCGAGGCGGCATTGCCCTCTTCGTGATCGGCGCGGCGAATCGTGCGCATTGCTTCGTCGGCTGCGAGCGTGGCGAAGCGTTGTTCAAATGATCCTTCTGGAAGCGACTCGATCGCCCCCCGCACCTTGGACACGCTCTGCGGCGGCGAAATCGCCGAGACGATTCTGGCCTGGCCGCGGGCAGCCTTCGCCGCATCCGCGGCGTCATCGGCCCGCGCGAGCGCCGCATCTGTTTGCCAGTACGCCGACGTGCTCACGATGGTCGCCGTTACCAGCAGGACCAGCACGGCTGCCGTGGCAGCGACGATCGCTCGGTGCCGGCGGGCAAAGCAGCGAAGCAGGTAGGCCACGCTCGGCGGCCGCGCTTCAATGGGCTTGCCTTCGAGAAACCGCCGCGCATCGGCGGCGAGCCCGGCGGCGGAGAGGTACCGCCGCTGCGGATCTTTCTCCATGGCTCTGGCAACAATGGTCTCAAGATCGCCCCGCAGCGAGCGATCGATGCGGCTCATCGGTGTGGCGGGGTCCTCCTGCACCATCCTTGCTGCGCCGATGATGCTCGTGTGCGAGAGGTTGTACGGCCGTGCGCCGGTGAGCAGCTCGTACAGCACGACGCCGAGGCTGTACACGTCGCTCCGCTGATCGATCTCGCGGGTGTCGCCGCGGCACTGCTCGGGGCTCATGTACGCGATCGTGCCGAGGAGTGATCCCGTGTGGGTGCCGATTGTCGTAACAGCGATGTCCGATTCGGTCGCCCGCGCGATGCCGAAGTCGATCAACTTGGGCTCGCCACTAGCCGTGATAAGAATATTGCCCGGCTTCAGGTCGCGGTGGACGATGCCCTTGAGGTGTCCATACGCCACCGCGTCGCAGACCTCGGCGAAGAGTTGCAAGCGATCCGATTGGTCGAGCCCCGCTTCGGTGGCATACTGAAGAATCGGCCGGGCGTCTTCAACGAGTTCCATGGCAAACCACGGCACGCCGCCTTCGCCCTCATCGAAACTGCCCGCTTCGTAGAGCTGCGCGATGCCGGGATGGTGCAGATTGCCGAGGACTTCGATTTCACCTCGGAAGCGTTTGAGGGTTGAGCGCGATGCCAGCCCGCGGCGAAGGATCTTCAACGCCACCCGCCGATGGGGCTGCGACTGCTCCGCTTCGTACACGCGCCCCATGCCACCAACGCCGATGCGGCGGATGATGTGAAAGTGGCCGACATCGCAGCCGATCAATGGGTCGTCGTCGGGTTCATCGCGTGGTGGCTGATCGGCGTGAGAGGCGTCTTCGGCTTCGACTTCATCGCCAGCGGCGAGCAGGGTCTGCACCGCGGCGAGGAGGGCGGCGTCATCGCCACAGGCATCCGCGGCGGCCTCTGCGCGCTGATCGCGTGAAAGCGGCGCCACCCTGTGGAAGATCAGCTCCGCCTGTTTCCACAGATTGGCTGGTGGTGGTTCGCTCATGAGGCCGTCGGCAGCGAGGAATCCTCGACCACCATCCGGCTCATCTGCGCCCGCAGGAAGGCCCTTGCGAACTTCCAGTCACGCTGCACGGTGCGGCGCGCGATGCCCAGTACCTGACCGGCCTGCTCGGTGTCGAGCCCGCCGCAGTACAGCAGCAACGTAAGGTCGTGGTGCTGCGGAAACAGTTCGGCAAGCTGCGAGAGTGCCTGATCGAGCAGCAGTATGCGATCGTCCGGTTCGGTTTCATGGGCGAGGCCGCCGATGGCGAGTTGCAGTGGCACGCGGACGCGATCACCGCCGCGCTTGATGGCATTGCGCCGACGCGCCTGCTCGATGCGAATCTGTTTCATGGCCCGCGCCGCGGTGCAGAAGAAGGCCTTGCGGTCTGTGAGGTGGTCGGGGGATTGTCCTGCAAGCCGCAGAAAGACTTCGCTCACGAGCGCCGTCGCTTGGAGCGTGTGTCCCGGAAGTTCGGCGTTCATCTGCACCCGCGCCATCTCCCGCAGATTCTCGAAGGTCAGCGCGAACAGATCATTCAAGGCCTCGCCGTCGCCGCCCTTCCACGAATCGATCAGCAGCGTCACATCGTGCGTGGAGGCGGGGGCCGTCTGGTCAGCCCGCTGATCGGATGTTGTCTTGGGCATGTCACCCATGATCCACCTCACCACATCCCGGGCTCCCATGGCCCGTTCACGACCCCTGAGGGGCCGATGATCCCCTGATGAGATGAAAAAGTACGGTTACTGCATTGAAAGTGTGCGCGAGCAATGGGGGTGGCTCGCACATCCTTCCGGGGACCGTTCTCCTCCGTTCTCTCACGGGGGCGTCGGTCGGGCGGGCCGCTACTCGCCCGGCTGATCGTCCCCACTCTAGCAGGAACCCGCCCGAGATCCACATGGAAAGTGGGAGTGCGAGGGGTGGCTGCTTCTGGGAGGATCTTAGATAATGGAGCCTAGGGCACAGGTGGGCGGGGAGGCGGTTGGAATCGGAGTTGCGACATCTCATTGATACAAGAGGAAGTCACGCATCCCATGAGCAGTCCGACACACACCGGCGCTTTCAGAACTCGATCGAGATGTGCCGTTCTTGTCATGCCGATGGCCGTTGTGGCCGCCATGGGCTGGAGTGGCTCGGCGCAGGCCGCGGGTTATTGCGGCACTGTTCCAGACCGGGACGCCACCGCGAAGACGCAGCGGTATCTGGAGGACGGCACCTGGGCGCAGGCCCGCGAGTACCGATGGCAGGACAGCCGCGATGGAGTCGTACAGTTGCGGGTCGCCTTCCACATCATCCGTCACAACGATGGCAGTGGGGGGTTGTATCAACCGGACGGACATATCGAGGACCTCTTGGCCACTGCCAACGGCCATCTGACAGGCGCAGGCGTTGAGCTGGTGAAGTACGGCGATACGCTGTTCATCGATGACGATTCGTTCTACACCGTCGTGTGGGATTGGGATGACAATGAGGAAGTCAATGCGTTGCGGAGTACCGATGTCGTCGACGGCGCGATCAACGTGTACATGGTTCCGGACTTCAGTTGGGCAGGTGGGATTTCGAGCTATCCGTGGGCCAGTACACAGGGCATCGTTATGTCCAACTACGCCATTCCATGGTTTGGCAATACGACGACGTTGAGCCACGAGGTTGGCCATTACCTGCATCTGT
>CAYYGU010000094.1:0-5955 GCA_964471525.1 uncultured Isosphaeraceae bacterium
ACGCCGCGGCAGAATGCCGAGCGGCCGACGAGGTACTTCCCGAGTCCGGCCTGCTGCAGCGTCGTGGTCATCGCCGGGCTCAAACTTGCGATTCGAATTCCTTGTGGCCTTGTCGCATCGGGCGGGGGTTCGCACCCTCCAATCGCCATCAAACACGCCGCCGCAACGTGGATCCATACTCGTCGGCTCATTCCCATCGTTACGGCTTGCCGGGAAGTCGCTGCGGCGAATCGAAGTCGGCCCGCAGCGATCGACAGTGGTATACGCCTGCGGGCGGGCAGTTCATCGTCACAAGTGAGAACGATACGTCTTCAAAAACACGCTTGTACATTGGCATGTAGTACCAGGGAATCTGTGTGATTTGCGTGAATGTTCCCGAGGTACATCGCCGAGACCACGCATCCAGGATCAGACGATTGACTTCCTGTGGAAGGCTTGGTGTGGGCAGGCACGACAGGACGCAATCGACCGATTCGACTTCGCACGCATCGAGGATCGCATCAATATCTCCCGCACTTCCGTGAACGATCTCCACATCAGGGCAACGCTTCGACGCAATGGCGTGGAGATCA
Organism: uncultured Isosphaeraceae bacterium; assembly: GCA_964471525.1. Classification (GTDB taxonomy): domain Bacteria; phylum Planctomycetota; class Phycisphaerae; order Phycisphaerales; family SM1A02; genus UBA12567. The sequence goes on from CAYYGU010000094.1 coordinate 573, forward strand.
CGATCCACTTCCACCGCGATGAGACGGCTCTCTGGATGCATGGATTGGCAAATCACTTCTGTCACTGGTCCGGTGCCAGCGCCGAGTTCCAGAATGATCTGTGGTCGGCTCGGGTCGACATCTCGACACATTGTCCGCGAAAGCCATCGGCTCGATGGCGTAATGCTCGCGATCTTGCGCCCGTGCGATGCAAACTTGCTCGCCCACCGCAAACGGTCGCTGAACCTCAGGCCTGCCATTGAACGACCTCAGCGACGCCGTACCGGCAGACCAAGCGTGTCCATCCAGGCATGCGGGGGGCAGTCAGCGGCAAAGGGAATCTCGGTGTGGGGCGTTGGCGACCCCGAAAGGCCATCAGGGCGTCGGGGGCGGGCGATCATACCGAACAGCCTTCCGGACTGGCCGTTCATGCCCTGCAACCGGCATGATTCGGGCCTCACGAAGCTCACATGGCGATTTGGTCCGCCGATCGAACTCGGATGACTCCTTGTTTCGTACACCTACCCCTATCGCCCACGGAGACCATGCCCCATGACTCACACCTCACTTCCCGCGCTGGCCGCCCTGGCCGTATCCACCCTCTCCACAGCCCAGCCATCGATCCTCGTCGAACAGTCTTCGGGCTGGGCCGGCGGTTACACGGCCTCCATGACCATCGAGAATCCGGTCGGATCGCCTGCGATCGACGGCTGGACGCTCCAGTGGACCAATGGCCCGGCCATCGAGAGCCTCTGGAACGGCCTCTACGCTTTGGAAGGGGACGCCGCCACGATCGTCAACGAGTCGTGGAACGCGACCATTGAACCGGGCTCATCTCGATCGATCGGGTTCACCGCGGCCGGGTCGTGGCCCCCATCCTTCGCCGACTCCTCTTTGAACGGCCTGCCGATCTCAATGGCAGTCGCCGCTGGTGAGAACAATGAAGGCGGAGAATCATCCGGTGGCGAGGACGCAGCATCCGACGTGCTCGGGTTCAAGGACCGAAGCACTTCCGCGACGATCGTCGACATCGGGCGTTCAGTAGTCGCGTTGACCTCCGGCGAGGGTGCCTCGCTCTCCGCCGGCACGAACAATCCGGATGTCCTGGATGTATCGATCGAGAACGGTGAACTTGTTCTTCAGGCCAAGTCGCCAGGATTCGGATCGATCCGTGTGGATGACGCTACCAGCGGCGAGCGAATCCTGCTTGGCGTCGCCATTCGCGAAGCCGACGGCAGCATGCCCGGGCTCCCTGATTACCTCGCCGTTGGAAGCGTCAGTGAGGACGTGGCATCGCACCTGGAGTTCTTTCGGGATTTCGGACAGGGCGATGCCAACCGCCGCGTCGATGTTCGCTACATCTACCTCAACGGCGGCCCAATCAACGGCTGGCGATCTTGGACTTCCGAAGATGGCGCGCGGGTGACTGACTACATCCGAAACAGCAAGCAACTCGGGATGATTCCATGTTTCGTCTGGTACAACGTTCCGGATGGCGGCGAGTCCTACTGGTCCAACAGCGAGCACCTCTTTGATGCTGCGTACATGGCCGCCTACTGGCAGGACCTCGACTTCATGCTTGATCTGGCCCGCGCCGAATCACAGGATGGCTGGCCAGTGATGGTCGTGGTGGAACCGGACTTGCTCGGCTACTTCGCGCAGGCCGGGCTGAGCCCAACGCAATCGTCGTGGTCGGTCGGCATCAGCGGATCGCCACAGGTGTCGGCGGCCTACACCGCCACCGGCGTGGATGGCCAGCCAATCCTCGCCGTGGCCGATGATCCCGACTTCGACAACTCGATTGACGGGTTCGTCAAGGCCGTCAACTACATCATCAACCGCGAGCTACCCAACGCAATCTTCGGCTGGCAGTTCAACCTCTGGGCTTCTCCAGCAGGTGGACACACGGGTGTCGGCGTTCCGGGCACGGGTCTTGTCCATCTCAGCGACACGATGGGCATCAATCAGGGTCGTGCGGCCATTGCCGAAGAAGCCCGAGCAATGGCCCAGTGGTATGCAGATGCCGGAGTGATGTCGTATGGCGCCGACTTCATATCGATCGACAAGTACGGTCTCGATGCGGCTGGCACGACGGCCTCGGCGGCCACTGACCCTGCGTCATCGGCCTGGTTCTGGAACAACGATCATTGGCTCAACTACCTCGAAGTCGTCAAGTCTGTTGGCGAGGTTGGCGGTGGACCAACAGTACTGTGGCAAATCCCGGTCGGCCATATCAATGACAGCATGGAAGTTGATGCTGCTGGCGCCTCGTTTCCTGTGTTGGACAACACGCATCAACACTATGAAGACTCCGCCGGGACCTTCTTCCTCGGGGACAGTTTTGCAACCAGTGGAGATCGGCTTGAACACTTCTCAGCCAATGCGTCTCAAGACCCATCCATATCCCTCAACGGCAATGAGGTGACATGGGGCAGCCATATGCAGCAAACCGCCGATGCCGGCACGATTGCTGTCCTGTTTGGCGCCGGTGTGGGATCAAGTACACAGGGAACACCCCGAAGCGATACGGCTGCCGGCGAACCGACCGATGGTTCCTGGTGGATCACCAAAGTGCAGCGATACTACGACGACATCGTCTCCATTCCCCCTTCACAGTCCGGTGGTGGTTCATGCGAGCAGGATCTCAATGGCGACTCCGTTGTCGATATCAACGACATCCTCGCACTGGTCACACATTGGGGGGCCTGCGCTGACCCTACCAATTGCCACGGTGACTTCGATGGCGGTGGAGGCATCGACGCCAATGACCTGATGGTCATGCTGATGGTCTTTGGGGCATGTGGCAGCAGTGGTGAAGGTGAGGAGGGCGGCGACCCCGGCGGCGACGGCGGCGGCGAGAACGGTGACGACAATGGTGAGGACAATGGTGGCGACGATGGAGGCGACTCCGGAGATGGCAGCGACGAGGGGAGTGAGGGCAACAGCGGCGGGAGCGATTCGGACCCTGATGATCGCATCGTTGCCTACTACATCGAGTGGGGCATCTACGGCCGCGACTACCAGCCCTCGGACATCCCGGTCGACAAGATCACCCACCTGAACTACGCCTTCGCAAACATCGGCGACGATGGCCGCATCGCGATCGGCGACTCCTATGCCGCCATCGACAAGTCCTATCCAGGCGATACGTGGGATCAACCGTACCGAGGTACCTACAACCAGATCAACAACGTCCTGAAGTCGGCGCATCCTCATCTCAAGACGCTGATCTCGGTCGGCGGCTGGACATGGTCCGGCAAGTTCAGTGACATCGCGCTCACCGATGATTCTCGCAGCGTCTTCGCCGAATCATGCGTGGACTTCATTCGCGCGTACAACTTCGATGGTGTTGATATCGACTGGGAATACCCCGTGTGCTGCGGTCTGGGCGGGAATACCTATCGCCCGGAGGATCGCGGCAACTACACGCTGCTCATGGAAGAACTCCGCGCTCAACTCGACGCGGCAGCCGAAGAAGATGGCCGCGAGTACCTTCTCACGATCGCCGCAGCTGGCGGTGTTGACAAACTCGCCAATTACGACCTCGCCGGTATCGCCGCCCAGTGCGACTGGATCAACACCATGTCCTACGACTTCGCAGGCGCCTGGGATCTGTCCATCGCGGCGCACCACTCGGGCTTGCATGCCAACACCGCAAACCCCTCGTCCAATGACAATGTCCGGCTGCACTACAACGCTGCGGCCTCGGTGCAGCCCTGGCTCGATGCCGGCGTGGACTCCACCAAGGTCGTGATGGGTGTCCCCTTCTATGGCCGAGCCTGGGGCGGCGTGGGCAGCAACAACGGCGGGCTGTTCCAATCCGGTTCCACAGTACCGCCCGGCACTTGGGATGACTGGTCCAGCGGTGCTACGGGCGTCAATGACTTCTCCCAAATCGAGGACTTCCTCGCCAGTGGCGACTACACCCGCTACTGGGACGATCAGGCCAAGGTGCCGTGGCTCTACAGCGCCTCGCAGCACGGCGGACACTTCATCTCCTATGACGATGCCGAGTCGATGCAGCACAAGGTCGACTATGTTGAGGAACTCGACCTCGGCGGCATCATGTTCTGGGAAGTCACGGGCGACCGAAACGAAACCCTGCTCGATGTGATCCACGATGGCTTGTCTGCCGATCCATGATCTGATGGCGACGCCGTGATGACATCCTCGACGGGCTTCCAGCCTACGCTGGAAGCCCGTCGGCATTTGGCTTGGGCTACCATGGCCGCCTCATGAGCGAGCCGATCCCAATCACCGTCGTCGTCCCCGTCAAGAACGAGGCGAAGAACCTTCCCCGCTGCCTCGAACAACTCTCGCGATTCGCCAAGGTGTATGTCGTCGACTCCGGAAGCGATGATGGCACGCCCGAAGTGGCCAAGCACCATGGCGCCGAAGTGGTGCAATTCCGATGGAACGGCCAGTTTCCCAAGAAGCGAAACTGGTTCCTTGACAACCACCAACTCCAGACCGACTGGGTGCTGTTTCTTGATGCCGATGAGATTATCAGTGACGAATTCTGCGATGAGGTCGACGCGGCGGCTCGATCCAATCAGCATGTCGGCTACTGGCTGACCTTTCACAACTGGTTCATGGGGAAGTTCCTGCGGCACGGCGACCCGTTTTCGAAGTTGGCCTTCTTCCGTCCGGACGCTGGTCGATACGAGCGGATCGACGAGGATCGCTGGAGCCACCTCGACATGGAAATCCACGAACACCCGGTTCTTGATGGCACCATCGGGACCATTCGCTCGCCCATCGACCACGATGATCGCCGCGGGCTTGAGTCCTACATCGGCAAGCACAACGAGTACTCGTCTTGGGAAGCCAAGCGATACCTCGCCCTTGGACCTCGCGGAAGTGCCGCATGGTCGGATTTGACGCCGCGACAACGGTCGAAATACGGCAAGATCGAGCGGTGGTGGTTCCCCCTGGCCTACTACCTGGTCTCACTGATCGCCAAACGTGGATTCCTCGACGGTCGCGCCGGATTCGCCATTGCGCGATTCAAGGCGCAGTATTTCTGGCACATCAGATTGAAGATCAAGGAAACTCGCACGCGCGACTCGACCTGATCACAATACCTCGGCATGTGAGGAGAGATAATCGGCCACGCCATCGGCCGACGGTGTCATGGCATCCTCACCGCTCGCCCAGCCAGCTGGACACACTTCGCCGTTCTCCTCGTGAAACTTCAGCGCATCAACCATGCGAATCATCTCGTCGATGTTCCGTCCGAGTGGAAGGTCATTCACGACCTGATGCCGCACGACGCCACTGGCGTCGATGAGGAAAGAGCCGCGAAGTGCTGGTCCATCCGGGTGCTGCACGCCGTAGGCGCGGCAGATTTCGTGCTTGATGTCGGCCACCATCGGATATGCAATCTGGCCGATGCCGCCCTGAG
>CAYYGU010000095.1:0-5912 GCA_964471525.1 uncultured Isosphaeraceae bacterium
AGAGCCGGTCTCTCCCAACGATGCTGTAGGCAATCACGACATCGTCGCCGCCGCCACCACCGCAGGGATCACCTGCGCAGTCGGTGCCGTCACCGAGGTACGTGCCTCCGCAGTCCGCCTCGGTTGTGACCGAGCAGGATGTGCCGACGCAGCAGGCACCGGTCGGATCGCCACCGCCGCACGGGTCGCCCGCGCAGTCGGTGCCGTCACCGAGGTAGGTGCCTCCGCAGTCCGCCTCGGTCGTGACCGAGCAAGACGTACCGACACAGCAGCCGCCGGTCGGATCACTGCCGCACGGATTACCCGAGCAGTCGGTGCCGTCACCGAGGTAGGCGCCACTGCAATCCGCCTCGGTCGTGACCGAGCAGGATGTGCCGACGCAGCAGGCACCGGTGGGATCACCGCCGCCCTCACACTGCGAAGGATCGCAGTCGCCGCCGTCACAATCGAACTGATCGCAGTTGAGGTAGATCGGCACGCCGTTCCACTCATAGGTGCCATCGTCGCAGTAGCCATCACCAACCCAGTAGTCGGGGCAGCAATTGCCGAAGCAGTCCTCGATCTCACCGGCGGGACATCCGCCGCCACCGCCGCACGGATCGCCCGAGCAGGTGGTGCCGTTGCCGAGGTAGGAGCCACCGGCTGCGAGGCAGTCGGCTTCGCTTCCGACCGAACAGGCCGTATCGACGCAGCAGGCGCCGGTGTCGCCACCACCACCATCGCACTGTGACGGATCACAGTCGCCGAAGTCGCAGTCGAAGGTGTCACAGTTCGCGTAGAACGGGACGCCCGGTGGGCATTCATCGCAGCCATAGTCGTACGGGATGTACGAGCCATCGTCGCAGTAGCCGTCGCCCAACCACGCATCGAAGACGTAGTCGGGGAAGCAGGTGCCTTGGCAATCCATGGTCCAGCCTGGATCACAGTCGCCGCCACCGCCGCCGCACGGATCGCCCGCGCAGCTGGTGCCGTCACCGAGGTAGGTGCCACCCATGGCATTGCAATCGTCCGCGGTCTCGACCGAGCAGGACGTGCCGAGGCAGCATCCGCCCGAACCGCCGCCGCCACCGCAATCGGTGCAGTCGCCACCGTCGCAGTTGAACGCGTCGCAGTTGAGGTAGATCGGCACGCCGTTCCAGGAGTAGGTGCCGTCGTCGCAGTAGCCGTCGCCAACCCAGGAGTCGGGGCAGCAGTTGCCATTGCAGTCCTCGATCTCACCAGCGGGGCATCCGCCGCCGCCACCACAATCGGTGCAGTCGCCACCGTCGCAGTTGAACGCGTCGCAGTTGAGGTAGATCGGCACGCCGTTCCAGGAGTAGGTGCCGTCGTCGCAGTAGCCGTCGCCAACCCAGGAGTCGGGGCAGCAGTTGCCATTGCAGTCCTCGATCTCACCAGCGGGGCATCCGCCGCTTCCGCAGGGATTGCTCGCGCAACTTGAACCGTTGCCTTGATAACTGCCGCCAAGAGCGGCGCAGTCTGCTTCGGTCACTTCGGTGCAGGATCCACCAACGCAGCAGGCACCCGTTGGGTCGCTGCCATCACATGGGTTGCCCGAGCAACTCACGTAGTCGCCCAGGTATTTCCCGCCAGCAGCCGAGCAATCGGCCTGCGTGACGTAGGAGCAGGAGGTACCCGTGCAGCAGGCGCCGCTTGGGTCACCGCCGCCGCCCGGGACGAGCGTGTCGATGCCCTCGGCATTGCTTCCGAGTGGATCGAGGTGGGCCGACATGCCCGACCATGCGCCCGCAAAGCCGCGGCCGTAGTAGTCGTCGTAGTCGTTGTAGCAGTAGGAGGAGCCGCAGCACAGCGTACCGATGGCCCGGTGGTTGCTGTCAAACAGCGGTGAGCCGGAGGAGCCGGGGGCCGTTCGACCCTCACCCCAGTTGACTCGCCAGTACTGGCTCTCATTGGCTGTGACATCCGGGAAACTGATCCGCTTCTCAGCGGCTTCCGGATGATGGATGCCCGCGCCATTCGAAGCCGAGTTCGACCGGGACCACCCGGCGAACGTGACGCCCCACGCCGGGTTGGGCGAGGAGTTGAGTTCCACGAGCGTCGAGTCGTAATACCCGTCGTCATCGAGGAAGTTGCAGCCGTTGGTGTACTGATTCCACGTGCCATCGCCGTTTCCGCCGCTGTCGCCGCTTCCTGGCGTTCGACAGTAGGAATTCTGGTGGTTCCAGTAGACGACGAGGGAACTCTCGTTGCTATTGGAAATGCCGCAGTGATCGGCCGTCATGAAGAGCGGGCGTTGATCATTGGCGGTGTTGTTGACCATGAAGCCGGTGCATGTCAGATACCCATTCAGCGTATAGACGCCGACCGAGGGGATCTCATTCTGCCAGGGGTCGCCCTCTGCGCACACGACATCGATATTGCAGGCCTCGCTGGAGCCACGGTAATCGGGCGCGCCGAGACCACGGTAGCCTTCGTTGATCGATGTGATTCGCAGGCCACTGGCAAAGTCGTTGCGATACCGCGGGTCCATGGTTGCTTCGATCACAACCTCTTCGCCGTGGATGACGCGGGTCCAGAGTTCACCGTTCGAGGGGTTCTCTGCTGCGGTCACGGTCGTCATGACATCGAAGCCATCGAGGCTATAGACCGTCAAACTCGCTGAGCGAGGAAGGTCGAAGACGTCGAAGCCGAAGTTCAGATGCGATGCGCCTTCAGAGAAGACTCGCAGCCGCCACATCAATTGACCGTTGCCGAGTCGTTCCCAGGTGCCGTGTGTGGTTGGCGAGATTGACACATCGTTTGGAACCGCAAATCGTAGTGGAAGGCCCTTCTCATCACGAAGCGCATCCTCATGCTGCAACAGATCGACGTCGATGCCGGGCATCTGGATGAGGTCAATTGCATTGATGGGAAGGTGGCCGGGTTTCAGGCCGTTTGTGGACGCGGTTGCAGCGCTGGCACCAGCCAGCAAGGCAACAGCAGCGATCGCCCGGGTGGGCGTACAGAATCGGTAACGCATCTTGATGAACTCCTCTTGCTCTTGAGACCGAAGTCCCTACACGAGGACCACCATACGGGAAGCATGGGCAACTCCCGAGGCGATAATTGGGTTCTTTGAGGATAATCAGGTCCTGATTCAGCCACCGCAGCCGAATTCGGCCAGCAGGGCGAGCAGTATGCCGTCTAAGGGGAGCGCCCGTTTTTCGTAGGCCACCACAGGGTGTCCAGCAATGAGCACAGCAATGAGCAATGCGGTTCGCGAGGCCAGCGTGCGTTTCGGCCGGACGGGCAAATTGGTGGGTGTCCAGTGTTGTCCCGTCGGCCATGTCGATCAGCGTGTCTTCGAGATCCTGCTGAGAGGCTGCCTCACGAGGGCTCTTGACCGCACGGGTGGTGAGCAGATCCACGCATTCGCGATAGTCGTCAACGCCGCCATCGTGGACGCCGATAGCGACATGGACATGATCATGGCTTCTTTGCTGCCTCGATATGGGCACCATTCTGGTGCAACACCAGACGATTGACGCTGCCGTCCGCATCCCGAAGAAAGCTGACTTGTGCTTCGACGTCCTTGTACTCGAAGCGGTCGCGACCGACCTGAACAACCGGAAGCTGCCGCTGGCCACTCAGCCGAATCGCGAGATTGCCACGGTCATCCTTCACCGAGAACTCCCTGCCCAACGCCATCCGATAGGTTCCGGTGTAGTCGTCATGGTGAGATGTCTGCGGTTGAGTTGGTCGCTTCAACGCTTCCTGATGTTGACCATTCTGGTGAAGAACCAGGCGGTTGATTTCGCCGCTGCGATTCCGGCCGAAGGTCAGTTCCGCTTTGACAACGCGATACTCAAACCGGTCGCCGCCGGCGAGATAGACCGGCACTGCCTCTTGCCCGGACAATCTGGCCATCAACTGGCGTTCTTCTCGAGTGATAGTGAACTCCGGCCCGGTAGCTCCGAGCTGGAAGACGCCGAGAAACTCATCCAGCGCAGCGGCTTTGGGCGGTAGTAGGTCCAACGGGTATTCCCCGTTGAGTGCGTGCTGGCCGATCTGATCGACCCCACGATAGCTCGAGTTTGCCAGAACGATGACAGCTTCTCCCGAATCCGGCAGCACGCAGAGGTAACTGGCAAATCCCCCCGTGCCACCACCATGAGTCACTCGTTTGCCTTTCGCGTCGTATCCAATCCCCCATCCAAGCCCCTGTCCCGGCACGACTGGTGTCTGGCACTTCCGCATCGCTTCATGCAGCGGGGATTTGTTCTGGCCCATGTTCGCCGCAGCAAAGGTCAGCATGTCAGTTGCTGTCGAATTGATATCGCCACAGCCTGCCATCGCACTGAAGTCCCATGCCACAACTGGCTGCAGGCCCCTGTGAGCAGAAGCAACTCGTGATGCATCCTGCGGCCGAGGGCGGCAACTCGTGCTCGTCATGTTCAGTGGCTCGCAAACTTCAGCTTGAACGAGATCCTCGTACGGCTTGTCCGCTCGCAACTCGAGGGCGTGCCCGAGCAGCCCCATGCCGAGATTCGAATAGGCCGGTCCAGTCCCTGGCGGGTCCGCCAAGTCGTGGTCGCCGAGAAAGGCATACATGCGTTCCGGTGTGTAATCGGCGTAGGGGTTGGCTGGATCGGCTGGGTGAAAGTTGTCTGGTAGTCGTGGCAGACCGGACGTATGTGATGCCAGATGCCGAAGCGTGATCGTTTGTCCGTCTTTCTCCGGGACCTTGATCTTCGCGGGCAGATACTGCTGGACAGGATCGCCAAGCGAAAGCAGTCCGTTCTCCTCCATACGAGCGGCGATCAGTGTTGTGAATACCTTGGTGATTGAGCCGATCTCGAAGATCGTATGTTCATCGACCATTGTTGTGCCGCCCGCCTGCAGGGTCCCTGCGCTGATGAACTCTGTGGATCCATCATCATGCAGCATGCCCACCACGATTCCGGGAGCTAATCCAGCCTCGACTCGCTCATCAAGAATCGTTTGTATGTCCGGAGGTCCCGCATTGGCCCCCGTTGCCACCAATGCGAGCACAACTGTAATTGTCCGCTTGAGCCTTCGGGTCTTCGTGGGATCTCCAGTTCTGGCCCGGCCGTTCGTCTCATGGTTGTCCATTCGTCCTCCGTTCTTCTTTGGCGCAGATCGGTGTCGTGCGGTGCCCTTGAAGGGCCCGATGCGCTCGGGCAGGACGGGGTGTTCGTGCGGGGCTCCGCCCGGGGTCAGATCGAGATTGACGCCCTCCAGATAGCCCTCTGAACCCTCGGCTTCGGCGATCAGTTGTTCAGCGGCGGTGCGGTCGTCGTTGGCGACGTCCAGCGCCTGTTCGGCGATGCGTCGAGCCTGTACGAACTGTCGATCAACCATCCACTGCCTCCAAACGGGTCCGAAGCCAACCGCGGGCCACCCGCCACCGACGCTTGACGGTGGCACACGAGAGGCCGGTGACCTCGGCGACCTGCTCGACCGTGAGCCCGGCGAGGAACCGCAGGTCCACGACGCGGGCGAGTTCCGGGTCGAGCGCCTCCAGATCGTCCAGCGCTAGGCTCAACGCGTCGATATCGAGTGCCGCATGTCTGTCCTGTGGCGCGGCGTGACTCGCTGTGACTTGAACGCGTCGTGCCTCGCCGCCGCGGATCAATGAGTTCCGTTTTCGTGCGTGGTCGACCAGCAGTCGGCGCATCGCCATGGAGGCGACGGATAGGAAGTGCTCGCGGCTGCGCCACTTGCAGCGGTCGTGGGCGGCCAGTCGCATCCACGCTTCGTTGACGATGATCGTCGGTTGCAGCGTGATCCGGTCGTATTCGCGGCTGAAATGAGCCCCGGCGATGCGCCGCAGATCGCCCATCAGCGCCGTGGCGACTCGATTCATGGCCTCGGTCTGATCCTCGCCTGTGGCGTTGAGGAGGCGGGTGATGTCGCCGGCATCGGAGTCCATCTCCGAATGATAGGTCGAAAGG
>CAYYGU010000096.1:0-5736 GCA_964471525.1 uncultured Isosphaeraceae bacterium
CAGTGGATGGCATACAAACAACATGTCAAGGGTTGAAGTGGATGAGTCGGTGAGCGTTGGGTTTGGTTCCTCGGCGAATCCGGGTGAGCGGTTGGTTGGTGCGTCCGTTCTGTCGGCGGATTTTGGAAGGCTTGCAGCCGAGGCGGAGGCGGCACTTCTCGCCGGTGCCGACGCCTTGCATATCGATGTCATGGACGGCCACTTTGTCCCCAACCTTTCGATGGGACCTGCCGTCTGCGCCGCGATCCGCTCGCACCTGCCGAATGCCTTGCTCGATGTGCACCTGATGGTTGAACGCCCTGGCGATTTCATCGAGTCATTCGCCGCTGCGGGCGCCGATCATCAGACCATTCATATCGAGTCCGCGGTCGATCATCGTGTTCTCGCCTCGGAGATTCACGCTGCGGGTTGTACGGCAGGATTGGCGATCAACCCGGACACACCGATCGATGGCCTGCTGGAACTTGCAGATGTGTTCGAACTCTTCCTCGTGATGAGCGTTCACCCGGGCTACTCCGGGCAAGCCTTCATCGATGAAGTGCTGCCCAAGGTGGCTGCCATTCGTGCCTCGCTTGGCCTGGGCGCGTGGATTCAGATGGATGGCGGGGTGTCCCCCAGCACCGCCCCTGCGTGCCGTGAGGCGGGATGCAACATGCTTGTGAGCGCTTCGGCCATCTTTGGCAGCGAGGCCTACGCCACACCCATTGAGGCGATTCGGGGAGAGGACTGATATCCTCGCAGCCCATGGCTGACCCCGATGCTCGATCATGGACGGATGCCGATGTGGCGACGGCTACTCGCAAGAAGCCGGTCCCGGAAGGGCTGTGGGTTCGCTGCGCTTCCTGCGGGGCCATCCTCTTTCGCCGGGCGCTTGAGAACAACCTGAGCGTCTGTCCGGAATGCCGCCACCATTTCCGCATTTCTGCGCCGGAGCGGATCACGCAACTGGCCGATCCCGACTCGTTCGACGAGTTCGGCCAAGAGGTCGTCTCGGGCGACCCGCTTGGCTTCGTTGATTCCAAACCGTATCCCGACCGGCTCGCGGCAGCGAGAAAGAAGACCAATTCCAGCGAGGCCGTTCGGTGCGGCACGGCGTTCATCAAGGGCCGGAAGGTCGTGCTTGTCGCGATGGACTTCCGATTCCTCGGTGGGTCGATGGGGTCGGCCGTTGGCGAGAAGATCGCGATGGCCGTCGAGTTGGCTGTCGCCCAGGATCTGCCCTTGATCGTCGTATCGGCTTCGGGCGGCGCCCGGATGATGGAGTCTGGCCTGTCGCTCATGCAGATGGCGAAGACCTCTGCAGCGATCGCTCGTTTCGATGAGGCGGGCGGCTTGTATATCTCGGTCCTGACCGATCCGACAACCGGCGGCGTGACAGCCAGCTTTGCGATGCTCGGTGATGTGATTCTTGCCGAACCGGATGCGCTCATTGGGTTCGCTGGCCCGCGGGTGATCAAGAACACCATCAGGCAGGATCTTCCGGAAGGCTTCCAGCGCAGCGAGTTCCTGCGAGCGCACGGCTTCATCGATCGCGTCGTCGATCGGCAGGATCTTCGCAGCGAGGTATCCAGCCTCATTGACTATGCGGGGAAATAGGTCTCGCCGGGGTGTGCCTGATCGCTGGTGGCAGACGCTGCTCTGGCTCGCGTGTGCGTCGGCGGCGTGGTGGTGTGTTCAACCCGGCGGCATTCTTCCACCGGGCTTGGTCGGTCTGTCCGCCATCGTCTGGGTCGGTGTGCTGGTTCGAGCCGCGGTTGCCGCTGGTGGGTATTGGACGGTGTTGGGGGCCGCGTGGGTGCTGTTCCTGGTGCCGTGGCTGTTCGTGCTCGTCTGGGTTCGTGATGTGTCCGCGGCGGGATGGATACCGCTGGCGATGTATTCCGCGGCCTACCCGGCCATGCTTGCCGTCCTGATTCGGTGGGTCGACCGCGGGCCACTGGCGATTCCGCTCAGTGTGACCGTGGGGGTTCTGGGGCTGTCGCTTGAATACATCCGCGCAGAGATTCTGTTTGATGCCTGGCCCTTTCACCTGGCAGGACATGCCCTGTGGGGGAGCCCCCAGATCATGGTTGCCAGCGTGGGCGGCGTGTGGGCGTGCAGCCTGCTGGTTTTCTCAACCGGAGGCCTGCTCGCTGCGGTGCTGCCCAGTGGACGTTGGCAGCCCCGCACCTGGGAGTGGGTGTGCCCGGCCGCATTGATCGTGGTGGCATCGGTCATTCCGAGCCCAAGGCCGGCGCAGACGCCAGCGGCGAGCGTGCTGGCCGTCCAGACCAATCTGCCGCAAAACAACAAGATCGGCTGGCCCCTTGATCGGCAGCAAGCAGACATCGAATCGTTTCTGTCTCTGACGGCCGGTGGCTTCGACGATCCTGACTTGGTCGTATGGCCGGAGACCATGGTGCCCGGGCTCGGCTTTGATCCAGCGACCATGGGACTGCTTGACTCGCTCGGCTCACAGGCCGATGCGGTGGCTCGCTGGCCGCGGCTCATGATGCAGCAGGTCGTTGCATCTGGAACGACGTGGTTGATCGGTTCGCCTACATGGAGCGGCGTCCAGATTGTCGACGGCTCGCTCGTGCCCTCGCAGCGGTTCAACAGTGCGGTCCTTCTTGGCCCGGATGGGCTCACGCAGCGGTACGACAAGATCTTCCTCACGCCTTTCGGCGAGACAATGCCCTACGTCCGCGCGTGGCCGTGGCTCGAGTCGGTTGTGATGGACTTTGGTGCCGCGGGGATGCGTTTCGATCTCGATTCGGGTGATCACACGCAGCCGCTGCATTTCACGACGCGGCGTGGCGACACGTGGCGAATCGCCACGCCGGTCTGCTTCGAGGACGCTGTGCCGAGCGTGACCCGCTCGCTGTGTGTTCACGACGGTCGCGTCGACGCGGATGCGATCATCAACATCAGCAACGATGGATGGTTCGGCAGCAGCGACGCCGGCCGCGAGGCCCATGCCGTTGCCGCGGCTTTTCGCGCTGTCGAAATGGGCCGGCCCCTGCTTCGAGTTGCCAATACCGGCATCACCAGCCTGTTTTTGCCTGATGGGACCACGGCCGCTTCGCTGGACCCGCGGGTCGCCGAGTCGATGGTGGTTGATCTCCCCCGCTACGAGGGGCAGACGCTCCAAGCACGCTGGGGCAATTGGTTGCCGCGGCTCTGCCTGGTTCTCGCTGTGGTTGGCCTGATCGTGCGGTGGGCTGGGACCCGTTCGAAAACGGTCACTTGAGTATGATCGAGTGCATGCTGCGACCGATTGCGATTCTGGCGTTGATGCTCAGTGGATGTGACACGCCTGCTCGCACCGAATCATCGCCGTCGATGCCCGATGCCTCGCTTCATTGGCAGGCGATGGACACGCTTCGGCGAGCGAGCACTTCCGAGCAGCCCCTGATCCGCGCCAACGCCATTGAGATGCTCGAGCCGGAAGTCGAGCCGCTGCGAGATGCTGTTCTGCGAGGCTTGGTGGACCGCAATGCTGGTGTCAGATTCGTTTCGGCGATGGCACTGGGGACCCGTCGATTGTGTGGCAGCAGCGAACTGGTTCGTCCGTTGCTGGACGACCCATCCCAGAGCGTCCGGGCCGCCGCGATCTTCGCCTTGGTGGCGTGCGGAGACGATGAGGTCGATCAGACGCCGTTATCTGCCATGGTGCTCGGCATGGATCGTGTGACCCGAGCCAATGCCGCGCTGGTACTCAGCGAGATCGGCAATCCAACTGCTTCGGTGCTCCTTCGGGAGGCGATGAAGCGACCGCTTCAAGTCGAGGACCCCGAAGTGATCCGCGCGAGCGAACTGAGTCTTGCCGAGGCCTTGGTGCGGCTGGGTGATCGCCGGCAACTTGAGACCATCCGAGCGGCCTTTTTCGCACCGGCTTCCCAAGGCGAGTTGACGGCACTCGCCTCGCAGATGGCCGGGCGGTTGTCGGATCGCACCTTGGTGCCAGCCATGGCAGCCTTGGCCCTTGCGACGGGTCCAAGGCAGGCCGGGCCGGAACTTCGTCTGATCGCCGCCGAAGCGCTGGCCAGAATTGATGAAAAAATGGCCTTGCCCGCCTTGGCGATCGAGTTCAGCGGCAGCGAGATGCCCGAGGTGCGGATGCAGGTGGCGGCGGTGTTGGGGCTGGATCGTTCCCCGGAGGGTGAGCAGACGCTTGGCAGGCTGCTCCGGGATCCTCACGAGCGGGTTCGGGTGGCGGCCGCCGGGGCCATCCTTCGCCGTTCTCAGCGGCTGCCTGCGGCATCCAAACCACAGTCGCCCCCGCTGAGCGATTGACACGTCAAGGCGACTGGCGCACAATGCGGTCTTCACCCCTTTTCCTTCCGCGACCGCCGCTGAGAAGGCAAACACGTTGAGAGGCCGAGCGTGCATATTCTGACCAAGATCTTCGTCGTGTTGGTATCGCTCTTGGCGGTATTTATGGTCCCGCTGGTGGTCGTATCGACCATGAATCAAGAACACTGGCGGCAGGACGCCTTGAACGCCAAGGCGCAGGTTCAGACCATCCGCTCGCAGCAGAGTGCAGAGCGGCAAACGACGCTGACCCGAGAAACGCTGTTGACCGAGCAGTTGACCGCCTACAGCCAGCGACAGCAGGCCAATGTGGCCGAGTTGGAGGCATGCCGGATGGCGGCAGGAGAGGTTGAAGCGAGGTTGATCACCGCCGAGAGCGAGCGGGAGAGCCAAGCTCGCGCCCAGCGAAGCCTTGCTCAGAGTTTGAAGTCTGCTGAGCAACTGACCGCCAAACTTGTTTCGGACCTTGAAATGCTCCGAACCCGAGCATTGACGGCTGAACGCCGACGGGTCGAACTGGATGAGCGGCTTGCAGAACTGGACAGCCAACTTCAGGTCGCAGACGCCGTGCAACGGGCGCTTCGTGAAGAGAACGCCCAGTACAAGCGCGATCAGCGAACGATGGAAGTGGCCCTGCAAGAATACGTCAGTCGGTTCGGCGAAATCGCGTCCGGCGGATTGGCCGAAGACGAGGGTATTGCCCCCGATCGCAATCTTGAGGCCGTCGTACTTGATGTCACCCGGCAGAACGATCGGACCATGGTCGAGATCGACGCGGGCTCCCGCGAGGGCGTCCAGAAGGGGTGGCTCCTGACGGTCGGCAATGGGGGGACCTTCATCGGTCGCCTGCGAATCATCGATGTTGATTTGAATCGGGCGACCGGAATTCTCTCGCTCGAGAACACATCACGCGGTTTGGCCAAGCCCGGCCACAAAGCCTACGCCATAGCAGGGCAGGGCTGATCCATGAGTCGATTTGCGACCACATCGGCCAAGGCCGCCCCGGATGTCTTTACGGCGATTTGCGGGGTCGCCGCCTTGTTCCTCGTGCTTGGTTGTCTCTGGCTGGTGTTCCATAATATGGAATACTCCAGTACTTCCGATGGCCGGGCGGACGGCGGCGTCTTCAAAGTCCTCGACTGAGTCCCCAAGTTTCGCTGGAGGGTCTATGATGCCCCCCGCGCCATTGCGTGGAGGGATCTCACCCGTGCTTGATCGACTTCTTGGCTGGTTCAGCGTCGATATGGGAATCGACCTTGGCACCTGCAACACCTTGGTCGCCGTTCGCGGCGAGGGCATTCTCTTGAATGAGCCATCCGTGGTGGCCGTCCGCAAGGGCACCAACCGCGTGCTCAATAACGGCAACGCCGTGGGCTATCAGGCCAAGGAGATGCTCGGCAAGACGCCCGGATCGATCAGCGCCATTCGTCCGCTCAAGGACGG
>CAYYGU010000097.1:0-5695 GCA_964471525.1 uncultured Isosphaeraceae bacterium
CCGCCGAAGGTGTCCTGGCTTTGTTCGTCATGCATGCGTGTACTCCAGCATTGTGGTTCAGAATTGACGCAGGAAGCGGGCGTCGTTTTCAAACAGCCACCTGATGTCGGCGATTCCGTGCTTCCGCATGGCGATCCGCTCAACGCCGAGGCCAAAAGCAAAGCCAGTCCACTCTTCCGGGTCGATGTGCAGCGCTGTCAGCACATTGGGGTCCACCATGCCGCAGCCACCAAGTTCCACCCACTGCCATGTACCCTTGATTCGCATTTTCATGTCCACTTCGGCCGATGGCTCGGTGAAGGGAAAGAAACTTGGTCGCATGCGAACCTCGGCTTCTTCGCCGAAGAAGGCGTGGGCGAAGCCAAGCAATGTGCTCTTCAGATCGACCATCGTGACGCCTCGATCGACAAAGAGTCCTTCGACCTGGTGGAACATGCTGTAGTGCGTCGCATCATGCGTATCGGGGCGGTAGACCCGCCCGGCGGCGACGATACGGACTGGCGGCGGCGTGGTCTCAAGCACGCGAATCTGCACCGTCGAGGTTTGTGAACGGAGGATGCCGCCACCCTCAAGGTAGTAATTGTCGATGGGTTCGCGAGCCGGATGCGATTCGGGAACATTGAGGGCCGTGAAATTGTGCCACTCGTCTTCGACTTCGGGACCAGTCGTCGGCTCGAATCCCATACGGGCGAACACTTCGATGATCTCGGCAATGGTCTGGCTGATCACGTGCCGGCGGCCAAGGCCCGCGGGGAGGCCGGGCTCGGTGACATCCATTGGGGGGCCAGCATCAGGCTGTTTGCCCGACTGCTTTCGCGCCTTGAAGGCCGCCTCCAACGCCTTCTTCATGGCATTCATCCGCTGGCCAAAGGCGGGCCGCTCGTCCGGCTCGACCTCCTTCATCCGGCCCATCAACTGCTTGAGTTGTCCTTTGGAGCCGAGCCAGTCAATCCGCCATGCCTCCATGGAGGCGGCATCCCCAGCAGCCGCCAGCGCGGCGAGGGCCTGGGACTGCGTGGTATCCAGTTCAGCGAGCATGGTGGGCAGGATACGGGTTCACGGCAGTCCGCGAACGCGAAAGCCGGCGGTCGATCCGCCACTTCGAGAGACCATGTCCCGCCAGCAGTCCCGGCTCCCCACGGTCAAGCCGCCCCATCAGTCCTCAGACTTCTTCTCGTCCTGGTCCGCAGCGACTTCCTCATCGCTGTCGGCAGCAGCCTCGGCGATTTCTTCGGTCTCTGGGGCATCGGTTGCAGCAGCTTCCTCGACGGCCTCATCGGCCGCGACCTGGGCCTCTGCCGCTTCGACGCCTGCGTCCTCAACGGTGCCTTCATCCTCAGCCTCGGCCACCGGCTCAGCCTTGCGGAGCGAGGCGGCATAGGCAGTACGGCGGTCGGCCTGCTTGCGACGGGTGGAGGTGCCACCACCGATCTGCGGACCCTCTTCTTCGCCGACAAGTTGCAGCACCACGATGTCCCCGCCGTCGCCGAGCCGATGCCGACCGGTGCGGATGATGCGGGTGTACCCGCCGTCACGGTCGCGGTAGCGATCGGCGATGGCCGTCATCACGTGCTGCACCAGACGAGGGGCCTTGCGGAGCTCGCCGTACCGGTTGAACTCGATGTCGGACGCTGATGGAAGATCGAAGTACACATTGTCCTTGCGAGAGTCCGGAACATTGCTGTCTGCGACCCACGCATGGATCATTCGATCGTTCATCCTCGCCTCGATCTGCCGTCTGGCCTGCAGACCGCCTTTCTTGGCGATCGTGATGATCTTCTCGATGAACGGCTGCACGGCCTTGGCCTTGGGCATCGTGGTCTCGATCTGCCCATGTTCGAACAGACCGGCCGCGAGATTGCGCAGCATCGCTGTCCGGTGCTCGCTGTCCCGTCCAAGTTGTCGTCCCTGAATGCGATTTCGCATGACACATCTCCTTGCCATCGACCCTGTGGCCGACGGGCGTCTGGCGGGCTCAGCCCGTGTAGGCCGCCTCCGGCGTGTGGTAGCCCTCGGGCAGTCGCATGCCCAGCGCCAGTTCCATTTCTTCGAGTTTCTTGGCGACTTCCCGCAGCGATGTCTTGCCGAAGCTGCGAAGGGCCAGAAGTTCCGACTCGCTTCGAGTCACCAATTGCGCCACAGTCTCGATGCCGGCCGATTCAAGGCAGTTGGCCGATCGAACGGTAAAGTCCAGTTCTGAGATGGGCGTATTCAACTTCCGAACAAGGCTGTCATCGACGGCGGCCGCGGCAGCGGCATCGTCAGATACGCGCTCATCGCCCGGCTCTTCGACCTGTACGAACGGATTGAGGTGCTTACGGAGAATCTTGGCTGCCTCGGTCAGCGCCATCTCCGGAATGACCGTGCCGTCGGTCCAGATGTCCATGATGAGTCGGTCGAAGTTCGTCTTCTGCCCGACCCGCGTGTCCTCGACACGGAAGCGAACTCGCAGCACCGGGCTGTAAATCGCATCCACCTCGATCTCGCCGATGACCTGCTCGTCGGCGCTTCGGACATGCCGATCGCTCGCTGGCGAATAGCCCCGGCCCCGGGAGACCGTCATATCGATGTTCAGATCGATGCCCTCGGTGAGGGTGGCGATAACGTGGTCCGGGTTCAGAATGCGAATCGCCGGATCAGCCTCGATGAGGTCTGCGGTGACAGCACCCGGCCCGCCAGCGGAAAGGGACATCGTCTTGGGCGTGTTGTCCTCGCTGTCCATGGCGACGATCAGACCCTTGAGATTCAGCAGCAGGTCGGTGACGTCCTCCTTCATTCCAGGAATCGTCGTGAACTCGTGCTCTACACCTCCGACCGTCACGTTCGTGATCGCGGCACCTTCGATGCTGCTCAGCAGAATGCGTCGCAGACTGTTGCCGATCGTTGTACCAAAGCCACGCTCGAGCGGCTCGATGCTGAACCGGCCGAATGACTCTGTACGGGACCCACGGTCGACATCGACCTTGGCGGGAAGTTCCAATCCTCTCCAGCGAACATGCATGACAAACTCCAACTACGCAGCAATGATCCAAAGTGGAAACGACTCGGGGTGTTCGGTCGATCGTCGCCTTGCTGCTTCGCGACGAAAGCCAGTGTGCACCCGAACCGGGTGGCCCTCCTGCGGGCCGATTGACTCAGCAGCGACGCTGCTTCTTGGGCCGACACCCGTTGTGCGGAATCGGCGTGTGATCTTCGACGGCGGTCACGATCAAGCCCGCGTGATCGAGACCGGTGATCGCGGATTCGCGGCCGCCTCCCGGACCCTTGACTCGGACCTCGACCTCACGAACGCCCATTCGCTTCGCCTTGGAGGCGGAACGTTCGGCGGCGCGGGTCGCTGCGAAGGGCGTCGCCTTGCGGGCGCCCTTGAACCCGACCGTTCCGGCCGAGTCCCAGCACAGCGTTTCGCCACCAAGATCGGTGAACGTGATGATCGTGTTGTTGAAGGAGGCCTTCACATACACAATCGCTTTGCCGATGTTCTTTCTGACTTTCTTCTTGGCCATAGTTGCTCTCTCCGGACCTGATCCGGTTCAGACTCCTCAGTTGTTCCGAATCACTTCGTGCCCTTCTTACCTGCCACCGTGCGTTTCCGACCCTTCCGGGTGCGGGCATTGCACTTGGTTCGTTGACCACGCACCGGCAGGCCGCGACGATGACGATCGCCGCGATAACAACGAATATCCCGAAGCCGCTGGATGTTCTGCGCGGTCTGTCGCCGCAACGCACCCTCGACGATGTACTCCTCGTCGATCAGCCCAGCGATTTGCACGACATCTGCCTCAGACAAGTCACTCGCCTTGATGTCCGGGTCGACGCCCGCCTTGGCGAGGATGTCATCTGCAAACCGCGGTCCAATGCCGTGGATGTACCGAAGCGAGTAGCGGATCTTCTTCTTCTCGGGGATGTCGATGCCTGCAATACGTGGCATGATGTAGCTCCGTGCGGATCGCCTGCGGCGATCAGCCCTGCCGCGCCTTCAGACGCGGATTCTTCTTGTTGATGACGTACCGACGGCCCTTTCGGATCACGATCTGGCAGTCCTTGGTTCTTCGTTTGATACTACTTTTGACTTTCATGGTGCTGTTTCCTCTGGTCTCACTGCCGATACACGATTCGACCCTTGGTCATGTCATAGGGACTGATCTCGACCTTGACGGTGTCTCCGGGCAGAATACGGATATAGAACTTCCGCATTCTTCCGCTGATGTAGGCGAGGATCTTCTGCCCGTTCTCCAATTCAACCATGAATCTGGTGTCCGGGAGCGCCTCGGTAACAACTGCGTCAAGGACAATCTTTTCCTCTTTGGCCATGGGCCGTGTCCTGCAGGACCTCCTTATGAACGGGGCGACGAACCGCCACCTCGCCGAGCGGAATCGCCGCCCGTAATGAATCCACTGTAATTCCGCATGAGCAGGTTGGCCTCAATTCGCTGAATGAGGTCAAGACCCACGCTCACAACAATAAGTAATCCGGTTCCCCCAAGGAAGCTCGACACAAAGAACGGAATATCCATATACCGCGCCACCATGGATGGAATCACGGCGATGATCGCGAGGAATCCCGCGCCCACATAGGTAATCCGCTCCACCACGGTTTCGAGGTATTCCGCTGTCCGCGGACCGGGGCGCAACCCGGGTATGAAACTGCCGTTTTCCCGCAACTGCTGCGACATATCGTCTGGACTGAAAACAACGGTGGTCCAGAAGTAGCTGAAGAAGTAGATGAGAATGATCTCAAGCACGATGTACGGGTACTCGCCGAACTGGAAGTTGCGGTTCATGAAGTACACCAGGCTCTGCCACCACGCCGGGGACTCCGCAGAGACCGAGGTTGCGAGATAGCCCAGGAAGGACGAGGGGAAAATCAGCAGCGAAGAAGCGAAGATGATCGGCATCACGCCCGCGTGATTGACTCGCAGCGGCAGGTAGTGCTTCTGCCCGCCATAGGTCCGCCGCCCCCGCGTATGTCTGGCCTGCTGAATGGGAATCCGCCGCTGCGCGACCGTGATCAAAATAGACCCGGCCACCACAATCACGAAGGCCACGATCAGGAACAGCACCCCGAGCACTCCGACACTTCCGTCGCCACTCTGCAGCGAGAAGTCGACGTTATTGACCAGCCAGCCGATCGCCATGGGCATCTGAGAGACAATGCCCGCCGTCAGAATGAGCGACACGCCATTCCCAATGCCATACTTGTCGATCTGCTCGCCAAGCCACATCAGGAAGATGCTGCCGGCTGTCAACGCCGTGAGGCCCGAGAAGTAGAAGATCAAAATGCCCGCCTGCGTGCGGAACTGCGGCTGAACAAGACCCTGTCCCTGCAAGAACTTCATCCACATGAAGCCCTGAATAAGGCACATCGCGATCGTTGCGTAGCGGGTCCATTCCGTGATCTTCTGCTGACCCGAAGCGCCTTCCTTTTTGAGTTCCTGCAACTTCGGCACCGCCGACTGCAGCAGCTGGAAGATGATCGCAGCCGTGATATAAGGCATGATGCCCAGACCGAAGATCGTCGATTGCTTGAAGGACCCGCCCGAGAAGACGGACACGTACTCAAGCAACTTGCCAAAGCCCGTGGCCTCGGATGCGGATTGCCTCGCGAGTTCCTCGAGTTGGGTCTGGTCGACACCGACAAGTGGAATCCAGAACCCGATGCGATAGATCGCGATCATCGCAAACGTGAACAGCA
>CAYYGU010000098.1:0-5508 GCA_964471525.1 uncultured Isosphaeraceae bacterium
TACATACCCGTGGCTGGCTTCGCATGCCAGAAGTCGCCAAGACCTTCGGCGGCGGATTGCCGGCCAGGCTCTTTGAAGCGGGTCGGGCGTACGCGAAACACCCCGGCCCGGTCCTCGCGGCGACGGGTGTGTCGGTGGGCGTGCAAGTCCTGCTGGCTTCTGCAGCAGGCGCGTGCGCATGGGCGATCGGCGCGACGCACGACATCACCGTCATCCTCGCGGTCATGCCAATTCTGTTTCTCGCCGCCGCCGTGCCGCTGACGTGGCAGGGCGCCGGTGTCATGGAAGTGCTCGGCATCGCCTTGCTCGCCGTCCCCGAAGTGGCGAGCGTCAATCAGGTGGTCGGGTTCTTGGTGCTGTACCGCTGCCTCGAACTCTCGTGGGGCCTTGTTGGGGCCTCACTCATGCTCGGAGGCGGCGTCAGCCTGCATCCAGAGCGGCAATCGCCAGCCTCCTGATACCATGCGCGGACTTGGATCAAACCCCTATGCGCACCGACTTTTTGCCCTTTGCCAGGCCCTCGATCAGCGAGGAGGATGTGGCAGCCGTGACGGAAACGCTCCGCAGCGGCTGGATCACGACCGGGGCGGGCTGCGCGGCATTCGAGGCGGCCATCTGCGATCGGCTTGGCTGCGGAGCCGCCGTCGCCGTCACCAGCGGCACCGCGGCCATGCACCTGGCCCTGCACGCCTTTGGCGTGGGACCCGGCGACGAGGTCATCACGCCCTCGATGACGTGGGTCTCGACGGTCAATCTGATCACCATGGCCGGGGCGACTCCCGTCTTTGTGGACGTAGACCACGACACGCTGATGGTGTCGCCCGAGGCCGTTGAGGCGGCGGTCACCGACCGGACACGGGCGATCATTCCAGTTGATTTCGCAGGCGGGTGTGTAGATATCGCGCCCATGAGGCAGTTCGCCGCCGACCGTGGCATCGCGGTGATCGAGGACGCCGCCCACGCCATCGGCACAATCCGGGCGGGCGGCGAAGAAGTTGGCAGCCGCGGCACAGCGATCTTCAGCCTCCACCCCATCAAGACGATTTCCAGCGGCGAAGGTGGCGTGCTCGTCACAGACGATGTCCCGCTGGCCGATCGAGTCCGACGACTTCGGTTCCACGGCCTTGGCGTGGATGCGTGGCAGCGGGGACAGCAGGGCCGCAGCCCACAGGCCGAGGTGCTTGAGCCGGGCTTCAAGTACAACCTTCCCGACATGAACGCCGTGCTCGGCCACTCGCAGTTCAATCGGCTCGACGAACTCGTTGAGCGACGCGCGGAATTGGCGAATCGCTATCACGAACTGCTCGACGGCATTCCCGGCATTCTGCCGCTTGGCGATGCGGCATCGACCGAGCGGCACTCCTGGCACCTCTTCATCATTCGAGTCGACGAAGCGGTTGCCGGAATGGATCGTGATGCCTTTATGGAATCGATGAAGGCGAAGGAGATCGGCACCGGAATCCACTTCCGCGCAGCGCACACCCATCAGTGGTATCGCGAACACACCGACGCGTGGCGGGGTACGACGCTTCCGAATACCGAGTGGAATAGCAATCGAATCTGCTCACTTCCGCTCTTCCCAGACATGAACGATTCTGATGTGCAGGATGTCGTGGACGCGATTCGCCAGACCATTGCTGTAGGGGTGACGGCGTGAGCATGTCCGTCTCCATCGTGATTCCCGTCTATAACGAGGTCGAGAATATCGATGTGCTCGTGAAGCGGGTGACGTCGGCATGCGAGCCCCTTCCAAACGCATGGGAGATCGTGCTGGTCGATGATGGCAGCCGAGATGGGTCACTTGAGAAACTCGAGGCGGCTGCAGACCGTCATGATGGGCGCATTCGCGCCATTATTCTCAACCGTAATTACGGCCAGCATGCTGCGATTATGTGCGGGTTCCGCCATGCTCGTGGTGACATGGTGATCACCCTCGATGCCGATCTTCAGAACCCACCAGAGGAGATTCCTCGGCTTGTCGAGAGCATCGAGTCCGGCAATGATGTCGTCGGCACGATTCGAATGAACCGGCAAGACTCCTTCTTTCGCAGGTTCGCCTCTGCTCGAATCAACTGGATGGTCAAGAAATCAACCGGTGTCGGCATGAGCGACTACGGGTGCATGCTGCGGGCCTATCGACGGCCGGTTGTTGATGCAATGCTCCAGTGCCGTGAGCGAAGTACGTTCATACCTGTGCTCGCCAACAGTTTCGCCAAGCGGGCGGCCGAGATCGACGTGACGCACGCCGAACGGGCAGCGGGTGATTCCAAGTACAGCCTCTGGAAACTCGTCAATCTCCAGTTTGACCTGCTCACCAGCATGACCACGACGCCGCTGCGTTTGCTCTCGTGGTTCGGTGTGGTGATCGCCGTTGGGGGCGTGGGATTTGGTGCGTTGCTGCTCATGCTTCGGGTTGTGTTTGGTTCCGAGTGGGCCGCCGAGGGCGTGTTCACGCTCTTTGCGATCCTGTTCATTTTCGTCGGTGCTCAGTTCGTCGGCATGGGGCTCCTTGGCGAGTATCTCGGTCGCGTCTATCACGATGTTCGGGGGCGTCCCCGGTATTTCATTGACCGGATCGCCGGTCACTCGGACCTTGAGGGGACCGAGGCAAAGGAGACGGCCAAGGCGGCCGCGCTCGAAAGGCAGGTACAGATATGAAGGCCGTGCTCTTTGCCTATCACGAGGTTGGCGCTGCGTCGCTCGAGGCGATGATCCGAAACAACATTGATGTTGTTGCAGTATTCACACACCGCGATGATCCGAACGAGGGTGGATGGTTCCGCTCCGTGGCGAGACTCGCCGCAGAACACGGTATCGCCGTGCATGCGCCGGATGATGTGAACCACCCGATCTGGAGAGAGCGGGTGCGGGACATGGAACCCGATGCGATGTTCTCGGCTCACTACCGCACGATGATCGGTTCGGACATGCTCGATGTGTGCCCGAACCGCTGTTACAACGTTCACGCATCGCTTCTTCCGAAGTATCGCGGCCGTTGTCCAATCAATTGGGTCTTGATCAACGGTGAGACGGAAACCGGCGTGACGCTGCATCACATGACCGAGGCGGCGGATGCGGGTGACATTGTGGCGCAGAAGCGTGTTTCGATCGAGCGTGATGACACAGCAGCGACTCTGACCGCTCGCTTGGTTGATGCCACTGCGTCCATGCTCGACGAAACGCTGCCCGCCCTCGCTGGCGGCACTGCAACCAGCACACCCCAAGATGCATCGATGGCCACGACCTATCCCGGCCGTTGTCCAGAAGACGGATACATCAACTGGGGTGACACCGCCGATGCCATCGACAATCTCGTGCGTGGCGTGACATACCCCTGGCCTGGGGCCTTCACGTGGGCAGGTGAGCGAAAGGTGCTGGTGTGGGAGGCGACCGTGGTTCCCGGGGCTCCAGGGGCCGCAGCGGGAACGGTCTTGTCGATGAACCCCCTGACGATTGCCTGCGGCGATGGCGCAATCCGCGTCGATGCCGGGCAGGCCGAAGATGGTGTGTGGTCCACAGGTGAACACCTTGCGGAAGAATTGAATATCGTCGATGGCATGCGGCTTGGAAAGTCGGCGCCGGTTGCGGCCCCCCGAAAGCGGTCGGTCCTGATTCTCGGCGTCAATGGATTCATTGGGAGCCACCTGTCCGAGCAACTGCTTGCCAACGACTACGAGGTCTACGGCATGGATCTTCGGGCGACCAATATCACGCACCTCGTTGATCGTCCTGGGTTCCACTATGTAGAGGGCGACATTTCGATCAACCGGGAGTGGGTCGAATACCACGTTCGCAAATGCGATGTCATCTTGCCCTTGGTGGCGATTGCCACGCCGATCGAGTACGTACGCAATCCGATTCGGGTCTTCGAACTGGACTTCGAGCAGAACTTGCAGATCGTCCGTGACTGCGTGAAGTACAACCGGCGGATCATCTTCCCCTCGACGAGCGAAACCTACGGCATGTGCAGCGACGAGTTCTTCGATGAAGACTCATCGAGCCTCGTGCTTGGCCCGATCAACAAGCAGCGGTGGATCTACTCATGCTCAAAGCAGTTGCTCGATCGAGTCATTTGGGCGTATGGCCAGCGGGACAATCTTGATTTCACGCTCTTCCGTCCATTCAACTGGATTGGGCCGCGGCTCGACACGCTGGATGCAGCACGAATCGGCTCGTCGCGGGCCATTACCCAACTCATCCTCAACCTCGTCGAAGGAACGCCGATTCAACTCGTCGATGGCGGCGAGCAGAAGCGTTGTTTCACCGATGTGACCGAGGGCGTGGACTGTTTGTTCCGCATGATCGACGACACCGATGGGAGAAGCACCGGCGAGGTCATCAATATCGGTAATCCCGACAACGAGGCGAGCATCAAGGAATTGGCCGAGATGATCGTGGCACGCTTCGATCAGCATCCCTTGCGGCACCGATTCCCGCCATTTGCCGGGTATCGCGTCGTCGAGAGCGGCAAGTATTACGGCAAGGGCTACCAAGATGTGCAGCACCGGCGACCATCTATTCGCAACGCCAAGCGTGTGCTTGGGTGGACGCCGGCGATCAGTACGGAGGATTCGGTCGCTCGAACCGTCGACTGGTTTATCGAAGATCACGTTCGGTCGATCGGCGCGGACAACACCGCGGCAGCAGAGACTCCGACGGGCGCATGAACCTCGGACTCCGTATCGATGTTGATACGTTTCGAGGAACCCGCGACGGATTGCCCGTGTTGCGGCGGATACTCGACGCGCGGGGTATCCGGGCGTCGGTCTTTCTGACCGCAGGACCAGACAACATGGGTCGGCATCTGTGGCGGCTGCTCAAGCCAGCGTTTCTTGCCAAGATGCTGAGGTCTCAGGCGGCGAGCATCTACGGATGGGACATCGTGTTGCGGGGTACATTGTGGCCCGGCCCGGTTATTCACCGAAGACTCACCTCGCACCTTCGAGGCGCCGCCAGTGATGGGCACGAAATCGGCATGCATGCATGGGATCACCACCGCTGGCAGGTCGCCGCGGACCGAATGTCGCCCGAAGCGGTTCGTTCAGAGATCGTCATGGCCCACGAAGCCCTGACCGAAGCGATCGGTCGATCCCCAACCTGCACAGCGGCCCCCGGATGGCGATGCACACCTGGAATGTTGCCACTGCGTGAGGGGCTTGGGTATACCTACGCCAGTGACTGCCGCGGACACGGCGTCTTCCAACCAGAGGCCGGCCCGCCGCAAGTGTGCGTGAATCTACCGACATGGGACGAGGCAGTTGGGCGGAAGACAATCACCGATGAAAACTTCAACGACCACATCAGATCGTGCATGCGGAACGACGGATTCGATGTCTTGACGGTGCATGCCGAGTCTGAGGGTGGGTCCAAGGCTGCGCTGTTCGAGACCTTTCTCGATCGAGCGCTCGCAGACGGAATCGATATCGTGCCGCTGTGTGAGTTGATTCCAGTGGATGTTCCCCGCGGTAGGCTCGGTCGGGGCACGGTGGATGGCCGGGAGGGCTGGGT
>CAYYGU010000099.1:0-5466 GCA_964471525.1 uncultured Isosphaeraceae bacterium
GCACGCCGGAGCACATCGTTGGACTGTGGCACGATCAAGGGGGTGTCGTGATGGCTGACTACTGCTGCCTAGGCGATGTCAACAATGATGCGGCGGTGACCTGGCTCGACCTCGAGCGCGTGATCGATCGCTGGGGCGGATGTGATCTGTGCGTCGAGGATCTTGACGGGTCCGGCCACGTCAACGTCATCGACCTGCTCATCGTGCTCGAGCAGTACGGGCAAGCCTGTGAGATGGCCGGATCCTGACGAGGGCGGAGGGCCACGCCGCGTGTGGCCACCCCGACGGACCGCTACAATGCCGCCCTCGATTTTCAGAGGACAGGTGGCGGAGCGGTTGAACGCGCCGGTCTCGAAAACCGGTATAGCCTTCGGGCTATCGTGGGTTCGAATCCCACCCTGTCCGTTGGTTGGCCTGGGATTGACCAACGGAAGAGTGTAGAAAGTAGAGAGTAGGGTCACGTGGACGTTGGGCGGTTGGCGATGGAGATGGCGGCGGCGACGGCGGGCGATGCCCGGATGGCGCGGGCGTTTGCCGATCATTTGCCCGATCCTCATACCGCGCGGCACTTGATTGAGCGGCTTCGGGGCATTCTCTTCCCAGGACTGCATGGGCAGCGAGACTTTGACGAAGAATCGCTGGCGCCGCGACTCGAGCGAGAACTCGCCGACTTTCACGGCGACCTTCTCCATCAGGTGGAAGGTGCCTTCGTCCATTGGGGAGATGAGGGTGCATCGTCCCGGTCCAAAGAGGCAACCGACGCCGTGTTGGAGGCACTGCCTGCCATTCGTGATCTGCTCAGCCTTGATGTGCAGGCCGCTTACGATGGCGATCCAGCGGCGTGCCACATCGACGAGGTGATGCTCTGTTATCCGGGCATCCGAGCGCTTACCACGCACCGCTTTGCCCATGCGATGATCCGGGTTGGAATCCCGCTGCTTCCACGCATCATGCAAGAGCACGCCCACAGCGACACCGGTATCGATATCCACCCGGCGGCCGAGATCGGCGAGTCCTTCTTCATCGATCATGGAACCGGCGTGGTGATCGGCGAGACCACCCAGATTGGAGACCATGGCAAGGTGTATCAAGGTGTCACGCTTGGCGCTCGCTCCTTCGAGGTCGATGACAACGGCGTGATGAGGCGAGGCCTGAAGCGGCATCCGACGCTGGGGAATCATGTGACCGTCTACGCAGGCGCGACGATTCTCGGAGGCGACACGGTGATCGGTGACGGCTGCGTGGTTGCTGGAGGCGTCTTCCTTTCTCGATCCGTTCCCGCTGGACACATCGTGGCGGGTCCGCGGCCGGAGATTCGGCTCATCGCCAATTCGGTGTAGGCCCGCTGCTGTCTCGGTAAACTGGTGGGTCTTCAACAGGAGCCTCTTCGTATGTCCGACTCGCGCGATCCATTCGGCACCACCCGAACCATCGACACGCCTTGCGGCAACCGCCGCATCGCCTCGCTTCCAGCGGTCATGGACCACCTTGGGCGCGATCTCAACACCATCCCATTCAGCATTCGCGTACTGCTTGAGGCCTGTCTGCGGCACTGCGACGGCGAGACGGTGACCGAGGATGATGTGCGGGCGCTCGCAGGGTACGACGCCACGGCGGTGACTCCCCAGGAAATCCCGTTCCAGCCGGGCCGCGTTGTGCTGCAGGACTTCACCGGCGTACCCGCCATGGTTGATCTCGCCGCGATGCGGACTGCCATTGTGGACATGACTGGAAGCACGGAAGCGGCGAATCTCGTGAACCCGCTGGTTCCGTGCGACCTCGTGATTGACCATTCGGTCCAGGTCGACGCCTTCAACTCCACTGTCGCGCTGACCATCAACGCCGACTACGAATTCAAACGCAATCAGGAACGCTACGAGTTCCTGAAGTGGGGGCAGCAGGCCTTCGACAACTTCAGAGTCGTACCCCCGGCGACCGGTATCGTCCACCAAGTCAATCTCGAATATCTTGCCAAGGTCGTGTGGGACGACGGCGACTGGCTCTATCCGGACAGTCTTGTTGGCACCGACTCGCACACCACCATGATCAACGGGCTTGGCGTTGTTGGATGGGGCGTTGGCGGTATCGAGGCCGAGGCGTGCATGCTCGGCCAGCCGATCTCGATGCTGATCCCGGAGGTCGTCGGCATGCGGCTCGCTGGCACGATTCCAGAGGGCTGCACCGCAACCGATCTTGTGCTTCGCATCACGCAGATACTTCGCGAACAGGGCGTGGTCGGGAAGTTCGTGGAGTTCTTCGGACCGGGCCTCGCAAGCATGCCGCTGGCGACTCGCGCGACGATTGCCAATATGGCGCCCGAGTACGGCGCAACCATGGGCTTCTTCCCCGTCGACGAGGCAACCCTGCGTTATTTGCACCTCACTGGACGCGACGAAGCGCTGATTGCGACGGTGGAGCAGTACTGCAAGGCCAATGGGTTCTGGCACGCGGGCGACGAGGACATTCGGTACTCGGCAGTCGTACAACTCGATCTGGCGACGATCGAGCCAGCCATGGCCGGACCCAAACGGCCGCAGGATCGCATTGTCTTGAAGGACATGAAGTCCACGTGGCACGCGCTTCATGCCGACATGGTTGATCGCCCCGCAGCCTCGGCGCTGGTGGAGTGTGAAGATCAGTCGTTTGAATTGAAGGATGGTGCGGTGGTCATCGCAGCCATCACCTCCTGCACCAATACGAGCAATCCAGACGTGATGGTGGCTGCAGGCCTGGTGGCCCGCAAAGCTGCTGCGTTGGGGCTCACTCGCAAGCCGTGGGTCAAGACATCGCTCGCCCCGGGCTCGAAGGTGGTCACAGACTATCTGAAGCGGGGCGAACTGCTGGAGGATCTTGAGGCCGTGGGGTTCTACACCGTCGGCTATGGGTGTACCACCTGCATCGGCAATTCCGGACCTCTGCCGGCGCCGATTCACGATGCCATTGAGACGAATGACCTGATTGCAACGAGCGTCCTCAGCGGCAATCGCAACTTCGAGGGTCGCATCAGCCCGGACATCCGCGCGAATTACCTCGCCTCGCCACCACTGGTCGTTGCCTATTCGCTCGTCGGTACGATCGACATCGATCTGACAAGTGAGCCGCTCGGGCAAGGGGCGGATGGGCAGGATGTGTTCCTGCGGGATATCTGGCCCAGTCAAGCCGAGGTAGACGAAGTCGTCGCTGGGAGTATTGGCCGCGATCAGTTCCTCACGGAGTATGGCGACGTGTTCGTTGGCTCGGATGCGTGGCAGGGCATCGCCGCGGGGCAGGGGGAACTCTTCGAGTGGTCCGATTCCAGTACCTACATACACCTGCCACCATTCTTCGAGGGTATGAGCCAGGACACGCCGGGCGTTCCGCTCATACAAGGGGCTCGCGTGCTCTGCCTGCTCGGTGACTCTGTGACGACCGATCACATCTCGCCCGCCGGTTCAATCGGAGTTGAATCTCCAGCCGGGCAGTGGCTCTTGGAGCATGGCGTCGAGAAGGGCATGTTCAACTCATTCGGGTCACGCCGCGGCAACGATCTGGTGATGACCCGAGGGACCTTCGGCAATATCCGCGTCCGCAACGAACTTGCCCCCGGAACCGAAGGCGGATGGACAACCGACTTCACAACCGGCGCTGTCACGTCGATCTTCGAAGCAAGCGAGCACTACCGCGCCGATGGAACACCGCTCATCGTTCTCGCTGGCAAGGACTACGGCATGGGCTCCTCGCGAGACTGGGCCGCCAAAGGCACCTTCCTGCTCGGCGTGCGGGCGGTGATTGCCGAGTCGTATGAGCGGATCCACCGATCGAATCTGGTTGGCATGGGCGTGGTTCCAATGGAGTTCGTGGATGGTCAATCGGCCTCATCGCTCGGGCTGAGCGGGCGGGAGACCTTCGATATCGATTGGAGAGATGACTTCGCGCCGAGACAGACAGTGGCGGTGACCGCTACATCCGAGGCAGGCGACGTCACGACCTTCGAGGCATTGCTTCGCGTCGATACACCGATCGAGGTGACCTCTATTCAGAACGGTGGCATCCTCCATACGGTATTGCGACGCATGGCCGCCGCTGCCGCGACGCCGACCTGTTGAGTACCAAAAGTGAAACCCGGCACACTTCGGCGGTCGAAGTGGGCCGGGTTTCGGTGTCTTGCGCTTCGGCAGTGCCGTCTGCGCAAGGTGGGGGGGCGTGAGGGGTCAGGCTTCGATGGCTTCGAATTCGCCTGAAGGGGAAGGGTCTTTCCAAGGCAAGTCCGCGAAGAGCGAAGTCTCAAGCGTGTCATCGTGCATCACCAGATCGTCCACGATGTGCTCGTCGATGATGGCTTGGAGTTGCCGGCGAACGTGTTGCTTGCTGGCGCGAGCTTCCGCAAGATGTGCGGGATTGGGAGTCGCGTTGTGGTCGTCAGTCGTCATGTCTCTGTCCTTCAGAGTGTTTCAGGTCCGAGCATCAGTCAACTGCTGAGCGTCGGATTCTGGTTCGTCGAGTCTATGGGTGTCTTGAGTCGTCTTTGCAAATGGACCTGCACGAAGGCGAGGGCCGTTCTGAGCAGACAATCAGCCGATGGGATCGCCTTTTCATCATTTTCCAAATATCGCTTGATGAGATACCGAAAGGCGGCTCGGCACAACGCTTGGGCCTCCCGGACGCTCAGATGGGGGCGGACAGCAAGGAACAGTTCCTCGTATCCATCCTCAAAGGCGGCGGTAATGGCATTGGCAGCGTCGAATCGCGGCATGTGTGGGTCGTCTCCGATCCCCCTTCAGGGGCTTCAACCGAGACAACCCTTCGCCGGGGGGGACCTTTCGAGGGGAAGCAAAAGAAACCACATTCCTTCATTCGGGGGTGAAAGGGCCTCTTTGGCTGCGGTGTTGTCATGGCTGCACCCCCCCGGAGACCCCCCAATGTCCGAGAACCTGATCGTGACCTGGACCCGCTCGCTGCCTCCGTCGGCCCGCCGCCAGTTGGCCTCGCGGATCCTCGCTCACGCCTGCGCCCCTGCCTCGACCGTGCTGGCAGCCTTTGCAGAGGCGGTCGGCCTGTCCCCGGCGGAGGTGTCGGGGCTGCTGCCGGGCGGATTGGTACAGGCCCGGATCGCCGCCAATCAGTTGCTCGAAGCCCCCGCACCAATGACCCGCCACCCCGCTGGCACCAGCAGCCCGCCAGCGGACTCTTTCTGAACCGAAAAAAGGCCTTCTTTGGCGGTCCCTCCCCCTGCCCCTGCCATCCTTCCAAGGAATGCGCCGGTCTGACCGACTGATCATCCTGAAACGCCACGCCGCTGCGACCGCAGAAGATTGGCTCGGCCGCGCGCTGCCCGATGCCGAGCGATGGACGCGGGCATGCCTCATTCGCTGCCGCGGTCCGTATTGCCGCCGATGTGGACACTCTGGCACTCGACGGTACTCGGTCCAAGCGGGCTGCCCGGTCTGCATCCATCGACCTGCTGTGCTGGAGGGGGTGTGCCGCGTG
>CAYYGU010000100.1:0-1969 GCA_964471525.1 uncultured Isosphaeraceae bacterium
GGATCAAAGTTGATGCCGACCCGGTCGCGGTCAATTTCTGTCAGCACATCGAGCAGCACCGTCGCCGACTCCTGCCCAGTTTCAAGAGCAAGGCACAAGCCCTCTGCGGCGAAAATGTCAGCAAGCGTTCGAAGCCGCTCGACCATGGCCGCCCGCACTGGGTCACTCGGATCCTCGGGAAGAAAGCCCGCATGCATCGTCATCATGCCGATGCCTGCATTCTCGGCCATGACGGCGATGGTCCTGGCCATGGCCTCATTGGACGGCCAGGTCCCGTCCGGACGAATCCCCCCGGTTTCCGCGATGGTCTCAAGCGTGGAATAGTCCTCGCCAACGGGGGCCATCATGCCGCTCAGGAGTGTGATATCGGCCTCGATGAGCCGTGGTATGAGCGTGGCCCACCCAGCCGGAGCCGTCACGATGGGGCTCAGCCCCACTTGAATCGCGTCGAGTCCGGTGGCATGGATCAAACGCACCAAATCGGCCGGATTATCCGGACGAAGGCTCCATGAGCAGGTTCCAAGGCGAGCAAGCGGCATGGTGGGAGTTCCTGTCTAAGCGGAGGGCTAGGCGAGAGAGAATCTTCGCAGGATCCCCTATGGTGGCACGAACAGTCAACGGCTACAATACGTCCTCCTCCAACCCCCTGTGCTTTCTCCGACAGAGCCCCCCGGACTCCGCCCCATGTCGCTCACTCCATCCAACGCAACTGGTATCCAGACTGTCGCCCCCCCGCGAGGTCTGTGGCCCCGGATGGAAGCCTTTTTAAGCCGGCTGAGCACCAAGAACAACTTTTGGCATCGAGTCTGCTCGCTCATTTGGCTGCCCTACGCATGGCGTTCGGGCATTTCGATGAGGCGGCTGAGTACCGGCCGCTTCACCGCCATCTTGCCATTCAAACGGGTCAATCGGAACTGGTACAACGCCATGGCCGGCGCTGCCCTGCTGGGCAATTCCGAAGTGGCTGGTGGCATGTTCCTCTTCTCGGAGGTCGGCATCGACTACATCGTGATCTGCAAGGATCTCAACTATCGCTTCCTTCGCCCGTGCTGCGGACCGGCGGTCTATGACATCGTCAATCCCGAGTCACTGCACGATCGCATCATCGAGGCAAAGGAAGACGGCGCCGAGTTCAACGTCGACCTCACGATGAATGTCTGCCAGATTCTTGGAAAGAGCGACGATCCGCTACGCGTTGGTCGATGCAAAATGACCTTCCACTGCGCGCCGAAGTCTGCGGTACGAAGCCGCAGCAGCAAGCAGGCCCGCAAACGTCGTAAGTTGACGGTCTGACCTCCGCGGCGCGGCACATGACACACCCAATCCGCACCATCGGCTGGGGCCTGTACGGCGCGGCGAGTTGGACATGGTGCATCGGCCTGTTCCTCCCCACGATTCTCATGCAATGGTTCGGGTGGAGCGGCTTCCTGCTGATCGCGATTCCCAACGTCGTCGGCGCAACCGCCATGGGTCTCCTCTTGGGATCACCATCGGCCTCTCGCAATCTCTGCACGCGGCATCCGCAAGCGATCGGGTTGTTCGTTTCGCTGACGATCGCGTTTCATCTGCTGTTCCTGTCGATCGTCGCTGTCTGGATCCTTCCCGTGAACACGCTCGGATCGTGGGACTGGGTGCTGTTCCCGCTGGCGGCGCTGCTACTGGGGCTGCTGCTCTCACTGGCCCCGCGATCTTGGTGGCCGCTGCTCGGGACGATTGCCTTTGCCTGCGGTGGCATCGTTGTGGCCTTCAACTGTTGTGGTTGCAGTGGGACGATTGGCTGGTGCGGAACCCGCCCGCCAATCGATCTCTTCTGGCTGGCCCCGATTTTCATCATCGGATTCCTCTTCTGTCCATGGCTGGATGCTCCCTTTCACCGCGTGCGGCAGGAGACCGAAGGTCCGCTTGGCTTCCTCGTTCTCGGCGGAGGCTTCCTGTGCATGTTGCTTGTCACCGCTTCGTATTGGTGGCT
>CAYYGU010000100.1:2069-5440 GCA_964471525.1 uncultured Isosphaeraceae bacterium
CGGTCTTGGGCCTGTTGCGTATCTTCCGAGGCAGGCAGCGGAGGCTTTGGCGTTTCAGTCGGCTGCTGAGGCTGGGGCGCTTGCCGAGGCCGAGCCTGCAAGCGTGCTTTGAAGACCAAGTCGGTGACCTTGTCTCGGATCGACTCGAGCATCTCATCGAAGAGGGTTGCGCCCTCCCGCTTGAACTCGATTTTCGGATCTCGCTGACTGAAACTCCGATAGCCGATCGACTCTCGCAGTTGATCCATCTGGTGCAGATGGTCCTTCCACGATGCATCGAGAATCTGAAGCAAGATCCACTGCTCCAATTGTGACACTTCCACCCGCATCGTGTCACCGATTCTCCTGGCAAGGACGCTGCGGGGGTCACCGGCGAAGTCGTCTCGCTGCGACTGCGTGAATGCGGCGTTCATGTTCTCACGAAGCCACCCGTCGACCGCGTCGACATCTTCGCCGACCTCGGTCAGTATCCGCCCGGCACGCTCAGTGATTTTTTCCGCATCCCATCGCCGCGCAGCCTCGATGAGGAGGCGGCGAATCTCCTGCGGATCGGTTGATGGCAGCGACTCGGTCGTCCATCCAACCTCATACCGAGAGTTCGCCCACGTGCAGAACTGCCCAAGTGCCTTCGCGGGGTCCTGCTGCATGGTCGCGTTGGTCATGTCGATCGCGAAGTCAATCGGATAACAGATCTCTCGCTCTCGATACAACGCGGTCGCCGCTTCGATAATGGCCGCGGTGGCCTCCTCAGCATCGTGGGCATCGAGCAGCCGATCGACGTCAAACTCGACACCGAATCGCGTTGAGACCCACTGTGCCAGTTCACGCTTGGGATAATCCTCCAGAAGAAACGCGTCGAGCGGGCCGAGGTCAACCCGTTCGATCGCTTCGGCAGCGGCGGCATCGAGGGTGTCGAGCAGATCACGCCGATCCAAGTCCATCAGGTCCGACCCAGCCAGACTGGTTCCGAAGTGTCCATTCATCCAGTCGGCCAATCCTTGGTAATCGTCCCCGCCCTCATCTCGGCGGGCGATCGCACCTTCGCCAAGATCAATATCCTCGCTGAGGAACTCGCCGATCGACACCCGCAGGATGGAAGTCGCCTCTGCGTGCGCCATCCGGTGGATGCCCTCGTGGAGATCCTCACGATCATCAATCTTCAGCCGCGTCGGCTCGATAGTGACCGACATGTGCTCACGCACCCATTCGACAACGCAGGTCGCGGGATACTTCGAGTCCATGAACCGCCACGCGGCATCGGCCGAGGCATGCTGGAGATGCTCAAAGATCAGGTCCTTGATATTCCGGCCTTCGAGAATTCGCTGCCGTGTTCCGTAGAACTCGTGCCGCTGGTGATCCATCACCTCGTCGTACTCGAGGATGTTCTTGCGAATGAGAAAGTTCCGCTCCTCCACCTTCCGCTGCGCCCGACCCACGGCCTTGCTGAGCATGGGATGTTCGATCGCGTCACCTTCCTTCATGCCAAGTCTGCTGAGAAGTTTCAGTGTCGTCGGCCCGGCGAACATCTTCATCAGTGGATCTTCGAGACTCAGGAAGAAGCGAGACGACCCACGATCACCCTGCCGCCCTGAGCGACCTCGCAACTGATTGTCGATGCGCCGCGATTCGTGCCGTTCTGTGCCGACGACATGCAGGCCTCCGAGGTCCTCGGCAGTGTCGTAGAGCCGGAGGCGATGCAGCGTGCAGGCGCCGCTGGCGTCCAGGGCTTCGAGCAACTGCGCATCCTTCATCGACTTGCCCTTGGATTCCTTGCCGTAGCAGTGCTTCTCATACCAGTATTCCAGCAAGGCTCGCCGCACTTGCTCGTCGGACATCTCCTCGATCTGCTTGCGTGGCAGACCAACTTCGCGGGCCGCGATGTGCCTCCAACACTTCGTGACGATGGCGGCCTCGGGCATGTCGGCGGTGACGTCTGCCGGGCAGATATCGCGACGCTTCCAATGATTGAGCAGTTCGGCGGTCGTGAACGGCGCAAGCTTGATGTCCGTACCGCGGCCAGCCATGTTGGTGGCGATCATGACGGCGCCGAGTTCACCGGCATGCTTGACGATCTCGGACTCCCGCTCATGCTGTTCGGCATTGAGCACTTCATGCTTGATCGAGAAACGCCGCTTGAGATCATCCGAGACATCCTTGGAGTTCTCAACACTCGTCGTGCCGACCAAGACAGGACGGCCGATGTCGTGGAATCTGGCGATCTCTTCAATGATCGCATCGGACTTGTCCTTGATCGAGAGGTATACGACATCATTGTGGTCGCCGCGGATCACCGGAACATTTGTAGGAATCACCACGACATCGAGGCCGTAGATCTCGTAGAACTCGGTCGCTTCGGTATCAGCGGTACCGGTCATTCCGGAGAGCCGCTCATAGAGCTTGAAGAAGTTCTGAATCGTGATCGTCGCCATGGTCTGCGTCTCTTCCTTGATGGGGACGCCTTCCTTGGACTCGATGGCCTGATGCAAACCATCTGACCACTGCCGACCGACCATTTTGCGGCCGGTGTTCTGATCGACGATCACGATCGTCTGCTCGCCCTTGTCGTCAGGCGCCACGATGTAGTCGCGATCTCGCTGATAGACCGTGTGCGCCCGAATCCCCTGCTCAAGCAGGTGGGGCAGGTCGATGTTGTCGCCCACGTAGAACGAGCCGAGCCCGGATTCCTTCTGCGCTTCGGCAATGCCTTCGTGCGTGAGCGTCGCGCGTTTCTTGTCGAGTTCCACTTCGTAGTACTGCAAATACTTCTCGCGGACGGATTCAAGGGTGGGCAACTCGGCCTTGAGAGACTCAAGCCGTTCCTTCATGGCGGGGATATCACCCCGATCCCGCACATTGCGGATGTCGCCCTCAAGACCGGAGATGTCGACCAAACACTTCTGTACCCGCTCGTCCGCAGCGTTCCACTCGGTCTGCATTGAAAGAAGGTGCAGGGCCAGCCGGTCGGCCAACTCGTACCGTGGTTGCGTGTCGTGGGCTGGACCACTAATGATGAGCGGCGTGCGCGCTTCGT
The DNA here is from genome assembly GCA_964471525.1 of uncultured Isosphaeraceae bacterium. Classification (GTDB taxonomy): domain Bacteria; phylum Planctomycetota; class Phycisphaerae; order Phycisphaerales; family SM1A02; genus UBA12567. The sequence continues at coordinate 5,101 of CAYYGU010000100.1, forward strand.
CGATGAGGGTCGAGTCTACCTCGTCCACGATGGCGATCTGGCGATGACGTTGCACCTGCTCGGCCACGGACATCTTCATATTGTCGCGGAGATAGTCGAAGCCAAACTCGCTGGTCATGCCATAGACCACATCGCAGTGGTACATGATCTGTTTGAGCTGGGGCGGCTGTCGATGCTGCGCATGAATGGCCCCGACCGTCATGCCAAGTGCTCGGAAGAAGGGGAACATCCAATCGCGATCGCGCTGCACGAGGTACTCATTGACCGTGACCAGATGGACCTGCTTGCCTTCGAGTACCGAGAGATAACACGAGAGTGGCGCGACAATCGTCTTGCCTTC
>CAYYGU010000101.1:0-5325 GCA_964471525.1 uncultured Isosphaeraceae bacterium
CGCCACCATGTCTCCGCGTAGGAAGGGCCAATCTGTCAGATGAGATGAGATTGTGGAGAGGCTCACACATCGGGCGATTTCGCCGCCAGAGCAGACGACCGTAGGGAGGGGCCAAGGGACCCTTTCCTCCAGACGACAGGCTCTTCAGGGGCACTAATCGGTGACAAATCACCGCTTACGCCCAAACCCATGCTTCCAACCAACCGCTACCGCATACTAGAGGTCGAAATCCGTTATTGTCTCCGATGCACGCCATGAGGGGGCGGCCACGTTCAGAACAGGGCCAATTCCGGCCATTCACCCAACGCATCCCTCAACCGGCATCGTCAGGGAGCATCTGCCCATGCATCGACGCACCGTCACCGGCATCATCCTCGCATCGTTCCTCGCCTTCGCCGCCGCATCGGTGGCGGAGGCGCAGACGGCCACAAAGCCTCGCCTCGCCGTTCAGTCCATCACCGCAACCCCCGCCGTCATGGCCCGGGCCACCGGAGATGGCTCGGGCGTCAAGAATGTGCTTGAGCAGATTCTGCAAGCGGCCGATTCAGATCTTGTCGATAGTTTGCACAAATCGGGACGCTTCGAAGTCGTCGCCGCAGGCGACATTCAATCGGTACTCGCTGCGCAGGATGTCCAGAACTCGGGCCTATACGACACCTCCGATCCGCAGACCGCCCACGCCTTCAAGTTGGCGGGATTCAAGTACATCGCGACCGTCACCGTCACGAGTTTCCAACTGGTCGACCGCGCCGCTGTCATCCCCGATGCCATGGGCAATTCCACCTATACATATGAGACGATTCAACTCGGCGCTACACTGAAGATCTACGATGTAACGCGCGGGACCGTCCTCGACACCGCATCTGTCACTTCGGAGTATCAGGAGGAAACACGCAAGATCGAAGGTTCCACGCAAGAAGGCTCCTTCTCGAATCGCATGATCGGCCTAGCAGCCCGCGACTTCGCCGCAGACGCCACTCGGATCATTCTCGACTCGCTCGCACCGGCCAAGGTCATCGGTTTCGACAACGGCACGATCTTCTTCAACCGCGGCGCCTCCACCGGACTGAAGGTCGGAGACATCTATGAGGTTCGTGATCCGGGAACCGTGATGATCGATCCGGAGACCGGAGCTGTTCTCGGGTCTACCAGCAACATCATCGGATGGGCGACCGTCAGCAGCATCGCACCGAAGTACTCCGAAGCGGCAGCCATTGAACTTTCCCGGGCACCGAACGTCGGTCATACGATCATGCGGTCCGCTGCGACGCTACCGCCACACCTTGACGCAAGTGCCAGAGCCCGTGGACCGTTCGCCCCGCCCGCGAGGCACGCATCGCCCGCGCCAGCATCCCCACCCGCCGCCGGATCAACGCCAACGTCCAATGATGCCATTGCCAACCGCGACAGCGTCGTCGCAGTCTTTGTGGCCAACACCGCTCCCGATATCCCAAGCGATCGCGTCGCCGTCTTCGATGCGCAACTTCGAAGCACACTCTCGGCCAACGGCATACGGGTCGTCAGCAGGCAGGAGGTTCTCAACGCAGTCAGTTCGCTTGCCGCCGATGGGACCAATGCTGGAACCGACGACTCGAATGAAACACGAGCCCAGCGAATGCTCTCGGATCAGTCATCTGCCGTTGCCCTTGCCAAGCAATTGGGCGCAACAGCCATTCTCTCGGCCACCATCAACTCGCTCGTCGTCGATGTCACCACAACGCCGTCACTCGATCGTACCGTAGCCGACTACACCCTGTCCGCTTCGTGGACGCTTCTAAATGGATCCGACGGGATCAGTGTGGATGGCGGCCTTGCCGATGCCAGCGAACGATTCCGTACCAGTCCAGAACATAAACGAATCGAGGTCAACGCGGTCGATCGCCTGCTTCGGAATGACGCTACACAGATTGGGAAGGCTGTCCTTCAGACCTCCGCATCTGGTCGGCTCACACCGTCCAAATCTACCGCGACACACCGCGAAGTCCGCATCGAAACCGTGCTTGAGAACATGACCGTTCCCGAGATCAAACAGGTGGATGGCACATGGACCGTCTCCGCCAACACCTATCCGCTCACCGCCTCCGACGCCATGGTGTCCGTTGATGGCATGCTCGTGGGCAGCACCCCCGGACCCATTGCCATGAGTGAGGGAACGCACCGCCTTGTCATTACGCATCCCTTGTGCGTCACCGTCGATCGCTACGTAAAAGTCGGCGACCTTATGGGATCGCTCCGTATCCCGATGACGCTGTCGGCATCTGGAAGGGGCCAATGGGAGCGGCGGAGCCAATTCTTCGAATCACTCAAGAATGGCGGCGTTCTGCGGGCAACCGAAATGGAAAAAGCTGCGGCCTTGGCCGAGTTTCTGAAGAACAGCAGCATCACAATTGACACGTCCAACGTCCAGAACATCGGTATCGGCCAGCCGAGCCTCTGGGTCGAGGCCATTGACTGATTCAAGGGATACCCCGGAGGCAACACATGAGACAATTCCTGTACTCGGTGACAGCATGCATCGTCGTCATCGCATCCGCTGGATGTCAAGGCGAATACCGATCGGACGCCAACAAACTCGCAAACACTTGGGCACAGGGCGACTACCCCGCTGCCGCCACATTGGCCTACAAGGACGCCCGCGATGAAGCGAGGTACAAGAAGAACCGCGTGGTGTACTTCCTTGAAGGCGGCCGGGCCGCCCAAGCGGCGGGCGACTACGAAACAAGTGTCGAGTGCTTCGATGCCGCCTTTGTAGACACCTTCCCATACATGAAGGAGTCACCGGAAGCCACAGTCTCTGAAGCGATCGTGACCACTGCCACGAATGCCACCACATCGAGATACCGTGGCACACCCAACGACCGCATCATGTTGCACGCCGCCAACGCCCTCAACTTCATGGCGATGGGGCACATGGCGGACGCGCGAGTTGAACTCAACCGCGCCGTCCTCTGGGCCGAGGATGCGAAGCACCGATACGGCAAGGCAATCGAACTGGCTTCCGAGAAGACCAGCAAGAAGGTTCGCGAGGCCTCGTCTCAATGGGAGAGCAAACGCGACGACTCGTGGTCAGACAACACCAACAGCGTCATGAACAACAACACGCATCGCATCATGAGCGATCACTATGGACATCTTCCCTCGTCCGAAGCCTACTCGCACTACGTCAACCCGTGGGCCATGCATCTTGATGCCATCTTTCGCATCTCCGGCACCGATCAGACTTACGGCAACGACTTTGTGCTCGCCAAGTCCTCCCTGGCCGAGATCTCGCACATAACGCCATCACTACAGGCGCACTTGCAACCGGAGATCACATGGGCCACCGACCGGACCACACCTCCCCCAACCACATGGATCTACTTCATGAATGGCATGGGGCCTCATCTCAAACAAGAGAAGATCGCCATGCCTATCCCACTCTCCGGTGGATTCACGATGCCGACACTTGCTCTCCCAAAGATGGTCTTCAATGACGACCGCATTGACACTATGACCATTGAAACGAACACCGGTGCCGAAACGGAGACCATGCTCTTGAGCGACACCGCCTCCATTGTCAGTTGGCAATTCAGAGAACGTCTCCCGCTCATCATCAGTCACGAGGCAATCCGAGCCACTGCCAAAGCCATCGCAACCTACGCCGCCATGCGAATGGCGCAGGAAGCCCAGAACGCATGGGTCACACTCTTCGCCGTTGGCACCTTGATCTACCAGGTAGGATCCGCGCAGGCAGATCTGCGGTGCTGGCGCACGATGCCAGCGGAGATCCATGTGGCAAGAATCGGCACGCCAGCCGATGGCACCCTGCGATTCAGCACACCGGACGGACGTGCAATCGGTATCGCATCCGTAACCCCGAACGAGAGCAACATCGTCGTCGTGTCGCTCCCTTCGGCCGCAGCACCGACCGCGTCCATCATGCCTGTCCAACTCACCGGTCCACGAGAGCCATATACGCCCACATTCAGTCTCAAACCGCCACCAGAAGTCGAGGAAACGGATGACGAGACCGCGACCGCGAATGACGCTTCACGCGAGACATCGGCATCCGTCTCCTCATAGAACCGCCCATGCACTGCATTCTGGAGACAAGTTCACCATGATCACACGCCGCCGCCTCTCCCTTCTTGTCATGACAGCGAGTATTGGTCTCGTTGGATGCGGCACGGTTAACACCGTCAGCACCCGCACTACACGGCCCACCGACGAGGTGAGTGCCAAGTCTGTCCAGATCCATGATCTTCTGACCGATATCTTCCTCCACTGCCGCGGCGTTCGCCTCTATCGAAGCGAACCCTCGGGGCTTCTGGAGGCTCAGATCGTCGTAGCCAACGATGATTTCAGGAGCCGAACCTTCGGCTGGAATCTCCGTTGGCTCGATCACGCTGGAAACATGATCCGTTCTAAGACAGATGTGTGGCGAGCAACCAGCGTTCCTGCGGGCGGATCGGTCACGCTGACCGACCTGGCTCCGACCCTCGCTGCCGCCGACTTTACCTTTGAACTCCGCCGATCCGACCATCGCTAATCCCTTGGAGCCCCTCACCATGCGTATCACGCTTACCGCCAGTACCCTCTCGCTCGCATTCCTCACCGCCTGCAATCCTGCGCACCGCATCGAAACAGGCGGCCCCGAGTCGATCACGACTACCAGTCAAATCGACATTCAGGATGTCCAAGACGCCTCGGCCTCGATGATTGAGTCGCTACTTCGAAGCGGTACATTCCAACAATTCACAGTCGCGCATGGCAGGCCGCCCATTCTGCTCTTCAAAGATGGTGCCATCATCAACGACACCACGACCCGCCTTCCCATGCCTCTTCTCACCGGCGACATCAAAGCCGAGTTGGTCAATTCGAGGATCGTTCAACTGGCAACAACCTACGCCGGAGTCAGCGATCGACCACAGGACCGCGACGCTGCCGCCCACGCGAGAAAGCAAGCGCTCCGTGATCAGAACTCCAATAGCGACACGACACCCGACTTCTCGCTCACTGGAACAATCGTCGAACACTCAAGCCGAGCTGGCAATACCCATCAACTCGATGTGCAGTTCGAATTGACGCTCACCAACTGGTCCAACAATGTCTCTGAGTGGACCGACACCAAGAAGGTGTCCAAACAAGGTGACAAGGCGACCGTAGGAATCTGATCGACCAGAAGGCGGCAGCCGTAGTCTTGGTACACGGCTGTACCGCCAGATAAAGGCTACCTCCCCATCGATCATGAACCCCCCACGCCCCCGAATCAGTCTGGCGTGGGAAGCGTTTCGCGGGAGGGCGGCAGCACCAGGGTTGGATCGCCCAGCACGGTGTACGAGGCGA
>CAYYGU010000102.1:0-5318 GCA_964471525.1 uncultured Isosphaeraceae bacterium
GATCGGGTCATCGCTTGAGTAGCACAGCACGCAGAAGCCGTCGGCGACGAGTTCCTTGCATGCTTCAAGCGTGCCGACCGGGTCGGGCAGGAGGGTGGCGCGGTCGCCGAGCACTTCGAGTTTGACCCATCCCGCGCCGGGGTTGCCGAACTGCTCAAGCAGATCGCGGCCGAGCCTGGCAACTCGCACGGCATCGGCGGCGTCAAAGCACCCGGCGGTGTTGGGCAGCACGGTGTACCGATCGAGGTCGAGGTAGTCGAGCAGTGATCGACCCTGCTCGTCGAGCAACCGCTCGCGGCGGACCGCGACGGTGACCGCCGAGCAACCGCTCGCATCGAGGGCCTCTTGCATGAGTTCGTAGGACTCGTACTTCCCGGTCCCTACGATCAGTCTGCTGTCGAGTGTGAAGGGTCCGATGGACAATGGGGAAACGGTCGGGTGTGTGGCAGTCATGGTCATGGCAATGGACTCATCCGCCACCGACAAGGGTGACGATCTCGATTGAATCTCCGGGCTGAAGCGTGACCGAGTCTCGCTCCCGCCACGGCAGGAGTACGCCGTTGCGTTCGACCGCGCAGGGCGTACCGGTCTTTCCGAGGCGTTCGAGCAGATCGGACACCGTGGCGTGCTCTGGCAAATCGGTCGGAGTATCGTTGACGGCGATGTTCACAATGCTGCGATGGTATCAGTGCAGCCACATCATCAGCAGCGTGCAGAGGATGAATGTCGGAATCAGGATCGGGCCGCTGTAGCGAATCACGTAGCCGAAGAAGGTCGGCATTCGAACCCCGGTTTGTTCGGCGATGGCCTTGACCATGAAATTGGGGCCGTTGCCGATGTAGGTCATCGCGCCCATGAAGACCGCGCCGAGTGAGATAGCGATGAGCTGTGTTTCCATGATCCAGCCGCCGCCGAGCAGTTGCAGGGCGCCATCGGCGCCGGCTGGGGTTCCAGCCTCCGCCAATTTGAAGAACACCAGATAGGTCGGGGCGTTGTCAAGAAAACTGGAGAGCCCACCGGTGATCCAGAAGTACATCCACGTTTCCGTCAAGGCCGCCGAGATGGAATCGCCCTGGGCCTTGAGCACCATCAGCGGCACCTGCATGGCGATGAAGATCCCGATGAACAAGGCCGCGACCTCGATGATGGCGCCGTATTCAAACCGATTGGACTCGCGAACACTGCGGGCGGTCGTCAGCAGTGAGAGCGCGACGAACCCGAGCATGCCGATCTCTCGAAGGAAGTCAAATGCAATCACTTCAAAGCCGGGGATCGGCCGCCCTGGGCTGATGAACGCCACGCACAGCACGGCGCAGGCGAGCCACACGATGTTGATGCCGCCCTGAAGACCGATGGGCTGCACGTTGGCCTTGTCGAATATCTTGACCGCCGGGGGCTCTTTGGCATACATCGCTGTGTCCCAGATGAAGTAGATCGCCAGCAGAATGCAGCAGGCGACGAGCCACTCGATCCAGAGTCCAAAGGTCCACGCAAAGGGAACGCCCTCGAGGTAGCCCAAGAAGAGCGGAGGGTCACCGATCGGCAGCAGCGTTCCGCCGATATTGCTCACGAGGAAGATGAACATCACCACCGTGTGAACCTTGTGTGTCCGCTCGCGGTTTGTATTGAGGAGCGGGCGGATCAGCAGCATGCTGGCGCCGGTCGTGCCGATGAAACTCGCGATTCCTGCGCCGAGAGCAAGCCAGCCAGTGTTGACAAGTGGATGGGCGCGCATGTCGCCGCTGATGTGGATGCCACCGCTGATCACGTACAGCGCGAAGAGCAGCACGATGAACGGCACGTACTCCTGAAGCACCGCGTGGTCGAGAGTCGCCCCGACGGCATGCCATCCGTTGACGATCCACAGATAGGCCAGCGTGGCAAGGCTGCAGACAATAGAGACGAGAAATCGGCTCAGATTGCTGTGCCACCACCCCGCGGTACGCGGAATCAGCGGCAACAGGGCGATCGCGGCAAGGATGAGCGCGAAGGGCAGGGTGCCGATCATCCAGCCCTCGGGGGCGTGGGCGTGGTGGGCTTGTTCGTGTTCACTGAACAGGGCCGCTGCAAGTGCCAGCGCCATGGCGATGCTGCCACCGATGCAGATTGCCAACGCCCACGTGCGCGGTCCGGCGGGGCTGTGCTGCTCATGTTGGGTCAGATCGGTAGACATCGAGGGGGGAAGGATAGTCAAGCTGGATCAGACTGGGGGTGTCATCCGATCGAGCAGCCACGCGGCGAAGTCGGGCTTGCTCAAGCCAGCCGGGGCCGCTGTGGCGTGCCCGTCTGCGGCGATCAGCGTGGCTGTGACGGTGCGGGCGTCCATGGTTTCAAGCGGGTTTGCCACAATGGCGTCCAGGTTCTTTCGCTTCAGTTTGCTCCGAGCTCGGTCGTTCAACTCATCTGCCCGCTCAAGGGCGAATCCCACGATGCGCTGATCGGGGCGTTTGCTCGCCGCCAATGCCGCGACCAGATCAGGGGCGGGCCGGAGCGTGAGGTGAATGGGGCCATCGTGCCGAGACAGCTTGGTGTCGGGGGGCGGGGTTTCTGGGATGAAATCGGCGACCGCTGCGGCCATGATCAGGAGATCCGACTCTGAAAAAGTACTCTCAAGCAGATGATGAAGATCGGCGGTCGTCTCAAAGCGGCGGCAGCATCCATCAAGTTCAGCGGGCGGCTCCATGGCCCCGCGACCGAGCAGCAGCGTGACCTCGTGGCCACGGGTGATCGCTTCCAATGCAACCGCCACGCCCATCCGGCCGGATGATCGGTTGGAGAGCATTCGGACGGCGTCCACCGGCTCCCGTGTCGGGCCTGCAGTAATCAGTATTCTCACAGTCTGAAGGCTACCCGCAGCGGCTTGCCCACGTTTGCGTAGCGGGGGGTACGATGGTGCATTCCTGCCAGCGAGCAATTGCGGGACCCATCAGACCAGCACGGAGTTGCATGAGCACACAGCCATGGCCAAGCGAAGCAGAGTACGCCGCAAACTCGGACAGATGCTCTTGGAGGCGGACATCGTCACCGAGGAGCAACTCGATACCGCGCTGAAACTCGCCAAGGGCAGCGGCAAACGACTCGGTGAGTGTCTGATCGAATCTGGGGCCTGCGGCGATGTTGAGGTATCGCGGGCGCTCGCCGAGCAGTTCGGAATGGAGTTCAATCCACTTGCCTCCGGGGACGACCTCGAGGGCATCGATCTCACCGCGGTTCCCAAGGATGTTGTTCGCAAGCATCTGGTCGCGCCCTGCGGCGCCAGCAACGGGCGAATGAAGTTGCTGGTTCACGATCCGATGGATCTGGAACTGCTCGACCTGCTTCGCTTTCGCCTGAAGGCCGAGATCGATCCGATACTCGCGCCGCGGAGTGCGCTCAAGGCCTACATCGATGAGCAACTCGGCAGCGGCGAAGCTGTTGCGAGTGGTTCACTGGTGACCGAGTCGATCGATGTGTCGGTTGATACCTCGGTTGATCGATCCGTGGACGCGTCGGTGGACATCGGCGGCGCTGGCGAGCAGGCGCCGGTCGTCAAATTGGTGTCCAAACTCATTCAGGAAGCGGTTCGCGGGCGTGCTTCCGATATCCACGTCGAGCCCATGGCAGACCGCGTGGTGCTTCGGTATCGCATCGACGGTGTGTGCCATGTTCGTGACAACCTTCCCAAGCGAATGCAGTCGGCCCTGCTCGCTCGGCTCAAGTTGATGGCCGGCGTCAACATCGCCGAGAGGCGCATTCCGCAGGACGGCCGAATCAAAATGGAGGTCGACGGCGACCAGATCGACTTCCGTGTCAGCGCGTGCCCCGCCTATCACGGCGAGTCCGTTGTGCTGCGTATTCTGCGTCCCGATTCGGTTCGAATTGGTCTGCCGAACTTGGGCTTTGAGCCCGATCATCTTGAGAATTTCAATCGCATCATTCGCAGACCCAACGGCATTTTCCTTGTGACCGGCCCGACCGGTTCGGGCAAGACGACGACGCTCTATTCGGCGCTCGATGTGCTCAATCGTCCCGATCGCAAAATCATTACCGCCGAAGATCCGGTGGAATACAGCTTCCCCGGCATCAACCAGTGCCAGGTCAATGAGGGCATCGGCCTGACCTTCCCCGCGATTCTTCGATCGATGCTGCGTCAGGCCCCGAACATTGTGCTCATCGGTGAGATTCGGGACAGAGAAGTCGCGGATATCGCCATTCAGGCTGCACTGACCGGCCATCTCGTGTTCTCGACACTGCATACCAATGACGCGCCGTCGGCCGTGACGCGGCTTGTGGATATGGGCGTCAAGCCATATCTCGCCGCCAGTTCTATTCAGGCCATCATGGCTCAACGGCTCATCCGGGTGCTGTGCCCGGAGTGTGCCGAGGTGGACCCTGACCCGGACCCCCGCGTACTCAAACTTGTGGACATTACGCCGGAGGAGGCCGATGGCAAGGTGCTGCGGGAAACTGGGTGCGGCAAATGCGGCGGCGTGGGTTTCAAGGGCCGAAAGGCTATCTTCGAGATGATGCAGATGACCACCGAACTTCGTGAGATGGCGTTTGCTCATGCGACTGTTGCGGAAATGAGGAAGGTGGCGGTGCGGAGCGGCATGCGATCGCTGCTGCAGGACGGCAAAGTGAAGATTCTCAACGGCGTGACGACGATGGCCGAAATAGCTCGGTTTGCCCAAGCTGACGTCTTGGTCGCAGCCAATATGGATTCCGAGTAGGAGACTCGTATCATCCCTCCATACAGGTAGGGTGTGAGGACAGATATGTCAAGCATTCAGATCGATCGGCTCCTCGACACGGTAATCCGGCAAGATGCCTCGGACCTTCACATTTCCGTTGGCCGCAAGCCGACGCTGCGATTGAGCGGAAAGCTTCGCAGTCTCGATACGAAGGTGCTCGAGAGCGAAGATACCGTGGCGCTCATGAAGTCGATCACGCCCGAACGGTGCCAGCAGGAACTCCAGGAGCATGGCAGTACCGACTTTGGCTTCGCCTATGGCGACCGCGCTCGCTTCCGTGTCGCGGTGTTTCGTCAACGTGGTTCGGTGAGCATTGCGCTGCGTCTGATCCCCAATGAGTTGTTGACGTTTGAGCAGATCGGCCTGCCCACCATCGTGCGAGAACTCATCCGCAGGCCCCGCGGCCTCTTCGTCGTGACTGGGCCGACGGGGTCGGGGAAGACGACCAGCCTCGCCACGATGATCGACCATGTCAATACCAACTTTGATCGGCATATCGTGACGGTCGAAGATCCCATCGAGTACTACCACTACCACAAGAAGTCGATCGTGAATCAGCGGGAGGTCGGTGTCGATGTGCCGAGCTTC
>CAYYGU010000103.1:0-5300 GCA_964471525.1 uncultured Isosphaeraceae bacterium
ACCACGCCTGCTGCGGAGCCAACGAGCGCCCCGACAGCCCCAGCGGCGGGCGTGACGATGTCGTCGCCGATGAGCCAGCGGGTCACGAAGAAGTTCACGAGTACTGGAACCGAACACACCGCAAAGAAGCCGACGAACTGTCGCACGATCGATTGCCGCCTCGCGTACCAGAAGGCGAGCCAGCGATCGAAGATGAAGTTCCAGACCATGGTGAGTGCAATGGCGATGATGATCTGAAGATCCTCGGAAACCCGATCGCCACACCACACCTGCAGCAGCCACAGCAAGAGCGCATACACCGCAACCCCGGACACACCGACCATGGCAAACGGAACGAAACTCGACCACCCCGGGAATTTCCATCGAGCCAACCTGAGGATATGGGTCAGATACTGCAGTTGAACCCGAAGCGAGAGTTTGCTCTGCCCGTGCCGCCGCGTCGAGAAATGGATTGGCACTTCGGTGACATGACGACACCGGCACTTGACGATGAGTTCAAGTCCGATCTTGTAGCCGACTGGATCGAGATCGACAGCAGCCGACCAGGTTTCGCGGCGAAACCCGAGGAAGCCGCTCATCGGATCACGAACCGTCGTAAACGGACGTGCCATCCACGTGGCGATTTTTGAGTTGATCCACCGCAGCACCCCCCATCCATCTTCGGTGCTGCCGCCGGGAACGTACCGGGATCCGACCACGAAGTCCGCCCCGCCGTCAAGGGCCGCAAGGAAGTCGGGAATCACTTCGGGCGGGTGGGAAAGATCGGCGTCCATCACGATCAACACGCGACCATTCGCTTCGGACAATCCGCATAGCACGGCACTGCTGAGCCCTCGATCCTCGGTCCGGGTGATCAGCCGGACCCATTCGAGCCCGAGCGAGGGAATCAGGTCCTCGGTGCCATCCTGCGAGTTGTCATCCACGATGATGACCTCAAGATCGAGCCCCGCGGCTCGGACGGCCCCGATCCGCTCGAGCAGCGGACCGAGCGAATCCGCCTCCCGATAGGTCGGCACGATGATGCTGACCTCGCAGGTGAGATTCCCCGTGGACATGTCGGTGGGCTGGCTCACGAATGGTCTCTATCGGTCCGGGCAAGCCTGGTTCCCCCGCGAAAATGGGTCACTTCACCCCTGCCCTCAGAATGACCTGAGCAAGGCTCAAATCCTCAGGCCGGGTGACTTTCACATTCAAGGGATCTCCAGGGACCACGTGGACCGTTGCTCCGAACCGCTCCACCACCGAAGCGTCGTCGGTCGTTCCTTCGGCGCGGCCGCCAGCGTAGGCCTCCAGAAGCAACTGCCGGGCGAACACCTGTGGCGTCTGCGCCAGGACCAGTCCGGCTCGTGGGACCGTTCGCAGAACCGGGCGGGCTTCGAGTTGCGGGGCGGTGTCTTCGCCAAGGATGGAATCGACCAGCAGATCGGCTTCCGCCACATTGGAGGCCAACTGGAGGTCGGTCTCTTTGATCGTGCTTGAAACTTCCACGCCGGGGATCACCGCGTCCAGACTCGCCGCCGCCTCCAAGACACGATCGAGCATCGCGTCACCAACGCACGGCCGAGCGGCATCATGGACGCCCACGTGCGTTGCGTCGGTCGAGACATGCGACAACGCCAGCGACACCGTCTCCCACCGATCCTGCTCGCCGCCGGGAACAACCAGCACACCATGAAAGCCCAGCACCGGACCGAAGCGATCGGTGAACGATTCGAAGGCATCGCCCGGCGGACCCGCCACAATGATCTGCTGTACTTCGGACCTGCGGGAAAACGCCTCGACCGTTCGCACCAGCATCGGCCGCCCGCCGAGATCGACGGACAATTTGTCCCGGCCGAATCGGGCGGAACTGCCAGCAGCGGGCAGGATGATCGTGAGGTTCACGGGCTGCTCGCTCGTTCTGCATGGCCGATGAGTTGAATCGGGGCTTCGAAGCCGTCTCCTTCGAGGAGGATCCGCCCTTGGAATGGCCCCTCGGTCGTCGCTGCTGGTGTGATTTGAATGGTGACCAAAGTCTCTTTCCCTTGATTCTCAAGTCCAACAAGCACCGCTTCAAAGCCCTCGTGCTCGGATCGAACAGACTGCACGCCCTGAGCATCCTTCCGACCCGCAGCCCATTTGACAGGGAGTGTGAAAGTCCCAGACCCGCCACGCTTGATGCCGCCGATATTGACCCGCTGCTCGATGAAGAACCACGGCCGATCGCCCCGCGGCGTGATTCGGATCGACCGATGCCGAACCGGAATCTCCAGGACTGGCGTCTCGGGATGATCGGTTTCGACCAACCAGAAAGGCGGCACCATGTGGCCTTCCTCGCTCAGACCGCTCACGCCGTCGTACTTGCTCACATCCCACGTGACCGCGTGCATGAGCAGGGGATCCGTGTTCCGGGGCTCGCCGTTGACCGACAACACTCGAAACGGCGGACCCTCCGGCGCATCAATCACAATCCGCCCTTGGGACGTGTATGAACCCTCCGCCGCCCGACTTCTGTATGTACTGATATCCCTCGGCCGTGCCCGGACCCCACGAATGATCTCGCCCTTGGTCGGCAACGTGATCGGCGGTCGCCCGACCAGTTCGAGTTTGACGCTGGAGTCCTTGGAGGTCGGCGTCAAGCCAGCGGTGAGCGTGGCCGGCACATCGATTGAGTCGCCGGGCTGAAGGGTCGTCGGCCGAACATCAAGCGTGGTACACGAACACCCTTTCCAGGTCCCTTTGAGCCGAATGGGCACATCGTCCTGATTCGTGAGCCGCACGGCGCGGGTCCGAACTTCCTCGGGCCGAAGAAAGCCAAACTCATAGGCCGGCGGGTCGATGGCGACAGTCGCCCCCCGCTCCGCATCGGTCGGGTCCGGCACGAATCGTGGTGGTGGCTTGGGCTGGGGCGGAGCCTTGGCGGTGGTCTTGCCGAGCGGAGGCGGCGCCGAAGGCGGCCCCGTCTCAAAGAGACCACCTGCGAGGGCTACGATCACGACAAGCAGCAGCACCCCGCCGCACAGCTGAAGCAGCACTCTTGGGGAGAGTCCGCCGCCCGGTTCTTCCTTTTCTGGGCGTTTTTGCATGAGGCGGGCAGTGTAGAGGCGACGGCCAAAGACCGGTCCCGCAGGAGCGGGAGGAAGAACAGACGGCGAGGCCTGCCACTCGCCGCTCCCCACGGACTACACTTGGCATCCCGAGGCCGAAGTGGCGGAATTGGCAGACGCGACGGATTCAAAATCCGTTTCCCGTTCAGGGAGTGAGGGTTCGAGTCCCTCCTTCGGTATTGGCCCAGGCCGCAGCCCTGCTCTCCTGCTCTCCTGCTCTCCTATCCCCACCCCCGCCAACCCCTTACAACCCCCAAAAACCCACGAAGAAATCCAATTCCCCCCCTTGGACTTCCCCCCCCGCCGTGTAGGATGACTCCCGGAGAGGTTGTCTCGTGGTCCCCTGTGGGTCGCGAGGCCGAACGCGTCGTTGCCCGCCCACACGCGGGAAGCATCGTCCGAGAACACGTGCCAGAGAGAAAGAAGAGAGCTAAAGAGATGGTGAGCAAGCATCAAATGATCGGCGTTGCCGGTTTCGTGGCGATGACCGCCGGAACGACCTTGGCCCAAGACGCCCCGTGCGACCCGGCTGCGACCGTCGTCACCGAGAACGTCGACTCGACAACCATCACGGTTGGCGGCTCCGTGTCGTGCTCGTCAGGCTCGGGAACACCTGGGCATGTCTATGGACGGTCCCATGATCTGAGCCTGCTCGGCCTGTCCGGCGACCTCGAGATCGGCTGCGTCCACTGGGCCATCGAACAGACGGATCTCCCGATCGACGCCATCGTCACGGTCTATCGAGACATCGACGGCGATCGAACCCCGGGCAGTTCACCAGGCGACCTCACCCCGCTGGGCTCCATGACGGTGGCGGACAACAACTCGGTCCCCCACTGGATCACCGTCTCCTTCGATCCGCCGCTTGGTGTGGCGGCCGACGATCTCGTCTTCGTCACGATCGAAACCCCCGAAACAACCGGGTTCCCCTTTATCGGTGCCAACGCCGCGGGCGAGGCCTCTCCAAGCTATCTCCGGACCGTGAACGGCGATTGCGGCATCGCCAACTGGGCGACCACCGCTGGTATCGGCTTCCCCAACGCTCATTGGGTCGAGGCCATCGAGATCGGCCAGGCGGCCCCGGCCGACCCCTGCGACGACCCCTTGGGCGCCTGCCCCAATGACATCGATGGCTCCGGCGCGATCACCGTCGACGATGTGCTCGCCGTCATCGGCAGTTTCGGCCAAGTTGGCGACGGCACCTTCCGACCGCTTGGCGATGTCTATCCACTGCCCAATGGCAATTGCGCCAGCGATGTGGATGACCTTCTGGCTGTCATCGGCTCATTCGGTTCGGACTGCGCCCCGGCGACCGGCGCCTGCTGCGACGGCGGCGGCTGCTCGGTCGTGACCGAGGCCGACTGCGCGATTTCCGGCGGCTCATATCAGGGCGACGACTCTGATTGTGCCAGTTGCGCCCCGGCGGGCGACCTGATGCTCAACGAGGCTCGCCTTAACCAGCCCGGCGCCGACGATGACGAGTACTTCGAACTCACCGGCACCGCAGGCACATCGCTTGATGGACTGACGTTCATCGTCATCGGCGATGGCACCGGCGGAGGCGGCGTCATCGAAGAGGCGGTCGATCTCACCGGACACGCCATCGCCGCCAACGGATTCTTCCTCTGCGGCGAGCCGACCATGACGATCGGAACTCCCGATCTGGCCTACGAACTCAACTTCGAGAGCGGCGACCAGACGACGCACATGCTCGTTTCAGGCTTTACCGGCGTGATCGATGACGATCTCGACACCGACGACGACGGCGTGCTCGACATCGAGCCGTGGACCTCGGCCATGGACTGCGTGGCCTATGTCGGCCCCGATCCGGCCACTGGCGATCCCATCTACTGCAGCACCACCGTCGGCCCAGACGGCGACTACACGCCCGGCCACGCCTACCGCTGCCCCGATGGCGATGGCGACTGGTATGTCGGCACCTTCGAGTTGTCCATTCTCGATACGCCCGGCGCTGCCAACAACTGCGATATGACCGATACCGATGGCGACGGCGTGTTCGACGCCGTTGACAACTGCCCGAACCTTGCCAATCCGGATCAGGCCGACTGTGACGGCGATGGCTACGGCGACGCCTGCGCGATCGCCGACGGGCTCTCACAGGACTGCAATGCCAACGGCGTCCCGGATGAGTGCGAAGGCGACTGCAATGGCAACGGAAGCCCTGATGACTGCGACATCGCAGACGGCACCAGC
>CAYYGU010000104.1:0-5282 GCA_964471525.1 uncultured Isosphaeraceae bacterium
TCAACCTCGGCGAGCGATCCGGGCAGCTCGAAAAAATGCTCGGCCACGCCGCCACTGCTTTTGACCGGCAGGTCAATGTGTCTATCAAGGTATTCACCAAGGCCTTCCCCCCCATTCTCATCATCATCATGGCATCGCTGGGCGCCTTCGTGCTTGCGGCCATTCTGCTTCCTCTTCTTGAACTACAGAACATCGCTGGGTAACCGCCCTGGAGACCGCACCTATGAACCGCACCAACCGTCGCCGTCGCGCACGTGCCCGCCGGGGTTTCACGCTCGTCGAAGTGATCGTGATCGTGACCGTACTGGCCCTGCTGATGACGGTCGTGGCAACGCGGGTCATGGGCGTGTTTGGACGTGGCCAGGCAGAGATTGCCAAGACGCAGGCCGCCAAGATCAGCCAAGCACTCACGCTGTACCTGATCGATATCGGCCAGCCCCAACCTGAAGACGGATTTGACCTTTCCGTTCTCACCCTCCGTCCGAATGAAGGCGGTGGACCAAATGGCCCGTATCTCCCAAAGACCACGGACGTACTCGATCCATGGGATGTGCCCTTCATGGTCCGCGCCCCGGGCGATATCAACGCCGATTATGACATTGTCTCCTTCGGGGCGGATAAGGCTCCGGGTGGCGAACAGGCCAACGCGGACATCACGCAGTAGAGCAATGGTCGCTCGACGCGCATTCACGCTGATCGAAGTCATTGTCGTCACCGTGCTGATGGCGATGCTCGCGGTCGTCTTGGTGAGCCGGCTCACTGGCGGCACCAGCCGCGAATTCGATCTCGCGGCCGAGCGTGTGAGCGACCTCATGCTGATGTACGCCATTCGCAGCGAGTTCGCCGATGAGCCGGTCGGCATCAGCATGGACCCAGAGCGAAACAGCCTGCGTTTGGTCATCCGCCGCGGAGAACGGGATGAGTTCAACGACGGTTGGCAGGCCGATCGTTCCGTTCGAGAAGTGCGGCTTCCCGAGTTCCTGCCGGTTCGGATGATGGAGTTCCTTGTGGATGGAGACTGGGTCGATCCCTCCGATAAGCCCATTACCAATCTTCCAGGACAGCCCCGTCCCGGGCTTGAGGTCACGCTGCAGAGTGATGATCCCCGTCATCCTCGATCGGTCCGATTGACGCTCAATACATGCTCGCTTCGGCCACTGAAGCAGGACTCGATGCGGAACGAACCAAATGCCTCGGTCCCCCGTACTTCAATCGATCTGGACACCTCCGGACGCTGGCAGGAGGATTGGTGATGACACGAACACAGGCTCGCCGAGGTGTCGCGCTGCTCGATGTGCTGATTGCCGCGCTCCTGCTGGGCATCGGGCTCGCGGTCACGCTCTCGATGGCCAGCCAGGCATTGCGGGCCGAACAGACCGGCGAATGGCGATTGACTGCATCGTGGCTGGCCGATGAGGCGCTCGCCATGGTGGTCGCGATCGGGCCAGCCGTGTATCAGCAGTCGGAGCCGATGGAAGGTCGCTTCGAACCACCATTTGAACGGTTCGACTGGACGTTGGAGTTATCCCGACCGAGCGACTGGGAGGCATGGAACGTCCGCGCGATCGTGTCGTGGCAAGACCGCGGCGGCCCGATGTCGGTCTCGATCGATACGCTCATCGCCCCGCGACAGGGCGACGAAGACGACCCACTCAACTGGAAACCGGAGGAGCCGCTGGACCGCGAAAGCCGAACGTGGGACGAAGATGAGGCCCAGCCACTTGAGGGTGGTGGCTGATGAAAGCGCGACGCGGCTTTACGATGATCGAGTTCTTGCTCGCTGGCGTTTTGCTCGCAGGCGTGCTGCTCGCAATGGGTGTGGCGATTCAACAGGTCGCCAAGTCCCGCAATACGACCCGCGCCCGCATCGATGCGCACCTCCGCGCCGATGCCGCCATGCGAATGATTCGACGCGATCTCGTCTCATTGCTACGGCGAGACGACCTGTATTACACGCGCGTCCTGCTCGAGGACAGTGCAACGAATTACGACGGCATGGAAGTGAACCGCGATGAGATCATCGTCTTCAACAACCGCCTTCAAGCAACTCGCAACATTCGCTACAACGGCGATGGACTCGAATTTGAAACGCACTACCGCATCGAAGACGACGACCTCGGCCCCGTACTCTGGCAGCGGCGAGACCCCATGCCGGACGCCTATCCACGTGGTGGAGGCATCATCACGCCGGTCGTCGAGGGCATTCTCGGATTGCAGATCGAAGCGTGGAATGGCATCAATTGGTTTGAGCAATGGGACAGCGACGAAGAGGGCCTGCCCTGGGCATTTCGTCTGACTGTGACGGCCAGCGGCGCAGCAGCCGGTCAATCGCCAGCAGACCACCCCATCGCAATCCTGCGAACCGTCGTTCCGATCGACCGCAGCCAAATGCCGATCGAAATCGCCGACGCGGTGCTGACCGAGGAGATCATTGATCGCTTCGGCCTGGATACGGAACTCTACGATGACGTCCTCAACGCAGTCGCCACCGCCACGCCGCCCCCGATTCCGCGTGGCGGTGCCCCCCTGCCCGATGGTGAGTCGCTTGATACAGGATCAACCGGTACCGGAACCGGCGGAGGCGTCGGGCCAGGTGGAACGTCCATCGAAACGCCCGCTGGGACAGTCATCATCGGCCCCGATGGCGGGAGTGCGACCCTGCAGGGCGGCGGAAGCGGCGGTCCCGGAGCCGGGAGCCGCGGGGGAGGTGGTCGATGAATCGTCGCCGCGGGAGCGCCATGGTGGTCGTCATTTGGGGACTTGCCATCACCGCGATGCTTGTCGCGGCGTTGCAAGTTGGGACCAATCGCATGGCCATGCTCGGTCGGGACACGATGGAACACATCCGCGCCCGCTGGGCAGCCCGGGCGGGGGCCGAAGCGACGATTGCCACACTGGCCTATCACACCCGCTATCCGGTTGCCGATGACGCCTATGCGTTGATCACCGATTTGGAACACGTTCACGCGGGCGAACTGGATGGTGGGTCATGGCTCATTCAGCACGCGAGCGGGGACACCGCGACACCCTTCGCCGGACCACTCGACGAACACGCCAAACTCAATATCAACGGCGAGCAGCGAGGCTACATCGACATCATGTTCGGACCGCTCGCGTGGGGGGTGTTCGCAGCCATCGAAGATTGGATCGACGAAGATGACGATCCTTCCGAGTTTGGTGTCGAACGCGACTATTACCTGTCGCTCGACTCGCGATATGAGCCCCGCAACGCCCCCTTGCAAAGCGTGGCCGAACTCGAACTCGTCGCTGGAATCGAGCCAGACGATATTCGAGGCGAAGATTGGAACCTCAACGCCATGCTTGATCCGGAGGAAGACGATGGCGAGGAGACCCTCCCGTGGGACGACGAGTCCGGCGTCCTGAACGGTGGCTGGGCGAGGATGCTGACCGTCCGGTCGGCCGCCGACGGGGCCACCGCAAGCGGGCTGCCCCGAATCTGGCTCATGGCGACCGATGCCGAGGAACTCATCGAGCGGATGGACCTTCTGAACCTGGACTTCCCTCCCGAGAAGGCCGAGGCCATCATCTCCTCGGCCGTTGGCGGTGAATTCAGTGCCTCCGAACTGATCGCGGCCCTCGGGCGAGAGCCGGAACCAGCCGGTGACGAGAACACCGAGGGCTCGGAATCCGACGAGATTGTCTACACCCCGGATGAGGTCGCCGCCATCCTCTCGGAAACCTCCCTGACACCGGGGCATCGCAGGGATTGGGGCCGGATCAACATCAACACGGTTCCCCCCGAGACGCTCTACGCGATGTTTGAAGGGGGCGAGCGGCTCGTGGATGGCCTGCTGAGCCTTCGAACGCGGCGAGCAAACGGGCTGGTGAGCCCCGTGGATTTCTGGGATCTTCAGGGGGTTGACGAATCGGCACTCGCCCAACTCATCCCGCTGTTTGATACCAGCAGCAACGTTTTCATGATTTGCGCTCGGGGCCGAAGTGCCGCAACCGACGAGGTTGCGGAAATCAACATGGTGGTCGATCGTTCCACCCTTCCCGTGCGTATTCTCGAGTATCGAGAGGACTGAGCCGGGTCACCCCTGCTTGCCTCAAGGATGGTCCTGAGGGGGCCGTGGCGAGTCCCATTCGGATATCCTCCCCCCCGATGAGCAGGCTTGGTTCCGACACCTCATCTTCGATCTCGATGACCCTCCTGCACTGGGTGGATGGCGGCTGGTCCGCCCTTCGCTATACACCCACGAGCGAAGGGATTCGTGTGCTGAACACCGCCCGAATCGGCGAGCGGGACATCCCACAATGGTGCGGCGACGAGGCCGGACCAGCCCGCGTCGTCATCCCCGCGCGGGCCGTACTCTGCCGACCCATTCGGTTGGGCAGTGGTGACGACGCCATGCTCGATCATCAACTGCACGAGGCCACTGCGGATCGTCTTGGCGACTCCGCCCCGCCCCACCGCCTTGCGGCCACCATGCTGCCCGCTGCATCAACCGAATCGGTTCGCTTCGGAATCTCGGTGGCATGGCCCGAGCGGCATCCCATTCGACTCCCTGCTGGCATCGAGTCTGTTATCGGTGTCCCGGATGTGGTGGGCCTGCTCTCGCTGATGGGCGAAACCCGCGCCGACCTTCCTCTTCTCTGGCACGACCCTGCCGATGGCAGCACCGCGATGGTGCTTGCGGGCTTTGGTCGTTTGGCCGTGCGATCCACACACATCACCAACTTCGCAGAATCCAGTGCTGCCAGCCGAGTGGTCATTGAATCGGCCGTGCAGGCAGGCTGGCCGCTGGACGAAGCCCAATCGCTGGCCACACATGTTGGCACGCCACCGACCAACCAACCATTCCTGTCGCTCCCAGCGTCGGCCCAATCGGAAATGGAATCGCGGTGCAGCGGCGATGTCCCCGAGCACGCTGCGCACTTCGGCATCGCGATGGCCTGCGCCTTGGCGACCACCGACGATCTCGCCCCACTCACGGTGCTCCGGCCATCGCTTCCCACGCACGAACCGACTTTCGGCGAGCGGGCCTATGACACGCTCTCGAAACCGACCGTAGCCATGCGGCTCGCGGTTCTGCTCATACTGGTCTTGATTTTCGGGCCGATGATCGCCAACGGCATCCGATACGGCCTGCTGCGGCTGGCCCACGGCAACCTCGATGATGCTGTCACGACCGCGGCCATGGTTGAGCAGCGGAACAAGATGTATGCCCAATTGGGCAGCGGCTCCATTCCCGTGACGAAACTTCTCGCCGACATCGCGGCCTGCACGCCGCTGGGCATCAAGGTCGACAGCATCAAGA
>CAYYGU010000105.1:0-5191 GCA_964471525.1 uncultured Isosphaeraceae bacterium
AAGTTCTGACGGACCGCCGGTCCGGCTGTTTGGCGCCGCGTGCAAACGTCACCATGTCGACCTCACTCAAGCGATCGAGGGTGCGCGCGACATGGTTCAAATCGAAGTCGGTCGATCCATCCACCCAGAAGGTCGCTGCGATGTCGGCACGAGTGCTCTTGCGACCTGTGTTGGTTTGCATGAGTCGTTCGATATCGGCCTCGGGAGTGGTGAGGGCGGGCGTCAGTTTCGCTCCCATGCCATCGAGCAGGTTTGAAAACTCGGAGAGATCGTGGCCGTTCAGAGAGAGGAGTTGACCGTTGGGAAGCAGGCGGCCGCGAAGGTGCGGGGCGAGCCTGATTTTGAGGCGGTGATTCTCCGGATCTTCGGGCAGTTGCAGGGCTGGACCGACAACCGATTCCACCAGTGCTCTGATCCGTTCGGCGCGGGCAACGGCCGAATCGGTGCTGTGAGCGTGGTCGCGGTTCGCAGGTTTGGCCGCGAGGACGACGCCAGCGGTCGTGATGGCGATCAAAGTCCACGCAGCGGACTGGAGGAAGCGTCGTGATCTCATCGGTGGTCTCTCTTTCGTCTCACAGAAACCCGCCCGTCCTCAAGGTACGGGAATTCATGGGGTTATTCGCCATCAAACCACCAAAGATCCCCCTTTGGGGTATTCAAGAGGTTCTTTTTTGACGATTTCAGAACGCTTTGGCAGTATAGCAGGGGCTCCGCGGTGGTTTGTGGAAACTACGCGCGAGCAGGCTGCCACCGATGTCCGAACTGCCGGCTCATCCGCATCGGGGATCGATCCTTGCTGCTCGGCCTGAACTCGGCTTCTTCAACCGCTTCAATTCCCAACCGGAACGCTCCCGCCGGCCTGTGCTTGGACTCCCTCGCTATTCGCCTGAGGGGCCAGCTACGGCCGTTTCCAGCGTCCCCTCGGCCTGCTGCGGCGGGTTCATCACCGTTGGGGGCTCTGCTCCGGCGGCCTCGGCCCGCTCGGCGGCGGCCATCATTTCGGCGTGGGCGTCATCCTCTTCCGTTGAGGGCGGTTCGGCGAGATGTTCAACCCGCATGTCCACATAGGGGCGGAAGCCGGTGCCGGCCGGAATGAGGTGGCCGAGCAGCACATTTTCTTTGAGTCCGAGTAGTTCGTCGGTCGCGCCTCGCAGCGAGGCCTCGGTGAGCACCTTGGTGGTTTCTTGGAAGGAGGCGCTGGAGAGGAAGGAATCCGACTGGAGGGATGCTTTGGTGATGCCCAGCAGGAGGGTTTGGCCGGTGGCGGGCTGAGCTCGCTTGGTTTTGACCGGCGTCTTGCCCTCGGCTTCGGCGATGGCGTTGACTTCTTTGACCTCGGCCCGATCCACCATGTCGCCCACGACAAGCGACGTGTCACCCGCTTCGGTGACGCAGAGCTTGCTCGAGATGTCTTGATTGCGATCGCGGAAGGCGTGCCGCCCGATGATTTCCTCGGGAAGCAGTCCGGTATCTCCGGCGCGTTTGACGAGCACCTTGGAAAGCATGCACGAAAGGATGGTCTCGATGTGCTTGTCCGCAATCGGCACTCCCTGGGCGCGGTACACGTTCTGCACTTCGTCGAGCATGTAGGTGAAGACGACTTCTTCGCCGCGAATACTCAGGATCTGCTGCGGGTCGAGCGGGCCTTCGGTCAGCGGATCGCCCGCCTCCACCCAGTCACCCGCGTGCACGAGCAGGTGCTTGCCCTGCGGTACGTGGTGATCGATCTCCTCGCCCACATCGGTGATGACGCGTACGGTCATCTTGTTCTTGCGGACGTCGTCGTGCAGTTCGATGGTGCCGGAGACGGTGGACATGATGGCCGGATCCTTGGGGATCCTCGCCTCGAAGATCTCCGTCACACGAGGGAGACCGCCGGTGATGTCCGCCGAGCCAGCGACATCCTTGGGCTGCCTTGCGAGCATTTGGCCCTGCTTGATCTTGTCCCCTTCCGTCACTTCGATGCGGCACTTGGCCGGGAGGTGGTGGAAGTCGAGAATGTTGCCGTCCTTGTCTTCGATCAGGATCTGCGGGTGCATCTCGCCCGTGTGCTCGATGACGATCATTTCGTCCTTCTCGGCTCCCTTCGAGGCTTCCACGCGAATCGTCTTGCCGACTTCGATGTCCCGGAAACGGATAACGCCCGTTTCCTCGGCCAGGATCGGCGTGAGGTGGGGGTTCCACTCGATCAGTGCCTGTCCCTTCTTGACGGTGTCGCCGTTAGCAAAGTGGATGATGCCGCCATAGGGCACCTTGTACTTCTCGAGTTCGCGCCCACGCTCATCCAAGACGGCGCATTCGCCCTGCCGCTTGAGGGCGACGAGCCGCTTGGCCCCTTCGACATCTACGGTGACTTCGCGGCACTCGCGAAGTTGTACGGTGCCGCCATGGGCGGCGCGGTAGGAGGTCTCGGTCAGGCTGCGTGATGCGATGCCGCCGGTGTGGAAGGTTCGCATGGTGAGTTGCGTTCCCGGCTCGCCAATCGACTGCGCGGCAATCGTGCCGACGGCGAGACCACCTTCGACGAGGTTACCGGTGGACATGTCCATGCCGTAGCAGCGGGCACAGATGCCTCGAGTGGTGTCACACGTCAGCGGGGTGCGGACTTGTACCGATTCGATGCCGAGTTTCTCGATCTTCTCGGCGATTTCGCCGGTGATGACCTCGTTCTCCTTCACGATGACTTCGTCCGTGAGCGGATTGATGACCGTCTGGCGGTTCGTTCGGCCGATGACGATTTCCCGCAGCGGCACATCGACCTGCTCGCCCTTGTAGATGGCCCGCTTGGAAATGCCCCGTTTTGTTCCGCAGTCGTACTCGGTGACGACGACGGATTGCGCTACATCGTAGAGTTTGCGGGTGAGGTAGCCTGAGTCGGCCGTCTTGAGCGCCGTGTCAGCCAGCCCCTTGCGGGCGCCGTGGGTGGACGAGAAGTACTCAAGCACGTTGAGCCCTTCGCGGAAGTTGGCGCGAATGGGTGTTTCGATGATTTCGCCGTTGGGTTTGGCCATCAGACCACGCATGCCGGCGAGCTGCTGCATCTGACTGACGTTGCCACGAGCACCCGAGGTGCTCATCAAGAAGACCGGGTTCAGATAGTGCCGACCATCGGCGCTGTCGATTGCGACCTCATCGAGGGTACTCATGTCGCGGCGATCGTTCTGAAGTGTCGACACAAGGGCTTTCGTGAGTTCTTCTCGGCAGTGCGCCCAGATGTCCAGGAGTTGATTGTGCCGCTCCCGTTCGGTGATCGCACCGGCGCCGTAGGCACGCTCGACCGCGTCGACCTTCTTCTGCGCTGCGGCCAGCAGGTCCGGCTTATTCGACGGAATCCGCATGTCGGTGATTGCGATCGAAAGCCCTGAGTTCGTGGCTGTCTTGAAACCGATCTCCTTGAGATCGTCGAGCAGCGTGAGCGTGTCGGCGCGACCGCAGAACTTGAAGGTGTCGTCGATGACGCGGCTGCATCCCTTCTTGCCGAGGGCGCAGTTGTAGAAGGGGACGCCGGTGGGCAGTAGGGCTGCGAAGCGGAGTCGCCCGACGGTTGTCACGACGCGGCCATTCTCGGCGATGGGTTCGATGGGTCCATTCTCGCTCTTGACCTGGGTCGTGAATCGAGAGAGTCGCACGATGATTGGCTCGTGCAAATCGATCTGTTTGTGTTCGAGGGCCAGCAGTGCTTCCGCGAGATCGCGGAATGCGTGCATGTCCTTCTCGGCAGGCTTGTCTTCCTCACGCATGAAGGTCAGGAAGTACATGCCCATGATGATGTCCTGGCTGGGCGAGACAATTGGGTTGCCATTGGCAGGCGAGAAAATATTGTGCGTCGAGAGCATGAGTACATGCGATTCGACCTGCGCTTCGAACGAGAGCGGAAGATGGACCGCCATCTGGTCGCCGTCAAAGTCGGCGTTGTAGCCGGTACATACCAAGGGGTGCAGGGTGATCGCGTTGCCCTCGACGAGGACAGGTTCAAAGGCCTGAATACCCATGCGGTGCAGCGTGGGCGCCCGGTTGAGAAGGACGGGATGCTGGTAGATGACCTGCTCGAGGATGTCCCACACTTCTGGGTCACGCCGTTCAAGCATTCTCTTGGCCGACTTGATCGTATCGGCGAGCCCGTGTTCCTTGAGTTTTCGGATGATGAAAGGCTGGTAGAGTTCAAGCGCGATCTTTTTGGGGAGGCCGCACTGATGGAGTCTGAGTTCCGGCCCCACGACGATGACGGATCGGGCCGAGTAGTCGACCCGCTTGCCGAGCAGGTTCTCGCGGAAGCGGCCCTGCTTGCCCTTGATCATGTCGGTGAGCGACTTGAGCGGGCGGTTGCTGCTTCCGAGCACGGGGCGGCGACATCGGTCGTTGTCGAAGAGCGCATCCACCGCCTGCTGGAGCATGCGTTTTTCATTGCGGATGATGACTTCGGGGGCGTTGAGATCCATCAACTTCTTGAGGCGGTTGTTGCGGTTGATGATGCGGCGGTACAGATCGTTCAGATCGCTGGTGGCGAAGTTGCCCGAGTCGAGCAGGACCAGCGGCCGCAGGTCTGGAGGAATGACCGGAATCACATCGAGCACCATCCAGGTGATGTCGTTGTCGCTGTTGTGAAGTTGCTCGACGATCTTGAGCCGTTTGGCGAGATCCTTGATCTTCTGCTTGGAACGTGTCTTGGTGAGGTCATCGCGGATCTCGGCCGCCGTGGCGGTGAGGTCGAGGCCCTGCAGCAGTTCGATCGCGGCATCGGCACCCATCATGGCCTTGAAGGCCGTGGCACCGTACTCTCGCTGTAGTTCTCGGCAGGTGTCTTCGTCGACGACCTGACGGTATTCCAGTTCGGTGTCGCCCGGGTCGGTGATCACATAGTCCTGAAAGTAGATGACCTTCTCGAGATCGGAGGTCTTCATACCAAGCAGCGTGCCAAGGCGGCTCGGCAGCGCCTTGAAGAACCAGATGTGCACGATCGGCGCGGCGAGATTGATATGCCCCATTCGCTTGCGGCGCACGCGTGAGTGTGTCACCTTCACGCCGCAGCGATCGCAGATGATGCCCTTGAACTTCGTGCCCTTGTACTTGCCGCAGCCGCATTCGTAGTCTCGCTCGGGTCCGAAGATCCGCTCGCAGAACAGACCGTCCTTCTCGGGGCGGTAGGTGCGGTAGTTGATGGTCTCAGGCTTCTTGACCTCGCCGAAGCTCC
>CAYYGU010000106.1:0-5167 GCA_964471525.1 uncultured Isosphaeraceae bacterium
GCGATGGATACAGCAGGCTCGCCTTCCGACACGCCGAGCGCGCTCATTGCAAGAAAGAGCCTCGGTGAGATGGGCCATGCGTTTCCGGTCTGCTTCGGCGCGGGATCGCCGAGCAGGTCATCGATGTTGATAATCTCGACCGCCGGGCTTCCGTTCCGCTCCAGAAGGCGCCGCAGGGCATCGGCAATATCGGCAGCGGATCCGTGCGCCGGATCAATCGGAACCATCTGCAACCGACGGCTGCTGGTGATGGCGGCGGCATCAACGGTCCGGACGAGATCGTTGATGGCCTTCATTTGTTCGGCATTGCCCCGAATCAGAAGCGTGCCGCTTGATCGATCCACCCGAACCACCGGTGCGCGATCTCCATCGGTCCCGGCAAAGACGGCTTCGATACTCGCTGCGAGTTCCACGGGGTCGGCATTCCGAACCGGAAGTACCTGCACACTTCGCATGCCGGTCGATGCCTCGCCTGCCGCCGTATCAAGTTGCTCGGCCATCTCGGCGGCCGCCGCAAGTTCCGGCCCACGCCCAGCAATAATGACTGCATTCAGCCGCTCGTCGGCGGCGACTCGCACCCCACTTGCTTCATCGGGCATGGGCAGCCTGTACCGCAACCGGTGGGCCCGCTCGGCTTCCGTCAATTGACTCTGCCCCAACAACTCCGTCATCATCGGTGCCACGTGTTCGGCGCGAGCGCGTGTGAGGTAGACCGTTCGGACCTGCACGTCGTCCGGCGTCGAGCCGGTGTCGAGCGCCTTTACGATGGACTGCACATCGGCGATCTGATCCGCCGTACCAGTTACAAGCAGGGCGGTCCCCGACGGCGCGGCCGCGACCGATGCCCGTGCGCGGCCAGGGTGGAACATCGCCCTTGCCGCGAGCGCACTTTGCACGGTGCTGGCAACCTGCGCGGCGCCCGTTCCCTGAACCTGAATGACCTGCACATCGGCGTCAGCATGATCCCCGCGAGGCTGATCGAGTTGGGCAATGAGTGCCGCAGCGACGGGCATCAATACTTCAGGAGCGCTCACAATCAGCCTGTTGGTGGCGGGCTCGGCCGTTACCGTTGGGGATGCAATTCGGATTCCTGCCTCGGCGGCGGTTCGAAGCGATTCCGGCCAGCGAGCCTGATCGAGCAGTAAGGGCCGAAGCACTGCCTGCATGGCACGAGCATCTCCGTTCTGTACCGGGATGATCCGAAGCGCGGCCTGAGGTTGCGAAGGTGTCGATGCCGAGAACTCGCCGATCAGTTGTTCAATCCGCTCGAATGCTGCTGGAGGGCCGCTCACGACCAAGGTCCCGCTCAGCGGATCGGTCGTCATCGTGAGTTCGGCCTGCCGAGCGTCGCGCTCGTCAATCAACATGCCCTGCGCGTCGAGTTGTCGCAGCATGCCAACGAGCGAGGTCATTCGCTTCCGATCCACAGCGTATGTTCGGATCTCGCCGGGATCACGCTGCGCACGATCGAGACTGGAAACCAACTCTTCCAGGCTGTTCATTCGGTGGAGCGGCGCCTCAACAATGAGCGAGTTGGTTCCACGATCCGCCCGGACGATCACTTCCCGAGGTTCTTGCAGATGGACCAGCGGGCGACCTCTGCGATCGACCGGCGCTGGAGGCTGCGGGAACATCTGCTCGATCGTTCGTGACAACACGTCCGCATTGGCGACATTCAAGGGGAAGATGCGAATCTCCCTGCCATCGATATCCTGACGCTCGACTGTGTTGAGTTGCTCGACAATCAACTCGATTTCTGGAAAGAGGTCCGGATGGGCCGACACAAGCAATGTCCCCGTTGCAGCATCGGCGGTGATGCGAACCGGCCTCGCGGAGCGGTCGCGAGCCGGGCGAGCGGCATACTGCGAGGTCAATGTCCTGGCAAGGCCACCAGCATCCGCAACCTTCACTTGCAGAATGCGAAGCGGTGGCGTGTCGGCGGGGTCCGAGACATCGAGTGTCTGAAGCAGACCTCGGATGGCCTGATGTTGACGATCGGTACCGGTTACCAAGAGCCCATCCACTTCATCGAAGGCCTCGATGGATGCCAACATGCTTCCATCGGCCAGCAGCGATCCGTGGGTTTCGGCAAGTCCGCTCAGAAGTGTTGCCATCTCCATTGGCTGGGCAAACTGCAGCGTCAGAACGCGGGTCGATCGTGCCGGACCAGCCAGTTCGAGGTAGCGGCGAAGTGCCTGTTCATACAGGGCAACGCCCTCGATCGCCCCGGACAAGACAATCCGACCGCCGGATCCGTCGAGTTCCACACGTGGGCGTTCCGATCCGAATCCACCACCACCCATCTCGGTGAAGGCTGTGTCCGCTTGATCGATGACCGATGGTGGAGCGCCGTGTAGCGGAATCACCCGCACGACGGAGTCGGCCGGCGAAGCGCGATCGAGAGAGTCGATGATCGACGTGACGGTGTCCATCTCATGCGGGGCAGCCGTGACGAGCAGCACATCAAGCGAGTCAATACCCGTCACATCGACCGGAGTCCACGGGGAGCCGTCGGATGGCGACAGCAATGATCGAGCCGACGCGGCGACGGCTCGGCTGATCCGTGATGGTGGAACATGGTCCAAGACAAACCGCCGGGTCTGGCGGGCCTCGATGACCGTTTCAGTCAACGATTCCAGCAGCGATGCCATCGCCGAAACATCGGCTGGCTCGCCGACGAGCCGCACGGCCCCGGACTCGGCATCTACGGACATATCAACCTGATCGGGAAGTTCGTGGGTCTGGGCAAGGCTCGCGTAGGCCTGCATGACCTCGCCGAGCGAGTCAGGGCGAATCCTGAGCGTTCGAATCGCTGGCACGTCGACGCCACCAAGATCGAGGGCCTCGGCCATCCGTGAGACGGCCCGAACCTCCTCGGCGGGGCCGCTGAAGAGCAGCGATTGCCCATCGGGAGCGAGTCCAATCTTGACCCTCGCCCGCTGGGATCCACTCAAAATACCCATCAGGGCCGCCTGGACCGCCTTTGGGTCGGCCGATTCGAGGGGCAGCAATTGCATGGCGACCGTCTGGCCGCGAGGAAGATCGCCCTCGATGGCGGCGAGTACCGCCACGAGTTCGTCCACCTCACCGCTCGGCCCGGTCAGCACGATGCTGGACCGCTCCGGCAGGGCGAGCATCTGCGGCCTGCCGCCTTCCGGCATGGCATTCACGACCGCGGTGAGCCGCTTGACCGCCTCGGCCGGAGAGACGACCGCAAGCGGAATCGTGCGCACCGCTCGCGCGCCGCCGGTCCCGCCCGGCACATCGAGCATGCGAATAACTTCGCCAAGTTTGGCAAGCGTACTCTGCGAACCTTTCGCGATGATGAGCCCCGCGTGATCGTCGGCAGCGAAGGTCAGCCCTGCCATCGACGTCTCTTCAACCTTCTGCAACTTGCCCTTCTTGCCGGGCATGTACTTCTCGACTTTGATCGACATCAGTTGCGTCAATGGTTTGGTCAACGACGATGCCGCGACGTTCTTCACGGGGAAGACCTCGACCACACCGTCAGGATCCTGTTGATCGAGCGCGTCGAGCATGTCGAGCAGTCGCCTCGCGTTCGATGCGGTCTCGGTAATCACGACCGCGTTCTGCCCGACCATCGCGACGACCGCGCCGTACTCGCCGACCATTTGCGAGAGCCGCTGGGCCATCGGCTCGGCCATCGCGCTTTCGAGCGGTCGCACGACGGTGACGAGCGTGTCTGGCGTCACATCGGCTGGCAGCGTTCCGACGAAGGTTGGTAGATCCTGCCGCTGCATGTCATCGAGTTTCTCAAGATGCAACATGCCATCGATGACGCGGATCGTCACACCGCGGGATTGCAGAACCGTGTTGAGAACTCGCAGCGCCGATTCGAGGCTGTGATCCTCGGGCGATACGAAGTCGACGGTGCCGGCTGGCACTTCTGCATCGATGACAACCGGCAGACCGCTCATGCGATTCAGCGAGTCGAGTATGTCGTTGATGGTGGCGCCCCGAAACGCAAGGCGGATGGCAGTATCAGGTGGCGCGGCCACCGCTTCCATTCCGTGCGCAGAACCAACCCAGACCAATGCGGCACATGTCATCCATGCGCAGGCAGCACATCCTGTCAGCCTCATCATGCCTGTCCTCCTGACCGGCGTTTGGTTGTCGCGTCATGACGCGGTAGTACGTGCCGCAGTCTACTCTGCCAGCGCCCGCCGGTCTGCAAATGAGCCTCCAGGAGCCACCAGCCACTCTTTTCCATCGCGGCGGAATGCGGCCTCGTCGAAACCATCGGCATCCGGTCGGTTCCCAAGGTAGACGCATCCTTCAAGTTCCTGCCCGGGATGGAGTTGTCGGCGTCCGCCAGAAGCGGCCCTCACATGCACCTCATCCATACCCTCAATCCGACCGACGAAGGTCACTTGCCACCGCTGCCAGCCCGGCGTCGCCGGCTGCGAAGGGCTCGCAATGTCGGGTGGGGACCGCTGGGGTGGAGGCGGCAGCATGAACGGACTGGCGCCGCCGAGTGCCGGCGGCCACTGGACGGCGAGTTTGTCCGGTGGGAACTCGGGCGAGCGGTTCGGCATGAACACCGTGCGAACCTTGATGGTGACTTCCACAGTTTGGCCTTCACCCTTCCCGACGACACGGAGTCCTTCGATCTGTCTGATCCATGGTTCGGCGGCCAACGCGTGGAGCATGGTGTTGAACTGAGGCCAGGTTCCCGTGGCGCGGAACGTCGCGGGCGCTTCAATGAAGTCAACCTCGTCTCGCAGCGGCTTCCCGGCGGCGCCTTTGAAGTCACGTCGTCCCGGCGATGCAATCTCCTTCGTTGCCGATGTGTCAACAGCCACATCTGACAGACCGGAGGCCTCACCAAGAGTCGACAACGCCGCGCGAAGCGCGTGATCGACTTCCTCTTGTGACCCTCCAAGCGTGCGATCGGCGTAGGACTTCAACTGCGCCGCGAGTCGGTCTCGGTCAAGAAGGTCGGTTCGGCGCCGCTCAAGCGTGTTCCGCGCTGCCTCGATGCGTTCGCTCATCGCAGCCTGTGGCGACATCACCCAAGCCTGCGCAGCCCAGATGATCAGAATCAGCAGCACCAAACAACCGCTGCCAAGAATCAACTTGAGTTGCACCTGCGGATTCACGGCGTAGCCGCCGGTTCTGCCGCTTCGCTTTCATCGGGCGAATGCAA
>CAYYGU010000107.1:0-5149 GCA_964471525.1 uncultured Isosphaeraceae bacterium
ACGGCAATGCCCGGCTCAACGTGGCGACCTTCGTCACCACCTGGATGGAGCCACAAGCGAAGCAACTGATGACCGAGACGTTCGAGAAGAACATGATCGACAAGGACGAGTACCCGCAGACGGTGGAACTCGAGTGCCGGTGCGTCAACATGCTTGCTGATCTCTGGAATGCTCCGAGTGATCAGAAACCGATCGGAACTTCTACGATCGGTTCGAGCGAAGCCTGCATGCTCGGTGGGATGGCCATGAAGTGGCGGTGGCGAGATCGGATGAAGGCGGCCGGTAAGCCCACCGACAAGCCCAACATCGTGATGGGAGTCAATGTGCAGGTCTGCTGGCACAAGTTCGCGAAATACTGGGACATCGAGCAGCGGCTCGTGCCAATGGAGGGGGATCGCTTTCATCTTGGCGCCGAGGAGGCGCTTGCCCTGTGCGACGAGAACACGATTGGCATCGT
This sequence comes from uncultured Isosphaeraceae bacterium, assembly GCA_964471525.1. Lineage (GTDB taxonomy): Bacteria > Planctomycetota > Phycisphaerae > Phycisphaerales > SM1A02 > UBA12567. The sequence continues at coordinate 458 of CAYYGU010000107.1, forward strand.
CGTCATCATGGGCTCCACGTTCGATGGGTCTTATGAGCCGGCCAAAGAGGTCAATGACGGACTCATCGAGCTGAACGCCAAAAATGGTTGGGACATCCCAATTCACATCGACGGCGCCAGTGGTGCGATGGTGGCACCCTTCCTGCAGCCCGATCTCGAGTGGGACTTCCGGCTCGAACGTGTGAAGTCGATCAATACCTCCGGCCATAAGTATGGGCTGGTCTACCCGGGTGTCGGGTGGGTGGTCTGGCGGGATGAATCAGACCTACCGGAGGATCTTGTGTTCAAGGTCAACTACCTCGGTGGGCAAATGCCGACCTTTGCGATCAACTTCTCACGGCCAGGCAATCAAGTGGTAGCTCAGTACTACAACTTCATCAGGCTCGGACGCGAGGGTTACCGCCGCATCCAGCAGAAGTCACAGGATGTAGCCGTGCACCTGTCGAGCACCATCGAGAAGATGGGGCCGTTTACGCTCATGACAAAGGGTGATGACCTCCCTGTGTTCGCCTTTCGTCTAAAGGACGACTTTGATGGGGGGTGGGATGTGTTCCAGCTCTCTGAGCGGATGCGCCACAACGGGTGGCAGATTCCAGCCTATACCTTCCCGGCAAATCGCGAAGACCTTGCGGCGCTCCGCATCGTTGTCAAGGAGGGGCTGAGTTGGGATCTCGCAGACGAGTTGTTGAATTGCCTGACGCGGTCCATTGAGTCGCTCGAGGCGGACGCAGCGGGGGCCGGGGCCGCGCAGGCTGTTGAGAACGTGGATGCAGGCCAAGACACACACGAACTGAAGAAGTTCACAAAGTGTTGAGTGACGCGAGCACCGGAGTGAAAGCGGTGCCTCCATCTGAGGGCGTGCAACCCCATGGAAGCAAGGGGCATCCCAAGCACGCAATTGGACTGTTTGCCTTCCTTGCCATCACGTCGTCGATGGTGATGACCATCTACAACTATCCCGTTTTCGGGACGACCGGCTTCGCGTTGGTGTTCTTCCTGCTCGCCGCGGGCCTTCTGTGGTTCGTCCCCGCGGCGTTGGTGTCGGCGGAAATGGCGACCGGCGAAGCCGGATGGTCTGATGCCGGTGTGTTCAGTTGGGGGACCGCGGCCTTCGGGAAACGGTGGGGGTTCGTGATGATCTACCTGCAGTTCATGCAGATCACGATCGGCATGATCGCCATGCTCTACTTCGTAACGGCCGCGTTTTCGACGCTCTTCAATCCGGCCTTCAATGAAAACGCCTTGCTCAAATTCGCCACCGTGTTCAGTGTGTTCTGGCTCGTTACGATCGCCAACTTCTGGGGCACCAAGGTGGTTGCCAGAATCGCGACGTGGGGCTTTACGATCGGCATTCTGCTTCCGGCGGCGCTTGTCATTGCATTGGGTGCCATCTTCGTGATGGGTGACAACACCATCAATATCGTCATGGATGCGCAGACCTTCTTCCCATCATTTGCCAAGACGGCAACGCTCGTCGTCTTTGTTTCATTCATTCTGTCTTTCATGGGCATCGAAGGGTCCGCGACGCATGTGAACGATCTTCGTAATCCGGGTCGCAATTATCCGCTGGCGGTGTTCATTCTGGTGGTGGGCGCGATTCTGCTGAACTGCCTCGGCGGCCTGACCGTCGCGGTGGCGATTCCAGCCAAAGAGATCAACCTCAGCGCCGGCCTGTACGACACCATCGGCGTCCTGCTGGAGGTCTACTCGCTGCATTGGCTGGTGTACCCGGCCGCCGTCTGTATTGCACTTGGCGCCATTGCGGAAATCAGCAGCTGGGTATCGAGCCCGAGCCGCGGGCTTCGGTTCTCGGCTTCGCAGGGGCTCCTGCCCTCGTCATTTGCACGGCGAAACAAAAATGGCGTTTCCATTCGCATTTTGGTGCTTCAGGGCATCATTGTGACAGCTTGGATGTTGCTCCTGACCTTTGGAACCTCGGGTGGGCACACCACGCAGAAGGGCAGCGGAGCGGGCAATGTGGCGTTCTTCACGACCGAAGCGCTCACGGTCTTGACCTATCTGTCGATGTACGTCCTGCTGTTTCTTTCGTACCTGAAACTCAAGACGAAGCATGGCGACAACCCAAGAAAGTTCAACATGCCAGCGTGGATCGGATGGATCATCTCCATCGCTGGTCTTGCGTCCACGCTCTTTGCCTTTGTCATCGGCTGGTTCCGACCCGATCAAATACCGGAATCGTCGTACATGGCCTACGTCATGATTCTCGCGGGCGGGTTCATCGTGATCTTTGCAGTCCCCCACATCATCTACCACTTTGCGAACGATGAGTGGGGGACTCGTGCTCGGGCGTTGATGGCACGTGATGCGTTTGCCAAATCGCTCGCTGAGTACGGCGTGTCGGATGAGGAGATGGAACAGGCCAACCGCGCCGCGGCGCATGGCGGGGTGTAGGCCGCGACATCGTTTCTTGAGGCGGGCCGCGGAGCCTTGCTTCTATGACTCAGTTCTCAAAGGTGGGGGCGTGGCGTTGGCGATTCGGCGGCACCGTGTCTCACGGACCACCAGTGATGCCACGAATGACACCACCAGGCAGATCAACAGCGGTACAAAGGCAATGTTGAGTTCGGCCATGGTGTAATCGACCGAGTGCGTGGCGTGTGGCTGCTGCCAGTCGAGCAACACACCGATCACGGGGCCGAACCCGGCGCCACCGCCGATCAGGCAGGTATTGATAAAGCCCAGACCGATGCCTTCGCCGCCTCGCGGGCTGTTGTCATCACCAATGGCGTAGGCGACGACGTTCCCGCAGCCGAAGAACCCCATACCAAGAAGGCACGCGCGTCCGAGCCAGACCGAGTCGCCAATCACATAGGCCAGCAGCACATATGAGGCCAAGGCACCGGCGCCGCCAATGATCATCGGGATCTTGCGGCGTTTGATTGCGCCCGAGAACCATCCGAAGAAGAAACTGCCGGGAATGGCGCCTGCGAAAACCAATGAGGCCATGCTCGCCGCAGCGGTCGTTGAGATTCCGAACCTCCGCTCTACATACAACGAACCCCATGCTGCGCCGAAGGTCATGAAGACGGTGGCGATGGTGGCTGCATACACGCCGCTGATCCACATTTGCGGCGACCGAACGATGGTCTTGAGGTGTCCCCACACACCGGCGGTGCCCAGCGGTGGCGGCGCCTCCGGAGCTCGGCGTGTACCCGCGGGGTGATCACGCACGACAAAGATGATGCCGAGCATCACCAGGCCACCGATGGCCGCGACGGCCGCGATGGTCCATTGCCAGCCGAACTCCGTTGTCTGAGCGGACCATGACAGCACATTGTCTGCCCCGATGGCGCCAATCATGCCCGCCATGTTCGTCAGGCCGATGAGCAGTGAAAACCGTCCTGGCGCAAACCAATGGCGGATGAGCATCAGTACCGAGACGAATGAGAAACTCGCTCCGATACCGATCATCATGCGAGCAAGCGTCGCGGTCAGCACCGAATCGGCTTGGGTAAACAAGAAGCACCCGGCGACCGCGACTGTGGCGGCGATGGCAAGTGGCCGTTTGGGGCCAAAGCGATCATCGAGCAGTCCGACGGGAATCTGCATGATGGCGTAGATGTAGAAGTAACTGGCCGCAAGGAACCCAAACTGCATCGCATTGGCATCGAAGGCCCGCTGCAATTCCGGCTTCATCGCTCCGGGCACAACTTGATTGGTGTAGTCAAACAAGAAGTACAGCGTGCCGATGATCCAGACGATCCAAGGGAAGATTCGGCGGTGTGTTGGAGCCGGCTGCGTCATGGCTGAGGATGGTAGGGAACAAACTCAATGCGGGGTCCTACGGCCACGGAGCGCGGGTACCCCTCAATAGGATCTCGTGACCGTGGTGTTGGGCGGGTGTCCGGTGTTCCGCAATGAACCGCACCCCCTCACCGCCTTCGGCGGAGCTCCCCCGCAGGCGGGGGAGCAGATGTCCAAATCTCCCCTCCCCCACAAAGTGGAGGAGGGGCTGCAAAGCGGCGGAGGGGAGTGCGCGGGAGCGTGGCAGGCGTTCGTCGTCGAATGCGACAGGGGACATCAGCCCTTGGTACAGGAGTCGGGCTCAAGCCGCTCCTTCAGCCATGCCCGCGCATAACTCCACTCGGTGGAGACTGTTCGCGGAGACACGTCGAGAGCCGCCGAGACCTGTTCGATCGTCATACCTCCGATGACCCGCATCCACATGACGTCGCCCGCGCGGGGTGATTGTGCATCCAGTGCTCGCATCGCATCGATCATCACATTCCGGAACATGATTGTCACCAATAGCTCCGCTCGCGCAGAAGGCGGCGGCATGAATGTGGGTGGGGCCGGTGTTGTCAATCTGGACAACTGCCTGTTCCTCAGCAACTCGGCAGTCAACGGCGCTGGTGTTCACTGCCACGACGCAATCCTGCTCGTGAGCGACTGCCGCTTTGAGGGCAACATTGCCTCGGGTGTGGGTGGCGGAATCCACAACGGGGATGGAATGCCGCTGAGCATCAGCGGCACGTCGTTCTGCAACAACACGGCGGCCTCCGGCGATGATGTGGCGGGCAGTTGGACCGACGCTGGAGGCAACATTTTCGATGATTGCAGCGATGATGACTGCCCCGCGGACTCGCATGGAAACGGCGACGGCATTGTCGGTGTTGATGATCTGTTGATCGTCATCGGGAACTTCGGCGGCCCAGGTCCAGATGGCGACAT
>CAYYGU010000108.1:0-5095 GCA_964471525.1 uncultured Isosphaeraceae bacterium
ATGTGCTGGCTGAATTGCCCCGCAACTTCAGCAAGCAGAACATCTTCTTCGCCTATACGATCGCTGGCGGCATCCCGACAGCGGGCGTGCAGGCTGGTGACATGTACGCCCACTGGAAGAAGTTCGGCAAGCGGCTGGCGCTCATTCAACCCAACTACGCCGTCCGCTCCACAGGTGACAAACAGTCTCGGGCGGGAACCAAGAGAGTGTTCACCGACCGGGTCATCCTCGACGTACCCATCAAGACCATGGGACCCGGCGGCGGACCGGTCATCAACCTCACCGATCTCCTTGTCAAGCAGTCATCGAAGTTCTTCGGTGGCGCCACGGCGGGAGCCAACACGCGACTCGCTACGGTCGAGAAGGCCAAGACCTTCCCCGAGAACATCGAACTGGCCTTCGGCATTCCGTTGCGAGGAGGAAAACTCGGCACGCTTGCCTACTCAATCGCCAAGATTCCGGAGAACACCGGATACAAGCCACGTGTCGCAGATGAGCGGGTCGGGTACTTCACGACCGCGCACCGTGACATCGGCGATGCGTCCGACGAAAATCCGTGGATTCGCTACATCAATAGATGGAATGTCAAAAAGGCGGATCCGAAACTCAAGATGAGCCCGCCCAAGAAGCCCATCGTTTTCTATATCGAGCACACGACACCCGTGCGGTACCGCCGCTGGGTGCGAGATGGCATCCTTGAATGGAACAAGGCCTTCGAGAACGTCGGCATCGTCAACGCGATCGAGGTCAACCAGCAGGATGCCGACACCGGCGCCCACATGGAGAAGGATCCCGAGGACGCTCGCTACAACTTCTTCCTGTGGACCAACGCCGACATGGGATTCGCCATCGGTCCGAGTCGCGTTCATCCCAAGACCGGCGAGATTCTCGATGCCGACATCGTCATGGACGAGGGCTTCATCAACGGCTGGTCCAAGACCTGGAAGGATCTTATCCCCGAGACAGCCCTTGAAGGCTTCGGTCCCGATGCGCTGGCATGGCTTGCTGAGCATCCCGACTGGCATCCTCAGGTGCTGCTCGCAGATCGCTCTGAACGTGAGCAGGTCAGGCAGCAACTCCGCCGCGAGGCGAGCATGCGGGCCGCAGGCTTGATGCCCGGCTTTGCATCACCGACGGTCGAGACGGCGCTCATCGGCGATGAGCAGTACGACGGTCTCATCGGCCGCGTCAGCCAGATCAACGGCAACTGCCGCCATGCTGCCTGCAAGGCCATGGATGTCGCCATGGTGCGGCTGAACCCGAACCTCATCATCGGCATCGATCAGCCGAAACCCCATGCGTTCGCGGCGAACGACCCCGTATCGGGAACGTGGTACGGCACCATCGAAGCCAGTGCCCCCGACGGCACCTCGCATGCCATGGACCTGACACTTGAACTTCAACTCTCCAAGGACAATTCCGTCACCGGCACTGCCGAGATGGGTATGTTCGGAACCGTCGACATGATGGGTACATGGGCGCCGAAGGACAAGCAACTCACCCTTCGGCCCACCGATGAAGACAAAGGCGAGGACGCCCTCGTGTTGACCATCGAGGATGGCACGATGACCGGCGGCGTGTCCGAAGGCGAATTCTCGATGACCCTGACCGCGACGCGATCTGATTCGGACGATGCGTCTGCGGACGACTTGGTGGATGACGAAGAAGCCGACGACGACGTCATCGAAGACGAAATCGTCGAAGAGGAGGCCGATGAGGACGCCGACGATGAGGCCGATGAGGACGAACCGTCCAAGCCCAAGAAAAAGGATGGCGACCAATACCTCGACGGCGTCCCCGAAGCATTCATCGGTCCCTTGCTCCGTGAAGTCGTGATGCACGAGGTCGGGCATACGCTCGGTCTGCGGCACAACTTCAAGGGCAGCACGATCCATACGCTCGCGGAAATCAACTCCGACCAGTTCAAGGGTCAGCCGCACTCCGGCTCGGTCATGGACTACCTGCCTGTGAACATCAACTACGAGCTCGGCGAAACGCAGGGCGACTGGACGCAGGTCACGATCGGACCCTACGACATGTGGGCGATCGAGTACGGGTACATCGGCAAGAAACCGGAGAAGGTGCTGAAGCGTGTCTCCGAACCCCTGCTCGCGTATGCAACCGACGAGGACACGTGGGGACCAGACCCGCGTGCCCGCCGGTTCGACAACGGTATGAACCCACTCACCTACGCCGAGTCACAGATTGGACTCGCCCAACACCTGCGGACGAAGATCCTCGAAGACATGGTCGAGGACGGTGAGAGTTGGGCCGAAGCGCGGAAGGCCTATGACATGCTGCTCTACAAACAACTCGGCGCGGTCAACATCGCTTCGGGTTGGATCGGTGGCAGTTACCTCAATCGCGACAAGAAGGGCGACGAGGGCGACCGTGATCCGATCACACCGATCGAAGCCGATCAACAGCGGCGGGCCATGAACATCGTGCTTGAGAACACCATGCGAGATGATGCCTATGGTCTCTCGCCCGAGTTGCTCCGCCGCATGACGGTGGACAAATGGTGGGACGAGGGCGGCCAACGTTTCATCTTCCAAGATGAGACATATCCCGTCCACGACAAGATCGCTGGCATTCAGGCCATGGCCATGAATGGCATCCTCAACCCGCAGACCCTGAACCGGGTCTACGACAACGAATTCCGGGCGACCGAGGACGAAGATGTCGTCACCGTCCCGGAAGTGCTCACCACGGTCCGCGACGCGGTCTGGGGCGAACTTGATGGTGGCCCGCAGGGATCCTACTCGGCCCGCGCGCCGTATATCTCAAGCCTTCGCCGAAACGCCCAGCGTGAACACCTCAACCGGCTCATCGATCTGAGCATGCCCACGGGCAGCGGCTTCTACACGGCCCCGGTTTCCAACCTGAGTCGCATGCAACTGCGTGAACTCAAGGGCACGATCGACAGTGCGATGCGGCGCAAGGGTTCGAATCTTGATCCGTACTCCCGGGCCCACCTCGCCGAGGCCAGTTCACTCATCGACCGGGCACTCAACGCCCAATACCTCTACAACACCGACGACATCGCCGGTGGCGGAGGTGGCATGATGTTCCCCTTCATGGGACAGCCCACCTCCAACACCGACGATCCGTCGAACTGATCTCTGTCTCCTGACAGTGAATGTGCAGCGAGCTCGCCCTTGAGACGAGCTCGCTGTCTTTTTCGCCAGAAACCGAGACCCCGTACGCGGTATCTTGTCCCGCATGCAGCCAACCCTGCTTGCCGGCATCCCCTCCGCCAACGACACGCTCTACCACGCCATCCGCTTCTCGGCGGGTGACCCAGCGGCGCTCATTGATGACGGTCGCGAGCGACTGCTCATTATTCGTGACATCGAGATGGACCGGGCCAAGGCACACGCTCAAGTAGATCGCGTGGTCTGCCCTGCAGACTTCACTCCAGAGGGCGGTCTCTCAGGTGATCGTGAAACCGCCACCGCACAGGCGACTGCAGAGGCGATTCGACAATCGGGTGCCACATCTATTCGATCCGACCGCACTCTTCCACTCTCCTTTCTCTCCGCAGTCCTCAGCGCGGGCATCGAAGTCGAGTACGACGCAGATCTCGGTATAGGCGACCGCCGCAGCAAGGACGAAGAGGAACTTGATGCCCTCCGCGCTTCACAGGCGGTCACGCAAGCGGCGATTGCAATGGCCTGTGAGACGATCGCCGGCGCGACGGCAGATTCGGACGGCATGTTGCAACTCGATGGGGACGTGCTCACGTCCGAGCGGGTGCGACGAATGATCGACGTCTTCCTGCTCGACTGCGACCACGACAACCCGAGCAGCATCGTCGCGGGTGGTCCGCAAGGCGGCGACTGTCACAACATCGGTCACGGAGCACTGCGAACGGGTGAGCCGATCATCATCGATGTGTTCCCCCGATCCAAAGTCACGAAGTACAACGGCGACTGCACCCGGATGGTCGTCCACGGTGAGGTCCAACCGACTGTTGAGCGAATGCACGCCGCCGTCCTCGCGGCCAAGCAGGCCGGCGAAGCGATCGCCCGCATCGGCATCACCGGGCAGGCGGTCCACGAAGCAACGATCGCCGAGATCGCATCGCATGGCTTCGAGATTGGTCTACCGGAGGAGGATGCCGACCCCGGTCGCATCGCCATGGTGCATGGAACCGGACACGGCGTCGGCCTCGCCGTCCACGAACCGCCCCTGCTGGACATGGGAGGTCCCCCGCTGGTTTGCTGCGATGTCGTCACCATCGAACCGGGCCTCTACAGCCCCGCCATCGGTGGACTTCGGCTGGAGGACATGGTCGTCGTGACCGACGAGAAATGCGAGGATCTCGGGACTGGCTTACAACTCGGTCTGGATTGGACCTGACGCTTTCCATCGCCTACCCGAGGGGCAGTGCCGTGGAACCTGACTCACGCCGCGTCCGGCATCACCGGCGGCATCGGCACCGCGAGTACTTCGGACACCGCCCGCACCATTTCGGCTTCCTCGACCGTGGTCTTGTCATCGTGCGCAACCACATCGACGACGGCTTCGAGCAGACGTTTTCGTTCGGAGAAAGTGAGCGTGCGAAGATCGTGCACTGCCACGTTGATGGATTTGATGGATACGCTCGCAAGACCACCATCTGGTGCCGCAATACCAAGACCCTTGCAGGCACTCGCAACCGCCTGCGCCGCCTCATTGCGATCGCTCGTTCCGGCTGTTGCCGTCACCGATAAGATTGCCTGCGCAGACGGAGCAATCGACTTGATGGTGGCCGCGGCGCGGTGACTTGCATCGCCTCTGCGATCAAACATGGCATCCACCAGAATCGCCACCACCCACTCGAAGCGGCTCACCTGCTTGTCAGCGGCGACGAGTGCTTCGACGAGTTTCTGGAGTTCTTCGGATTGACTCGGTGAGAACGATTGCATGGCTGGAGAAGTCAGATCGAGCAGCGGCACGCGAGCCGCAGGCTGAAGATCCGCAAGCAGTGGCCGAAGAACCTCGACGTGCGATACTTCCTCCTCGGGCATCACTCGCTTCAGGGTCGCCAGTTGCGAGGCAATCGCCTGCTCATCGGTCCCTCCCTCGACCATGAGCATGGCCGCAATGAGCG
>CAYYGU010000109.1:0-5027 GCA_964471525.1 uncultured Isosphaeraceae bacterium
TCCAGCAGAGTTCATCGTAAAACGCGTTGGCGTCTTCGGCCGAGTCGAAGTAGTCGTGCTTCTCGCCCCAAGCCCGCCAACATCCTGCGAGGCGATGGATGACCTGGCGGGCCGATCGTTCCGGTCCAAGCACGGCCTCGCCCCGCGTGTCGGTGACAGGTTCGCCCTCGTCGTTGACCTGCGGCACACCAGCTTTGCGGAAGTACTTGCTCACCATGATGTCGGTGGCGAGTTGGCTCCACTGCTTGGGGATCCATGCATCCGTCATTTCGAACACGATGGATCCGTCGGCATCACTGATGCGACTCGATCGGCGTTCCCATTCGACGCAGTCAAAGACGTCGGTTCCGGGTTTTGTGAAGCGTCGCGTGACTTTCATGGTGTGTCCTTCGGGCATCCGTGCCCACTCTTCCCTGTAGATGACATGCCGAGGCCCCGCGGAGTGCGGGGAAACGCGTTCAGACCGCGTTCGACCTCTCCTGTTTCAGAACAACCTGTGGCGTGCGGCGGCTGGGAAGGGGACGTCGCGAGTGTGGGATATTCGAGTTCATCCCGTTGGCGATTCGTGTCATGGTGTCCCTCAACATGCCGATCCCACACATCTGATGGCCGCTGGCGGCCCGTTCCACGTTCGGCTCCGCAGCCGAACACGCCTTCCGCCCCCCTCTACCTCGCAAGCCCTCAGGGGCGTGCCGGGGGGGAATGGATGCACCTGGCGGTCCCACGCCGCCTCAAACAAGGTGTCCATCCGGGGGCGTATCGTACTACTACATGTTGTGGCATCAAGATCCGTACCTACCCAATCTTGCGGATTCCTCTCGATAGGGGGGCTGTCGCCACGCAAGGCAGGCTCTGCGACCCAGTTAGACCATGCGCAGAATCTGCGCTGGACCGTGGATCTCCTGTCTATTGGGGCCCCCTGTGCGGGTTTGAGGGCTCATTCTGGGCGTGAGACGCCGCAGGGCGGTGCGGTTTTTCGCGTTTCATGAGGTGTTGTGGCGGTCGCGGTACGATCTCCGCATGAGCATGGAAGTGGCGTTGTTGAAGGGACTCACCGACGCCCAGCGGCGGGCGGTCACGCACCGCAGCGGGGCCCAACTGGTCATGGCGGGTCCGGGTTCTGGGAAAACGACCGTGGTCACCCGCCGCATCGCCATGCTGCTCGATCAGGGTGTATCGCCCTCTTCGGTGTTGGCACTCACCTTCACGAACAAGGCTGCAGGCGAAATGCGGGAGCGGGTGCGGCGGGTTGTGGGTGATCACGGAGCGCGGGGGCTGACGATCGCGACATTCCATTCCTTTGCGGCGAGGCAACTTCGACTGCTCAACGAACAGGTTGGTGTTCCGCAGGACTTCACCATCTTCGATGCGAGCGATCAGAAGGCTGCGGCGAAGCAGGCTGTGATCGAATCTGGGATGGACGGATCCAACTGGCCGCCTGCCTCGGTACTCGGCGCCATCAGTCGTGCCAAACAGACGCTGCTCTCACCAGCAGAAGCCGAGGCGAATGCATGCGATTTCTGGAGCCGCTCCATGGCGGGCATCTACACGTCGTACCAACGAATCCTTGACCGCGCCCACGCGGTTGACTTCGATGATCTCCTCCGGCTGTTTGCCGTAGCCTTGCGTGATACGCCGCAGTTACGATCGCAACTCGGCTCACGTTTTGAGTACTTGATGGTGGACGAATACCAGGACACCAATCATGCCCAGTTCGTGATTGCAAGCGCCATCGCCGCGAAGCACGGAAACATCTGTGTGGTAGGCGATCCGGACCAGTCTATCTACGCGTGGCGGGGGGCAGATATCACCAATATCCTCGAGTTCGAATCACAATACGCCGGGGCTGCAGCGGTATCACTGGGGCAGAACTTCCGCAGTACTGCGAAGATTGTGGCGGCTTCGGCAGGGTTGATCGCGTGCAACGAAAGTCACCGCCCCCGCGAGTTGTACACCGAACTCGGTGATGGCGAATTGCCGGTCCTGTTCGGCGCCATGGACGAACATGCCGAAGCGCAGGAAATCGTCGAGCGGTTTCAACGGTTTCACGACGAAGGCATTCCTTGGAACGAGATGGCCGTGCTCTATCGACTCAATGCCATCAGCCGAGTTCTTGAGGACATGTTTCGAAGGGCCGACATTCCGCACATCGTCGCTCGGGGGACCGCGTTCTATCAGCGGAAGGAAGTCAAGGATGCCATCAGTTATCTGCGGGTGCTGCACAACGAAGCCGACGACATTTCTCTTCGGCGGATCGTCAACGTCCCGGCTCGCGGCATCGGCGGAACCACCATGGATCGGCTGGAGCGGTTCGCCGCTCGGAACGGCATCGGCCTGGCCGAAACGATGCGGCGACGCCACGAAATCGATGGCGTGAACAAACGGGCTGGCGCGGCGATCGATCGTTTTGTGGCGATGCTCGACGGGTGGCGGCGGGCGATGTCCGGCGGGCTCGTCGAGATCACGCTGGCGGATCTGGTCGCTCGGGTACTCGATGACTCGGGTCTGGAGCAGTCGCTTCGCTCCAAAGCTCAAGAAGAGGACATCGATCGCGTCGCCAACCTACAGGAACTCGTCAGTGCAGCGAGCGATCGAGAGATTGAGCAGGAGGCCGGCGCCGAAGTCGAATTGCCAACCTCGCTCGCGGGCAAACTCGCTTCCTGGCTTGAGTCGATCACGCTGGTGGCCGACGCCGACATGGTTGATCCCGAGCAAGGCGCGGTGACCTTGATGAGTCTGCACGCCTCCAAAGGACTGGAGTTCGACGCCGTGGCAATCGTCGCCTGTGAGCAGGGTATTCTTCCACACGGGCGAGCCTTCGACGACATCGGGCAGATGGAGGAAGAGCGCCGGCTCTGCTATGTCGGGATGACTCGTGCCCGCCACTACCTGCTGATGGGGCATGCGAATTCGAGGACCCAGCGAGGTCAGCATGAGCGGATGGCTCCAAGCAGATTCCTCTCTGAGATTCCCGCCGATTCCGTGCGTCACATCGAGACCGATGACTCGTGGCAGATCAATCAGGTGGTCGAGATCAGCGTCCATGTGGGCCAGCCGGTGCGGCATCCCCGCTTCGGACTCGGCCGGGTTCTTCGTCTTGGCCGGCGGCCGCAAGGAGCGACGATCACCGTTGACTTCGTTGAGTTCGGGCCTCGGACGCTGCCTGCCTCCCACGCGTCGCTTGAGCCAACCGGCGGCGGCGATGTCGACTTCTGAGATGAGTCAGCCCTGCGAGCCCGACTTCTACGTCGACGCTTGTCTGGCCAAGGGATTCGCCTTGGCGGGGGTCACGGCATGCCAGGCACCGCCCCGCGCCAGCACCTTGCAAAGTTGGCTCGATGCGGGCATGCATGGGTCGATGCACTGGATGGCGCGCCACGTGGATCTTCGAAACGACCCGACCGGACTGCTTCCAGGGGCTCGGTCGATCATCTGTGTGGCGGATCGCTACGAGCCCCCTGATGCCGGTTCGCGGCAGATCGCTGCCTATGCCAAGGGCCGCGACTACCACACCGTCATGAAGCGGCGGCTGCATCAACTGTGCGATGCATGGAAGGTGCGGTGGCCAGAAGCGTCGTTTCGGGCCTGTGTCGATACCGCGCCGATCATGGAGCGGGCCCATGCCGAAGCGGCGGGGCTCGGCCGCGTCGGCAAGCACACCCTGCTTATCCAGCAGGGCGTCGGTTCATGGATGCTGCTTGGTGAGATTCTCACAACGCTGGATATTGCGCCAACGCCCACGACCGACGAGGATCCGTGTGGTACGTGTACGCGCTGCATCGATGCGTGTCCGACCCAGGCCCTCACGCCGTGGCAACTCGATGCCCGCCGCTGCATTGCGGCGCTCACCATCGAGCATCGTGCCGCGATTCCCGGCCAACTGCACGAGGGCATCGGCTCGTGGTTGTTCGGATGCGATGTGTGCCAGCAGGTGTGTCCGCACAATCAACCCACCGAGCGATCCGGTCAGGCACAGGTGGGGGCCTGGTACCGACCTCGGCTGCACGAACTCGAGATTCTGGAAGTGCTTCGGTGGTCTGAGGGGGATCGCGTCCGCCTGCTGCAGGGGACACCCATGACGCGAGCGACTCTGGACATGTGGCGGCGGAACGCCTGCATCGCAGCGGCGGCGTACGGACAGGATGCACAGGTTCGCCAGACAATCACGGCGATCGCCGAATCGGAGGATGAGCCGGAAATCGTGCGGGAGGCCGCTCGTGCCACGCGGGTTCGGATCAGCGGGGCGCGAGCGCTGTGAGTGCCTGCTGCAGAGCCGCCGCGTCGGCGATCTCGCCGGATTGGATCTTGGCGGTGATACCTTTGATCGCCAAGAGCACTGTCCGGGCTTGATCGAGTGTGGGGAGCGGCGCCCCGTGCGGCATGGGAAGCCCGACCAACTTCCACCCATTGGCGGTCTTCTCTGCTGGCGTGACAAGCGTGATGCTCGTGCCGAGTTCTGGAACGGTCGCCGAGCAGGTGATGGTGGCGGCGTTGGGGGCGGTCTGCTGCACACCTTCGAGCGTGGTCTGGCGGGCCTCGCCTTCATCGCCGCCAGCCATGGCCTGTACGGCGGCCGCCACCATGGCGGTGGTGGGATCATTCGCCAACGGCGACGCTGCGATTGCTGCGCCAAAGTCGGCAACGGTCTTGTTCATGTCGGCATCGAGATCCATCATCGCGCAGGGCTGCGAGGGCGCATCGCAATCCACCAGTGGTCGGAGTGCTGGGATCTGCTCCGACTTGGGCATTCCGATGATGGACACGAGCGTGTCTGCCAGTGCAGCCAAGGCCGGATCAGTCGAGTCGCCCGCGTCACCTCTTGGCAGAACCGGTTCGGGCCGTGTTGGGGGCTCATATGTCTCTTCTGGTGGCAATCCGCTGTCGTCGAGTTGGCCCAGCAGCATGGCAGCCGTTTCGCCGCCGAGGCCTCCGATCAGTGAGATGGCCTCGGACCGGGATTGGGTCGCGACCGCATCGGCATCTGCCCAGTCCTCTTGAAGCACTTGACGGGTCTCGCTCCAGGTGCT
>CAYYGU010000110.1:0-4981 GCA_964471525.1 uncultured Isosphaeraceae bacterium
GCGAGGCGATTCGCAGGTCGTGCCTCTACGCGCTGCCCAGTTGGCACGAGGGAACGCCACACTCCACGCTCGAGGCCATGTCGACGGGGCGTCCCATCGTCACAACCGACACGCGTGGGTGCCGGGAGACCGTGCGGGATGGGGTCAACGGTCTCCTAGTTCCGGTGCGGGACGCCCAGCGATTGGCTGACGCGATTCTCAAAGTACTCGCTGATCAAGGCAGACACGAGGCCATGGCAGCCGAAAGCCGGAGAATGGCCGAGGAGATCTTTGATGCGAGTGAGGTCGCCCAGCTCATCATGAACGAGATGCAACTGTAGTGGACTCATTGGTGGCATCGGCGTGATGCTCCGGTTGTCGCCACATGACATCGAGGATCTCGGACTCTGGCTGATAGCCCTCCACAGCCTCATTGAGAATCGCTCGGATTGCGGGGCAGTCACCTGTGGCGCATGCACGCTCAAGAGTTGACAGCCAGTTCTCAACTCGTTCCCACGGTGGGGAAGGTTCTGTGGCTTGCATGATGCGTGGGTGGACGGTTCCCTCTATGTTGTTGCCGATGATGAGCTCTTCATGGAGCTTCTCGCCGCCCCTCAATCCGATGAATGTGATATCGATTGATCCTGTTCCAGATCGTTTGTCCATTACAGCATGGCCCGACAATTCAATCATCTGGTGTGCGAGATCGAGAATGCGAACAGGCTCGCCCATGTCCAGAACATGCACCTCGCCGCCCCGGGCGATGGAGCCGGCTTGGATGACGAGTTGCACCGCCTCTTCTACCGTCATGAGAAATCGAGTTACATCGGGGTGAGTCACCGTGACCGGGCCACCGCGTTGAATCTGCTCCTGAAAGAGTGGCACGACACTTCCGCTTGAACCAAGGACATTGCCGAATCGCACGGACGAGAATCGTGTTGCTCCGCTCCGGACTTTTCGTTTCATCAATGCCTGCAGAACTATTTCTGAGAGACGCTTCGAAGCACCCATGACACTGGTGGGTCTCACGGCCTTGTCGGTGGATACAAGAACAAATGCGCTGACATTACCCCGTTCCGCCGCAAGCGCCGCATTCCATGTAGTCAATGTGTTATTTGCCACACCTTCTACAGTGTTGATTTCGACGAGCGGGACATGCTTGTGAGCGGCTGCGTGATAGACCGTATCGATCGACCAGGTCGAGAACAGTCGATCCAGCGTACATCGATTTCCGGCGCATCCAAGGACGGGCACGATAGGAAGTCGCTTTACAGCGTGGCGTGTCAGCTGAAGTTGGCTGGTCAATTCACGGTCGATTTGATACAGCGCGTGCTCGCACCGTTCCAACAGAACGAGGCGGCTGGGCTGAAGTGCGATGATCTGCCGGCACAACTCGCTTCCGATGGATCCCCCAGCACCCGTGACGAGTACAGCCCTCTCCCTAATGTTACGGTGAAGCAGTGGCTCCATGACCGAGATCGGCTTTCGCCCGAGGAGGTGCGAAATCACAATCTCCGAAGTGTGATTCGTGCGATCACGCCCAGTACCAAGTATCGATTCCATGTCTTGGACCGTATCCCACCGTATTCGTATGACACTAGGCAATACCGTTGCGGCAAGGAGGCGAAGATCAAGCCACGGCGACCACTCGAGGAGATACTCAAGATTGCACTTGACCTTGTCTGGCCAAACCGTTTCTCGGTTGACCGCAATGGGGTCGTCCACGGATGCCAGCAGTGCTTCTTCGTGCCGCCATCGGATGGAGGATGGCCCTGTAATGCCCGGTCGCACGCGTAGGATGATTCGGTCCTTACCTCGCAACTCATCCGCATAGCCTGTCACATCGGGTCGCGGGCCGACGAGCGACATGGACCCGGTGAGCACATGCCAGAATTGCGGAAGTTCGTCGAGATTCCACCATCGAACGATCCGGCCGAACTTCGTGACGCGATGATCACCGGCGACTGAAACAGCATGTCCAGCCTGTTCGGCGGCCATGGTGCGGATCTTGTACAACTGGAAGGGCAAACCGAATCGTCCGATTCGCGTTTGACGGAAGAGGCCCCAGCGTCTCGTGTCGATGGTCGCAGCAATGATGAGAAGGAGGCAAAGTGGCCACGTGAGTAGGACGACTGGTACCGCAATGGCAATATCGAGGCACCGCTTGATTCCGAGCTGTCTTGCTGTGAGCATTGGCCCATCATACGATTGTCAGCACTTCCCAAGGTAGGCGGTGGCGTGTCTGATCAACAAAACCTCATCATCCTCGGTTCACCGCGATCCGGAACGAACATTCTTCGAGATGTGCTGTGCCGACTACCGGGCTTTGCTACCTGGCCGTGTGATGAGATCAATCAACTCTGGCGAACCGGCAATAGTCGTTACCCCAACGATGCGATACCGGTTTCTCGGATCAGTCCGGTTGTGAGGCGTCGGATCCTATCGGCGTTTCGGAATCAAGCGAAGTCGCGGCAGTGTGAGGTCCTTGTTGAGAAGACGTGCGCGAACTGCCTTCGCCCAGAGTTTGTACGAGAATGCTTCCCAGAGGCGAAATACGTGCAAATTGTCCGGCATCCATTTGATACGGTTCTGAGTACGATCGAACGTCGGATGGCGCGGCGTGATCTGCGGTATCTACTGCGGAAGGCCCGCTATGTTCCGATCATCGACTTGCCACAAACAATTGCTCGTTCGCTGATGTCTCGATCAATCCGCGGTGGAGTGCGGTCGAACCAGCGTTGGGGTCCTGTTCTTCCAGATGAAGTGTTTTTACACAATCACGTAACGCCCTCGTCCTACGCTGCTATGCAGTGGACGGAGTGCGTCAAGAGAACCGACGACATGTTGGATCAGTGTCCTCCGGATCAAGTATGCCGACTTCGGTACGAGGACTTTGTAAAGAATCCCTCGGTGATGTTGGAATCAATTCTGTCCAAACTCGAACGGAGCGTGGACGAGGCTCACATCAGGTCTGCTGTTGGTGAAGTGTATGACAGGAGCGTGGGACGCGGAAACGAGAAGATCGACTCGGATGCAATGACGGTACTTGTCAATCATGCCGCCGGGAGCATGGCTCGACACGGCTACATGGGTGATCCAGATGATTGACATACCAATCTGGCCTGAATTCGAAGACGATGAAATCGAGGCCGTGGCGAGGTTGCTTCGATCTGGCCGTGTGAACAGTTGGACCGGCGGTGATGTCACCGCCTTTGAGGGTGCGTGGGAACAAGCATCCGGATGCGTCAGTGCGTTCGCCATGCAAAACGGGACACTGGCTCTGGAGGCAGCCATGCGATCGCTGAGCCTCAGCGAGGAATCGGAAGTACTTGTCCCTGCCAGAGCCTATGTTGGATGCGCATCGGCGGTTGTAATGGCTGGTCTGAAGCCCGTGTTTGCCGACGTTGATGCCACAACCGGCTGCGTGACTGCCGAGACACTGGAGGCGGCAAGGACAACACGAACCGCTGCGGCCATCGTTGTGCACGTGGGCGGCTGGCCAGCCGACATCGTGCCGATTTGTCAGTGGGCGAGATCACATGGACTCGCCGTCATCGAAGATGCAGCGCAGGCGCATGGGGCAACGGTACTCAACAGGAATCGACAGCCCCAATGGGTTGGGACATTTGGAGACTTTGGGTGCTGGTCGTTCTGTCAGGACAAGATCCTGTCAACAGGTGGCGAGGGCGGCATGTTGGCAGTTGCGGATTCAGAGTTGGCGGACCGCGTATGGTCGATCCGTGATCATGGGAAGTCTCGGAAACGCGTCGAATCGCACGCGCCGAATAATCGTTTTGCCTGGTGGGTTGACTCCATCGGATCAAACCTCCGTATGACCGGTATGCAGGCTGTGATCGGATTGGTTCAACTCCAGAAGTTGGATCGGTGGCTTCAGCTTCGATCACGCAATGCCAAAGTATTGAGTTCTGTACTCTCCACGATCGAGTGGATTGAGTTCCCCGAGGTTGACCAGAGCCGATGCCCGGCGTGGTATCGCGTGTACGCCTCGGTCCGACGGGAGGCTGGAGATGCAGGGCGATATCGCGATCGCGTGCTCGATGCCGCAGCGGAGGCGGGCTTGCCGGTCGGCGTAGGGTGCTGCCCGGAGGTGTATCTCGAGGATGGATTGCAGGCCTGGGCTCCGGACAATCGGTTGATAGGTGCTTGCGATCTGGGCGAGCGAAGCCTTTGCTTTCCGTGTCACCACTTGATCACGGAGGAGACGATGGCCCTGTACGCCGAGCAGATGGCCGAAGTATGCCGAGTCATCGGTTCGTGATATCTCAGATTGGCACGCCCAGCGACCTAGAGATGTCCACATACTGCGATTGGATGGCTTGAACATCGAATTCCCGCCCAGCGTGTTGACGAGCGGCAAATCCCATTGCGAGTCGCTGATCTCGATCGTCCAGCAGCATTCTGGTTGCTGCTGTCAGGGCATCGATATCCGTTGGGGTAACGAGGTGGCCGGTCTGACCATTCTCAACAGCTTCTCGCACTCCTGCCACATCGAACGCAATCGTCGGCAGAGCGGTAGCGGCTGCTTCCATAATTACCCTTGGCACACCCTCACCGTATTGGGAAGGGTAGAGGAACAGGTCGGCATCCCGAAGGAGTGGCAGAACATCCGGCAGGTTTCCCACATACTCGATGTCCTGTTGCGCTTCCAACCAAGGCATATCAATCGCGTCCGGATGACTCTGGTTCACTTCCCCTGCGAGCAGGAATCGTACTCGGGGGCGTTCCTGTCGAATTCGTCGCGCGACTTCGGCAAATTCTGGAATACCCTTGGACTTCAAGAGCCGTGCAATCATGACCACAACCGGAAACGATGGGTCGTGACAATCGCGGTCAATCATCGAAAACCGATTGACATCGATACCGGATCCAATTACGAGTCTTGCCGACTCAGTCTTGATCCACTTCTTTTCGAGGAATAACTCGCGGTCGTCCGGGTTCTGAAACACCGTGGCGTCAGCGCGTTTGAGTGCTGATCGGAAGC
>CAYYGU010000111.1:0-4955 GCA_964471525.1 uncultured Isosphaeraceae bacterium
CAGTCCTACTACTCGGCGATCGATCTCGATGTGACCGCTGGCAACACCTACTACATCCGCCTCGGCGGCTGGCAGGGCGACACTGGCTCCGGCACGCTCAGCATCGAGTAGTTCCCACCAAACCTGTTTCTTGAACCTCGCAGGCCCCCCGGACCGAGTTCGGGGGGCCTGTCGTATTCCACCGCTGCCTTCAATGGAATAGGATGGCCGCCCCCGCGTTCCAGTGCATTCCAACTGTTAGAGAGGGCCCTCACATTCATGCTGCACGCCATTTGCCTCACCGCTCTGATCGCCGCCGGTACACCGGTTCCGCCCACACCGCCGGATGAACCGGTCTCGGTCGAAACCCCTCCCCGCGAACTTCCCCAGATTCCCGCGAACGCCAAGGCGGTACTCGACCGAATGGTCGCCCATTTCGCGCCGCTTCCGGGTGTCAAAGTCACCGCCAAACACCGCATTGAGGCACCGAACAACACCATCTTGCACGAGAGTGTCCGAGAGATTGTGATTGTCAAGCCCAACAAGATCAGCGTGAGCCAGGATGGCATCCCCTTCCTTGTCAGCGATGGAACCAACGCATGGACGCTCCCAAGCCGCGGCACGGTATTCGATGAACTCAAAGCGCCCGCCACGCTCCCAGACTGCATCACCGAGTTTCGAGCACTCGGGAACGGCGGAATCGCTGGCTCTGGCGGGCTCGTCGCGGCGCTGCTCTGCCAGAATGCTCTGGGTGAACTGCTCAAGGAAGTAGACCGCGTGTCGAGCGTGCAAAAGGGCGACGCAGATCTTCTGATCCTCCGGATCGGGAATCAATCCAAGCGGCTCCGGGAAGGTCTCCGGCTGGGCATCTTCGTTCCGCGTGCGGGGGACCCGTGGCCTTTGCAGCTGGATGTCATTCCGCCCGGTGCAGAGGTCTTCACTCGCATCGCCTTCTCCGGGTGGTCTGTCCCCGAGGCGATCACGAGCACATTTGAGAAGCCCGTCGTCACGGCCCCGGCAGGCACCTTCAACGAGTCGCTCGCCGTGCCGAGGAAGTCCAATGCGAAACCGAAGAAGCCCAAGAAGGGCACCGGCCAGTCACCCGATCCACAGCCCGGCCCCTGAGCCCACCACAGAGGAATGCCACACATGATCTCGTCGCTGCCGCTGGCATTGTTGTTGTTCATCACCCCGGCCGAGACGCCCAGCGTGCTGCATCCCACCGCTGTCCATGTCACAGACGAAGTCCGTGATGCCTGGCGGCGACCGGTTCACACCGACAGTATCGAGGCTTGGATTGTCACTGAAAAACCACTGACATCCAAGATGATGGGCGCGCCCGCGTGGAAGCCAGCGGCCATCAATGATTCTGGCGGCACCACGATTCCCAAGGGCGGTTGGGGACTCTTTGTCTTTGAGTCGGATGAGACCACGCCAGCGATCCTCGACGCCTCTGCCTTCGGCGACGCGTGGATCAATGGACTTCCCCGCGGCGGCGATATCTACGGCGCTGGCCGCACGCGGCTTCCCTTTCTACTGCGGAAAGGACGCAACGAGATTCTGCTTCGCTCCGGCCGCGGAACCCCCGCACCAACTGTGACAACGGCTCGTGAACTCGCTCGGACGCAGGGCTCGCCCGGCTCTCCTCGCGTCGCGCTGCTGGGCAAGAAGGACCGAACCCTGCCGGACGCTCTTGCGGGTCGCCCTCTGGATGGGTGGTCGGGCATCGTGGTGTACAACGTCGATACCTCGGCTCTACAGGGCGCACACATCGAAGCGGAATCGGGCGGTATGACGACCGTCACAGCGGTTCCCACCATCCCGCCGCTCTCATTCCTCAAGGTGCCGGTTCGACTGCAAGCACCGATCCCAGGCAGCGACGCCACCGATGTGGCGATTCAACTTCGAGACAGCAGCGGCGATCTCCTCGATACCGATTCGCTCATGCTGCGCGTGCGAAATGCCGACCAGTGGCGAACGCACACCTTCAAGAGCAATATCGACCGGAGCGTGCAGTATTACGGCGTCGTCCCGGCCGTTGGGAACACCGGCGAACCTCCGGGAACCGTGTTGTCTTTGCACGGAGCCGCGGTCGAAGGCACCAGACAAGCATCGTGCTACAAGCCTCGTGACTGGTGCATGGTTGTGGCCCCGACCAACCGCCGCCCCTACGGCTTCGACTGGGAGGAGTGGGGACGGCTCGACGCGCTTGAAGTACTCGCTGAGGCGCAATCCCGATACTCACACGATCCAGCGCGGACATGGCTCGCCGGACACTCCATGGGTGGTCACGGAACCTGGAATCTTGGCCTGACCCGTCCTGCCGATTTCGCCGCCATCGCTCCGAGCGCCGGCTGGGCGAGTTTCTGGACCTATGGTGGACCAGCGCGATACGCCGATGATGACGGCATCGCCGGATTGCTTCGCGCCGCTGCGAACCCAAGCGATACGAATCTGCTCCTTCCCAATGCCGACCGCTTTGGCATCTACATCCTCCACGGCTCCGAGGACGACAACGTGCCGGTCACCGAGGCCCGCGCCATGCGGGCGAAACTCGGCACCTCACACGGTGATTTCACTTACTACGAACATGTCGGCGCCGGTCACTGGTGGGGCGATCAGTGCATGGATTGGCCGCCGCTGTTCGAGTTCCTCAAGCGACACACCCGCGGCAAAGTCGGCCACCGCGACCGGTTGACCTTCGTCACCGTTGATCCGGCAAGTTCTGCATCCTGTGACTGGGCCACGGTTGAGCAGCAGATCAAGTCGCTCCGACCAAGCCGAATCGATCTCCAGATCACCCGCTCCGACGATGGTGTCTCGATCACGGGTACGACCGACAATGTTGCGCGGCTCGCCATCGACCCTCGGCACCCAGATGTCGCCGCAGACGATTCGGTGCTGATTGAGATCGACGGATCAGATCCGATTACATCAACCGATGAGACTGTGTATCTCGCGCGATCTGATGATGGTGTGTGGACCGCTGCCGAGGAACTCTCTCCTGATGAGAAGAACCCACTCCGAGGCGGACGACTCCGCGCGGCGTGGAATCACGGAATCACACTGGTCGTTGGAACATCTGGAACCGAGGATGAAACAAGCTGGAATCGCGCCAGGGCGCGACAGGACGCCGAGCGGTGGTGGTACCGGGGCAATGGACTGGTCGAGATCGTCGATGATGTGGATTTCGATCCGAGTACGGAGCCAGATCGCGGCCTCATGCTCTATGGCAATCGTGATACCAATGCTGCATGGAACGCCATGCTGGGAAACTCACCTGTTCAGGTTGACCGCGACAAGGTCGTAATCGGTGATCGGACCCTCCGTGGCGATCTGGTGGTGGCATTTGCACGACCGCGGCCGGACAGCGATATCGCAAGTGTGGCCACCCTCGCTGGCACTTCTGGAGCAGGCGAACGATCGACAGCAACGATGCCGCTTTTCTTTTCGGGTGTTGGGTGGCCCGATTGGTTCGTCGTTGAGCCGTCGTCGCTCTCAATCGGCGATGAGGGCATCGTCGGACTGGGCTTCTTTGATAACGACTTCACGCTCGATCCAAGCCAGTCCGCATGGCGAGATGGGGTCACATCCGTTCAATAGGCGGTAGGATCCTCAAGTCGAGGAGGGTCCCGTGCGAGCATTGAGTCTGCTTCTGATTTCAGTATCGGTTCTGGCGGCCGCTGCCTTTCTTGTGCTGGGCATTCTGTATTCCCATCTGTGGTTGCTCGGGCTACTCTGGTCCGCGCCGACCGCGGGGGTTGGGCTCTGGGATCTCTTCCAAAAAAAGCACAGCATCCTGCGAAACTACCCGCTGCTCGGTCATCTGCGCTTCTTCTTCGAGAGCATCCGCCCTGAGATGATGCAGTACTTCGTCGAGTCGGACGAAGCGGGTCGCCCCTACAACCGAACACAGCGAACCGCTGTCTATGAGCGAGCGAAAAACGAAGAGGACGTCAAGCCCTTCGGCACCGAACTCGATGTGTATGGCATTGAGTACGAGTACATCACCCATTCCATCGCTCCAAAGCCGAAGCAGGACCACCACTTCACTGTCACGATTGGCAACGAGCAGTGCAGCAAGCCCTATGAGGCGAGCGTTCTGAACATCTCCGCGATGTCATTCGGCGCCCTTAGTCCCAACGCGCTGCTGTCGCTGAACCAGGGTGCCAAGATGGGCAATTTTTACCACGACACGGGCGAGGGTGGCGTCAGTGATTACCACACGCGGCCGGGCGGGGATCTTGTCTGGGAGATCGGAACGGGATACTTCGGGTGTCGTGATGACGCCGGCAGTTTCGACCCGGGTCTCTTTCGGGACACCGCGACGCTCGACCAGATCAAGATGGTCGAGATCAAAGTGTCCCAAGGCGCCAAAGCCGGGCACGGCGGCGTGCTTCCAGGATCGAAAGTTGATGCGGAGATTGCTCGGGTCCGGCATATCCCGGTCGGAAAGGACTGCATCTCCCCCGCCTATCACACCGCGTTTTCAACCCCGACCGAGCTTCTGGAGTTCGTTGCGACGCTCCGAGAACTCAGCGGCGGCAAGCCCGCTGGCTTCAAACTCTGCATTGGCAGGCCCCACGAGTTTCTCGCGGTCTGCAGGGCGATGCGAATAACCGAGATCTATCCAGACTTCATCGTCATCGACGGTGCCGAAGGCGGCACCGGCGCCGGCCCGGTCGAGTTTCTCGATCACATGGGCGTGCCGCTGACCGAAGGGTTGATCTTCGCGCAGAACGCGCTGGTCGGCATGGGCCTTCGATCGCACGTCAAACTCGCCGCGAGCGGCAAGGTCGCGACGGCCTTCAATATCGCCCAGCGAATGGCGATGGGTGCCGACTGGTGCAATGCCGCCAGGGCATTCATGTTCTCGGTCGGCTGCATTCAAGCCGAGCGGTGCCATACCAATACATGTCCCGTGGGCGTCGCAACACAAAACCCGGCGCTCTTCCGCGGCATTGATGTGCCGACCA
>CAYYGU010000112.1:0-1391 GCA_964471525.1 uncultured Isosphaeraceae bacterium
CGCCGCCCCCACTGCCTCGGGAAGCGAACGGCACTGCTGCGGGATGGACCACGGCTCCAATGCCCGCCGAACATCAGCGGCTGCTTCGGCCAAGATCGCCTGATCGCACTTGCCATCGGGATCCTGCGCGGTCACCCGGACCAGTCCTTGCCCGACGCGGATTCCCAGTTGTGGTCGCAGGTGACGATCGAGCCGCGAACCAAGTCGGTCCGCTGCCTGCACCTCGGTCAGTCCCGCGGCGAGTACTTCATGTGGGTCGCTCGCCACGCCGGTCGCCGAACGCATGGCAGGCGCCACATGACGCCGGAACATCGACTCCATCTCGGCGGGCGGTCCGGGAAGCATCCAAACTTCGCAGTCACCGATTTGAAAGCGGAGGCCCGGTGCCGTGCCTTGATCGTTTGAGAGGAAGGAGGCCGAGGGGGGGCGTTTCGCCACCATCTCGCGGGCCTCTGAGGCTGGCAGTCCAGCAGCCCGGCACCAGTCACGGACCGCCGCAAGCGCCGCGTTGTCATCAATAACCTCGCCGCCATCGATGAGATCTGCGGCGGCCCAGCGGGTCAGGTCATCGCTGGTCGGTCCGAGTCCGCCGGTTGTAATGAGTACATCGGAGACGGCTGCGAGCCTCGCCGCGGACGAGGCGATGGTGCCTCGTTCATCCGCCACCGTAGCGCCTTCCTGAACCCGGCCGCCGCACGCAGCAACCTCTCGCCAGAGAAAGGCGGCATTGGTGTCGGTGATCCGGCCACCGAGCAACTCATCGCCAATGGAGAGCACCGACACCTTCACTGCCTCAGGCCACCTGTCAGGACCGAGTCGAACCGATCCCGAAAGAAGCCCCCGGCGTGTCGGCGGAACGCTGGTCCGGGTTCGGACTGCGGATCCCACATCCCGCTGCCAGACCAGCCACCCCGCAGCCACCCCCGCTTGATCGCATCTCGGCCCTCGGGCGTATCGAGCGACCACCGCACACCATCCGGATCAACGATCTCGGGCATGGCATCGAAGTCGGTCAGCATGGCGGCGAGTTGCGGATCATCGACGTCCTCGGCGGTCACAATGCCGTGGAAATCCTGCGGATAGGCCGGGTGCGAGACGATCGCCTGCCACGCAGCGTTCAGTTTCGATCGCTCATCCATGGCCATCGCCTGCATGAGTGGCGCGATGAAGGCCCGCATTGCCCGGTCCTGATGCGGTGGCACCGCCGCATTGGCAAAGGGATTGACCTGATCGATGAACTCATCGAAGTGCTCGCGGTACATCGAATCACGGACTGGAAGCCGTCGCAGCGCAAACCGGCGCGGCCCCAATTCTCCAACATCCCGATCGGCCGGTTCAAACTGCCACAACGCCTGCCCGGGTTCGGAGAGGGTGAACTCGATGAACCTCGC
>CAYYGU010000112.1:1491-4953 GCA_964471525.1 uncultured Isosphaeraceae bacterium
GTCCATCGGCGGCACGGCGCTGATGCTCGCGGTGGCGGTGATGGTCCACGTGCCGTCCTCCCCGGATTCGAACTCGGCGCGCACGACCCCAACGTCGGCGGTCCCTTGGGCGACTGCCGCGTCAACATCCGCCACGCCGATCCGCTGCAACCATGCCCGGAGTTGCTCGGCAGACAAGCCGTGCACACGCTTGACCGCGCCGCGTTTGAGCTTCCCGTGTTCATAGGAACCACCACCGAACACCAAGTCGGCGTCGCCGCCGGGCTGGTAGCCCTGCTCCAAGGCCGCAGACCACTGGGCAAGAAGCATTCGGCGAATCTCGCTTGTCCCGCCCGGCACGCTCCATACCACGTCGACCGGCTGATCGAAAGTGCGCGCGTGCCAGGTTTCGAACGCATGCTCAAACTCCGAGCGGATCTGCTCATTGTGCGGCGTGACGATGACGAGTTGCCGCTCGGCATTGGTTCCCGCCGCAGGCTCGCCCTCAAAGATCAGCGGAAGGAGCAATACGAAGAGGAAGAGCGTCACCACAATGACTTCCTTCCATCCCAGCCATGTCGGTTTGACTGCCATCAGCGAAGTCCCGCCACGCGGCCGGTTTCGTCGGCCAATCGTGCAGCGGCATCGGACACCGCCTGTTTCCACGAACCCGAGCCCGGCTCAGGGTAGATCACCGAGCGACTTGCCGTCAGAACCGCGCCGAATCCGTCCTCGCCGCACAACGATGCGCAATCGGCCACATGGCCGCCTTGGGCGCCGATACCGGGCACGAGCAGGATGACGCCGGGCATCCGCGCTCGCAGCGACTCAGCCTCGGCCGGATGGGTGGCGCCGACGACGGCGCCCACATCGCTCCAGCCTCGTTCATTTCGTCTCGGGGCCGCAAGGTCCGCCACCGTATCGGCCATCGCCTCGGCGACGGTTCGTCCATCATCGAGCCGAAGTCCCTGAAACCCCACCGAACCCGGATTGGAGGTCCGGACGAGAACAAAGATGCCGCCGTATTCAAGATATGGTTCGAGCGTTTCGCTCCCGAGGTAGGCATTGACGGTCACCCAGCCCGGGCCGCCACGGCGGCCAAAGATGCCGGCCGCGTAGTGGGCCGCGCTGATCCCGATGTCGCCCCGCTTGGCGTCGAGGATGACGGGAAGATTCAGGACGTCGGCCGCTGCCATGACCTCGTCGATGATCGCAATGCCCGGCGCCCCATACCGCTCAAAACAGGCGGACTGCACCTTCAGGCAGGCCACGTGAGGTGCCACGGCCTCGAGTACGCCAAGCGAGAACCGCCGAAAGGCATCGATCGGATCGCTTCGATCAATGGCGGCGGGCAACCTCTCAAGAACGGGATCAAGGCCGACGCAGGCATTGCAGGCGGCACGCTCCATCGACGCCGCGAGTTCGGCGGCCCTGCCCAACGTGATGTGCGTGTCGCTCATCTCCATCGCCTCTCCCAGCCAGAATCAAACCGGGCCGCCATGATACCGAGCCGCCATCGTGGGTACCCTCGTCACATGGACGCCCCCAGTCATCTCCACCTCGATCGCGGCGCGGGCCTGACCGTCACCTGGGCCGACGGCGAGACCTCACGCTACTCGGTGGGGCATCTGCGGCGGTGGTCTCCCTCGGCCGAGGCGCGGCAGCAACGGCAAGCGCTGGCCGAGAATCCCCTTGCGGTGCTGCCGGCGTCCGCAGCCACGCCCGATTCGCTGGAGGCGGTGTCGATCGAGCGGGTGGGCAACTACGCGGTCCGCATCTCATTCAGCGACGGTCATCACACCGGTCTGTACTCGTGGCAGTGGTTACGAACCATCGACCCGGCAACCATGCCCGCGGAGCACGCATGACATCGACCCGCATCAAGGCCTGCAAAGCCTCGGCATGTCCAATCCGGATACCCAAGGCAGCCACATGGTGGGGCACCATCGTGCCCGGCGGTGAGGCGTCCAGCCATGCGGTCGACCATGTGTCCAACGTCGAATACGTGCGCTGGCTCGATCAGGTCGGACAACTGCATCTTGATAGCCTCGGATGGTCAAGCGAGGACTTGCTTGCTGCCGGGGCAATGTGGTTTGTGGCCCGCCATGAAATCGACTACCGACGTGAGACGCATGCAGGCAAAGAACTGTGTGTCGCCACCTGGGTGCGGGATGTGCGGCGGGTCAAGTCTTGGCGAGACACCATCATCTGGAGAACCGGCGGCGACGAAATGGAAGTAGTGTGTACGGCGTCGACGCTCTGGGTCTACGTAGATCTTGAGACGCGGCGCCCGGCCCGTCCGCCAGCGGGAATGAGCGAGGCCCTTCTGCCCCATTCCGACGCGGGCGATCCTCCATGGCGGAATCGCCAATGACCCGCATTCTGATTGCCATCGATGAGCATCGCCGCCAAGACGACGAGATTGCCTTGATCGCCATTGCCACTGGACTGCGCGACGCTGGAATCGAGCAGATTCATCTCTTGGCCGAGCCGGACGAAGGCCGGGCGGTCACGCCGCTGGTGGACGACATCGACTGTCTGAGCGTGCCGATGCCGCAGCGATGGTGGAGCCGCACACGCATTGCAGCCGAGTTGGCCGACACGCTTGCCAGACGACCCGTGGACTTGGTGCTCTGGAGCGGGGCTGACGTCGGGCATCTTGCTCAGGTTCTGGCGACGGTGCTTGAGGTGCCACTCATTGCAGATGTGTGGCAATCGAGCCAGATTGATGGGGCGCGACGATTCCCGTTGGTCGACGCGTGGATCGCCCGCACCGAAGCAGTGGGCAGCCGGTTGCGGTCAGAACTCCAAGCTGGCACAGTCATCACCGCAAGACCGCCGCTGAACGTACGCACGAGCGGTCGACTTCCTGATCGCAGACCAGCCATGGTCGTACTCGACCCGGGACACTCCGGCCGCCAGGCGGCGCCGCTGCTTGAGGCACTGTCTGCGGTGATCCGTTCCCGGCCGGATATCGAAGTGATCTTGGAACTTCAAGGCGGGGCCTCGCACAAGTACTGGAAGATGATCGAGCAGCGAGGCCTACTAGAACACGCCAGCGTGCTAGATCGGGTCGGGACGATGGGAAGGCTTGTCGCCGAGGCCACGATTGTGGTGGCACCGGACCCGAGTGGTCCAGCCCGATCCCTCATCCCGATCGCCATGTGTGGCGGCGCGGCGGTACTCGCCGCTTCGAATGCCTGCGAGGAGTTCCTGGAGCATGATGTCACGGCGATACTTGTCGATGATGGCACGGCGGCCGGTTGGGAGTCGGCCATGCTTGAGATGATCACCGACCCACCGACTCGACAGCGGCTGGCCCATGAGGGGCAACGGCGAGCGATGGAGGCCTGCCGCCCCGACGTGGCGATGGATGCATGGCTCACGGCCATCACGACCACGATGGAGCCGGAGCCCTATCCCCTTGCCAAGACACAACCTGCACGTTGAGTCCCAGTTTTTGCATTCTGAGGGACGGAGAAA
>CAYYGU010000113.1:0-4912 GCA_964471525.1 uncultured Isosphaeraceae bacterium
TCAACGTCAACGACGCGGTCACCAAGAGCAAGTTCGACAACCTCTACGGCTGCCGGCACTCATGCGTGGATGGCATCATGCGGGCGACCGATGTGATGCTTTCCGGAAAGACCGCTGTGGTCTGCGGATACGGCGATGTGGGCAAGGGCTGCTCGCAGAGCCTCCGTTCGCAGGGCTGCCGCGTGCTGGTCACCGAAGTCGATCCAATCTGCGCGCTTCAGGCCTGCATGGAGGGGTACGAAGTCGTGCGGCTCGACGATGTGGTTGGTGATGTCGATGTCTTCGTCACGACCACGGGCAATTACAACATCATTCGAGCCGACCATATGGCGAAGATGAAGCACAACGCCATCGTGGGCAACATCGGCCACTTCGACAACGAGATTGACATGGCAGGCCTCGCCGCGACGCCAGGCATCGAGAAGATCCAGGTCAAGGATCAACTCCACGAGTGGAAGTTCGCCGACGGACACTCCATTCTGGTTCTTGCCGAGGGCCGCCTGCTGAACCTCGGCTGCGCAACGGGCCATCCCTCCTTCGTAATGAGCAACTCCTTTACGAATCAGGTACTCGCCCAGATGGAACTGCACAGCAACGCCGATGCCTACGACACCAAGCATGTGACCGTGCTTCCGAAGAAACTCGACGAAATGGTCGCCCGGCTGCACCTCGGGCAGCTCGGTGCCACGTTGACGGAACTCACGCCGGAGCAGGCTGCCTACATCAGCGTACCTGTCGAGGGGCCGTACAAGCCTGACCATTACCGCTATTGATCAGTAGGGTCGGGTACCTCCACGGTACCCGACCACTGTCCTCCCCTATCATCCCCACATGAGCGACCCGATCGGCCACGAATGCGGCCTCGCCTTCGTACGACTCAAGAAGCCGCTCGCGTGGTATGCGCAGGAGAAACGTGACCCCGCATGGGGCCTTCGGCGGCTCCATCTGCTCATGCAGAAGCAGCGGAACCGGGGGCAGGACGGCGCTGGGCTTGCCGTTGTGAAGTTCGATATGTCCCCCGGCGCGACCTTTCTGAGGCGGCTTCGATCTCACCGTGACAATGCGATCGAGCGTGTGTTCTCTGCCGCAGCGGCCGATCTGTCCACACTCCCAACCACCCCCATGGACGACGCTGGACTCCGCCGCCACGCGGACTTCATCGGCGATGCCTACATCGGGCACCTCCGCTACGGAACACACTCCGGCCGCGGCATCTCGCACTGCCACCCACTCCTGCGGAAAGACAACACGCTCAGCAAGAACCTCGCCATTGCCGGCAACTTCAACATGACCAACTCGCAGCAGCTCTTTCAACGGCTCGTCGAGTATGGACTCAGCCCCGTCGGCGACTCGGATACGCAGGTCGTGCTGGAGAGAGTGGGCTATTGCCTGGACCTCGAACACCGGCACCTTCGTTCGAGCATGGGACCAGACTCCTTCCTCGGATTGGAAGGGCGTGAACTGGCCGAGGCGATCTCAAGGGAACTCGATATCGGCCGTGTCCTTCGCCGCGCCGCCGAGGACTGGGACGGCGGCTGGCTCTTCGCCGGACTTCTGGGCAACGGCGACGCATTCATCTTCCGCGACCCGAGCGGGATTAGGCCAGGGTTCTGGTACGAAGACGACGAGGTCGTCGCCGCCGCCTCTGAGCGGGCGCCACTGGCAACCATCTTCGATGTGCCGCCCGATGCGGTCCCGCCAATCGAGCCGGGGCATGCACTGATCGTCCGCCGAGACGGTTCCGCCTCGACCGAGCGATGCGCCGAAGAACGCCCCGTGCGGCAGTGCACGTTCGAGCGAATCTACTTCAGTCGCGGGAACGACCCGGACATCTACGAAGAGCGGAAGGAACTCGGCCGCCGGTTGGCACGACCCCTGCTCGATCTGGTCGATTGGAATGTCCACCAGACGGTGTACAGCTTCATCCCCAATACCGCCGAAACCGCCTACTACGGGCTGGTGCAGGAGACGCAGCGCCTCGTCCGCGGGCGACAGGTCGAGGATGTGTGGTCCAAGGTGCAGTCGGGTTCGCTCACCCGCGAACAACTCGAATCGCTCAGTACACCACAGGTCCGCTCCGAGAAGGTCGCGCACAAGGATCAGCGGCTTCGAACATTCATCACCCACGGCAACGCCCGGCGGGATCTCGTAGCGCACGTCTACGACATCACGCATCACATCGTGAGTCCAGATGACACGCTTGTCGTACTCGACGACTCGATCGTTCGCGGCACGACGCTGCGAGAGTCGATCGTGACGATTCTCTCGCGGTTGAATCCGAAGCGGATCGTCATCGCAAGTTCCGCGCCGCCCATCATGTACCCGGACTGCTATGGGATCGACATGAGCCAGTTGCAGGGGTTCATTGCATTCCAGGCCGCCGTGAGCCTGCTGGAAGCACATGGGGAGGAGTCTCTGCTGGAAGACATCGAGGCGGACTGCCTGGCACAGGCGGACCTGCCACCCGATCAAATGCAGAACCATGTCGGTCGGATCTATGAGCGGTTCGGCCTTGAGCAGATCCAGGACCAGATCGCCCTGCTGGTCCGGCCAGACGACCTGCCATGGCAGGGCGAGCTGCGAGTCGTCTACCAATCGGTAGAGGATCTCCGGGCGTCCATGCCAGAATTCACCGGAGACTGGTATTTCACCGGCGAGTACCCCACGCCTGGCGGCCTGCGGGTGCTCAATCGAGCCTTCCTGAACTGGCGGGAGGGATCGGACGCCAGGGCCTATTGAGGGCCTGCAGGGTTGACGCAGAAGCCCTTTCGTGGTCCACTACGCGACTTGATTCACCCCGCCCCGGGGGCTCCCCGGGCGATTTGGAGATTGCGCTCATATGGCTCGGTACATCGGTCCCAAGGTCAAATTATCCCGCCGCGTCGGCGTCCCAATCGCGGACATCCCAAAGCACACGGCTCGACGCCAACTCAATGCGCCAGGCATGCATGGGTTTCGAAATCGTCGTCCGAAGGACTATGGCATTCGCCTGACCGAGAAGCAGAAGCTCCGCTACCACTACAGCATCATGGAGAAGCAGTTCCGCCGCTACGTGGTGGAAGCAAGCCGCCGCAAGGGCAATACCGGTGACGTGCTGCTGCAACTTCTTGAGGGTCGCCTCGATAACGTCGTCCGCCGGTGCGGCTTCGTCCGCACCATCTGGGCCGCGCGGCAAATCGTTGTGCATGGTCACGTACTACTCAATGGCAAGCGTGCCGACCGGCCGAGCATCGCGGTCAAGCCTGGTGATGTAATTACCTTCAAGGATCGCATTCACAAGGTCGTACGAGAGAATATGGAATCGCTCGCCGGACACTTGGTGCCCGAGTGGATCGGCGTCAATCCCTCTGACCTGACGGCGACCATCAACGGCGCCCCCACCCCGGATCGCATCCCCTTCGAGGTCAACACGAACCTCATCGTCGAGTTCTATCGCTGAATCAGAAGACGCCCCCGGGCCGCTGGGCATCACGCTGAGGAGGCCTTGGCCCGATCGGCGCTTTCCCCCCTGCGCTCGCACGCCGAGCATGTGATCGAGACCACACCGCATGAATCGTCTGCTTCGAAAGTACAACCGGATCCTGCTCGCCGTCTTCGGCGTCGGCCTCATGATCGTCTTCCTCATGCCGCAATTGCCCGATTTGATGGCGCAGTTTGGCGGCCGTGGATCGGAAATCGCCACGATGGGGGAAGACGGCAAGACCGTCACCCGCGAGGACTGGCAACTGGTCCAGCAGCAGGTGCAGATTCTGCAGCGAATCGAAGGCAACCTGTCACCGCTACCCATCATCGGCTCGATCGGCAACGACCTCGACCGGTACTACCTGCTCATACACGAGGCATCAAAGGCCGGATTGATCGGCGGTGATGCCTCGGCGGCCATCAACCCGGACGATGTGCTGAGCCTCAGCCAACAGATTGGCTTCCCCCCCGCCGCCATCCGACAGACGCTCATCAACTACACGGGAATTCGACGCTACCTCGGCAGAATCCAGACGGCAGGCCGGCTCTCTGATCGTCGCCTGAAGTTGGAGTCCCGCAAGATGCTCGACGGCGTGGATGCGCGATACGTCGTCGTCCCCGCAACGGCAGACGGCCAGAAAGTGCCGGACGAAGCGGCGCAATTGGCCCACTTCGAACACTGGGGTGACACCGAGCCGGGCGAAGGCGATCATGGCTTCGGCTACCGGCTGCCCGATCGCGCGGCGGTGGAGTGGCTTGAGGTCCCCCGCTCGGCCGTCGAGGCCTCCGTCCGGACAGCCGTCGCGACCGACGATCTTGATGTCCGAAAGTTCTGGCGGAAAAACCAGGCCCGTTTCGACGAGGTAGACGGCACCACTGCGGTTCCGGAGAATGTCGTCGACGCCTATGTCCAGCAGCAGGTTTCCGACCTTCTGCCGGCCATCGCTCGGGGCGCCTCCGACGCCCTACGAGCCCCTCGCCGTGGCTTTGCGACCGAAGAAAACTTTGTCGTCTTGCCGGACTCATGGGATACGACTCGCATCTCCATGGACACACTCCGAGGACAACTCGCCGAACGATTCAACCTCCCGCTCGATGGCGACACGGCCCTGCCCGCCCCAGGATCGACCGAGGGCCTCACGGACATGAAAGCCATCTCGCAGTTGCCCAGAGTTGGGCAGGCTGGCACCGATCGGTATGGACCGGCGCGGCCCGGCAGACCGACGCGGCAACTCTCCGATCTTGTGGCGCTTGCGAAGGAGTTTGGCGGAACCGGCGAAGTGCCGGTGCAGAACGGACTCGCGGGTCCCGTCTTGACCGATCGGCAAGGCAATCTCTGGATCTTCCGAATGACCGACGCGGACGCTGCTCGACCGCCTGCCACGCTGGACGAGGTGCGGCCGGATGTCATTGCGGATTTGCAGCGGCTGAGCCACTGGGCTGAACTCCA
>CAYYGU010000114.1:0-4896 GCA_964471525.1 uncultured Isosphaeraceae bacterium
CGCTCCGGCGACGTCGTCGCCGTAGGCGTCTTGCAGGGCATGGACCTTCCAGGTGCCCGCCCGAAGGGCGGATATCGCCCGCACGGCGGCCATCGCGCCGGTGAGCGTGGTGATCATTGGCACGCGGCTTCGAACGGCCATCGCCCGAATGCGTCCCTCGTCGGTATTGGAACCGGTGCGGGTGGGTGTATTGATGATGAGGTCGATGTCGCCGTTGGCAAGGCGGTCGAGAATATTCGGCCGCGCACCCTCGGAGATCTTGCGAATGGGCGTGGCCTCCACGCTGTGGGCGGCGAGCAAATCACAAGTGCCCTGCGTGCAGTGGACGGTGAAGCCCATCGAGCCAAGCGCCCGGGCGACATCGACCACGCCCCGCTTGTCGGCATCCCGCACGCTCAGGAAGACCTCGCCCTCGGTCGGCAGTGGCAGCCACGCGCTCATCTTGGCCTTGGCAAGCGCCACCGGCAGCGAGCGATCGAAGCCCATCGCCTCACCGGTCGATCGCATCTCGGGCCCGAGCACCACATCAACCCCGGGGAACTTCTCAAAGGGGAACACCGGTTCTTTGACGGCGTAGAAGCCAGAGTCCTCGCGGCAGGTCTCGGCTTCAAGATCGGCAAGCGAGGCGCCCATCATGACCTTGGCTGCAATCCGCGACCACGGCACACCCGTCCCCTTGGCAACGAAGGGAACCGTGCGGCTCGCACGGGGATTTACTTCGATCACGAAGATCTCGTCGTCCCGAACGGCCAGTTGCAGATTCATGAGCCCGCGTACCTGCAAGGCCTCGGCGAGCGACACGGCATGCTCGGTGATGCGGCGGCGAATAGATGGCCCGAGTGTGTCAGGCGGAAGAATGCACGACGAATCGCCCGAGTGCACGCCCGCCTGCTCGATGTGTTCCATGATGCCGGCGATGATGGCACGCGGCGGATCTTCGGCATGGCTGATCTGTGCGCTTCGCGTCGAGGCGTGCGGCTCGAAGTCGGCCACGACATCGACATCGACCTCGGTGGCCTCACTCAAGAATCGATCGATCAACACCGGCGCGTCGGCGAGTTCGGACACATCAACCGCCGTTCGCATGTACCGATCGAGCGCCTCCTCGTCGAAGCAGATTTCCATGCCCCGGCCGCCGAGCACATAACTCGGCCGAACCAGAACCGGATACCCGATGTCGCACGCGATGTCGCGGGCCTGCTCCAGGCTGTACGCGATGCCGTTGGGCGGCTGCTGCAAACCCAGGCGGTCCAAGATGGCTTTGAAACTCTCGCGGTCTTCGGCCTCATCGATCGACTGCAAACTCGTGCCGATCAGCGGAACGCCCGCCGCAGCAAGTCCGTGCGCCAGATTCAGCGGCGTCTGCCCGCCAAACTGCACGATGCAGCCGGCCACGCCGCCGGTGCGGGACGGATCGTCGATGCCGCCGCCGTTGAGCCGCTCGACGATATCCAGCACATCCTCAAGCGTCAGCGGCTCGAAGAACAGAAGATCGCTCGTGTCGTAATCGGTGCTGACCGTCTCTGGATTGGAATTGATCATGACCGACTCGAAGCCCATCTCGCGGCAGGCAAATGCCGCCTGGCAGCAGCAGTAATCGAATTCGATGCCCTGCCCGATCCGGTTGGGACCGCCGCCGAGGATGACGATCTTCTCTCGCTCGCTCACCCGAATCTCGTCATCGGTCATCACGACGCCATCGACCTCGAAGGGCTGCTCGTAGGTCGAGTAGTAATACGGCGTGATGGCTTCAAACTCGGCGGCGCAGGTGTCAACGAGTTTGAATACCGGCTCGACGCCGAGTTGCCGTCGATAGCCCCGAACTTTCAAGATGGTCTCGGTGCTGATGCGGCCAAGGAAGACGTTGGCAAGTTGCGGATCGCTGTAGCCGTGCTGTTTCGCTTCGAGCATGAGGCCAGCGTCGAGGTCATCGAGTGTCTTGCACGCGAGCAGGCGATCCTCGAATCGAACAAGTTGCCTGAACTGATCGAGGAACCAGGGATCGATGCCGGTCAACGTGAAGATCCGCTCCAGGCTCCACCCGAGTTTCATCGCGTAGCGGAGGTAATACAAGCGGCCCTGGCACGGTACGGAGAGTTTGCGGGTGAGCGTCTCGTCATCGACGGGCCACTCCACATCCGCACCCTCGCTGCGAGCGGCGAACCATCGGTCCTGCCCGTCGAGGCCGAAGCCGAACCGCTTGACCTCCATCGAGCGGATCGCCTTCTGGAATGCTTCGCGGAAATTCCGACCAATGCTCATGGCCTCACCGACCGACTTCATTTGAGTGGTGAGTGTTTCGTCGGCCTCCGGGAACTTCTCGAACGTCCACCGCGGCATTTTTACGACGACGTAGTCGATCGAAGGCTCGAAACAGGCAGACGTCGTTTCGGTGATGTCGTTGCGAAGTTCGTCGAGGGTGTAGCCGACGGCGAGTTTGGCTGCGATGTGCGCAATTGGAAAGCCGGTGGCCTTCGACGCCAGCGCACTGCTGCGTGAAACGCGAGGGTTCATCTCGACGACGACCATCTCGGCGGTTTCCGGATTGATCGCAAACTGCACGTTGGAGCCGCCCGTGTCCACGCCCACCGCGCGAAGGATGTCGAAGGAGGCGTCGCGGAGGCGTTGGTACTCGCGGTCACTAAGGGTCTGGATGGGCGCGACGGTGACCGAATCGCCCGTATGGACACCCATCGGGTCGATGTTCTCGATTCCACAGATGATGATGCAGTTGTCGTTGCGATCGCGGACGACTTCGAGTTCGTATTCTTTCCACCCAAGCACAGACTGGTCGATCTGAACTTGCCCGATTCGCGAGGCCGCGAGGCCGCGGCGAAGTTGGTCCTCGAATTCTTCGCGGTTGTAGGCGATGCCGCCGCCGCTGCCACCGAGGGTGAAGGCAGGCCTGATGATGGCGGGCAAACCGATCTGCTCAAGGAAAGCGAAGCCTTCGTCGATCGTCGTGACCACCTCGCTCTTGGGCAGCCGATACCCACAAGACTCGACGACGTTGCGGAATTTCAAACGGTCCTCGGCCCGGTCGATGATCTCGCGTGTGGCGCCGATCATCTCGACCCCGAATCGCTCAAGAACACCGGCTTCATCGAGTTCGCAGGCGCAGTTCAGCGCCGTTTGGCCACCGAGCGTCGGTAGCACCGCGTCGACGGGCGTTCCCCGTTCGGCCTCGAGGGCGAGGATTCGCTCCACGGCATCCTGCGTGATCGGCTCGATGTAGGTGCGATCCGAGAATGCGGGATCGGTCATAATCGTGGCGGGGTTCGAGTTGACCAACACGATGCGGTAGCCGTCATCGCGGAGCGCCTTGCAGGCCTGCGTACCCGAATAGTCAAATTCACAACCTTGACCGATGACAATCGGCCCAGATCCGAGGATCAGAATCGTGTGAATATCGTCGCGGCGTGGCATGAGCGGGCGGTGGATCCCATTTCGGCAAACGATATCAGAATGCCGCCGGGAACTGGACGCTACGGTGGTGCCAATGCCCACGGAAGCCGTCTCGAATCCCGCGTGTGCCAACGACTGGTTGTGGTGGGCCATCCCACTGGCCGCCTATGGAAGCCTCGTGATCGTGTGGTGGACCCTCATTGTGCCAGCTCTTCGCCGTGGCCCAGGTGGAACGGCCCCGCTGGGCCTCGTGTGGCGACTGAGTAAGGTCATCCTGCGGTGCCGGCAGCGTCCGAGCTTCGAGGGGGTGGAGCACTATGAGGCAGCGATGTCCTCGGGGCCGGTACTGGTCGTCGCAAACCACACCGGTGGGGTCGACCCGGTGCTGGTGCAATCGGCTGGGCCGCGGCTGATTCGGTGGATGATGGCCCGGGACATGATGGGCAGCGGGCTGGAAGACCTCTGGAGACTGACGCGGGTGATTCCGGTTGATCGCACAGGCACCGACGCGGCCTCGCTGCGGGCAGCGATGCGAACACTCAAGCGGGGCGGCGTGGTGGGCGTGTTCCCCGAGGGGCGCATCACGCGACCAGCGGGAACGATTCGGCCCTTTCAGGAAGGCGTGGGTGTCCTCGCGGCCAGGTGCGGCGCGATCGTCCTGCCATGCTGGATCTCCGGCACACCGGATGTCGACGGAATGGCTGGCTCGGTTCTTGGACGAAGCAGAAGCCGAGTCGTTTTCCTAGAACCGGTCCGGTACGAACGAAGCATGTCGGCAGCCGACGTCGCCGGCGACCTCCGGTCGCGGCTCATCGCGGCGAGCGGATGGCCCGCATGTGATGAGTCCATGCCGCTTATCGTGACGCCATGATGTGGGCGAGCAATGCTTCGGGGGAATCAAGTTCTGGATTCCCAGACATGGATCGCTCGGCCAGTTGACGGGCGGTGTCGGGACGCTCGCCGAGGGCGACAAGCATGGCGATCGCATCGGAGAGCATCGAAGACACGGCGGAATCGCCCGTGAAGGACGCGGGTGTCTGGCCGTCCAAGTAGGGCTCAACCTTGCCGGAGAGTTCGGCGATGATCGTCTCTGCGGTTCGCTTGCCGATCTCCGGGAGCGACACCAGCGTGGCGATGTCCCGCCGAGCGATGGCGGCCGCAATGTCGGCGGCAGGCATTTGCAAGGCCCGAAGCGCCTTGCGATGACCGATGTTTTTGACCGTCGTGAAGAGTTCGAAGAATGCACGATCGCCCGCGGAGGCAAACCCGAGCAGCCGAGGAATCATCGAGGATCCTTGACCGACGCCCTCCAGCACGAGCATGGTGTGGAACTCGACCTGCTGGCCTTGGCAGCGGGTCAGCGCATCGACGTCGCTGCCTGGCACAAGGACATCAACGATCATCGGGCCGATCCCGATCTGGGCCCGGCCCTGGGCGACACTGACGAGTTGTCCGGTGATGCGTGCGAGCACCCATGCAGCCTACCCGGTT
>CAYYGU010000115.1:0-3517 GCA_964471525.1 uncultured Isosphaeraceae bacterium
CAGATCTTCTGTCTGCTCGGCCCCAATGGTGCTGGCAAGTCGACGCTTGTAAAGATCCTCATGACCGTCATTCACGCCTCCCGCATCTCGGGCACGATGCTTGGGAAGCCGATTGGTCACAAGCCCACGCTCCGTCGGGTCGGGTACCTGCCCGAACACCACCGCTTTCCGACCTTTATGACGGCCGAACAGGCGCTTCATTTCTACGGTGCCCTCACGGGCATGCGACGGCGGGATCGATGCATGCGGATCGATGCCATGCTCGAACTTGTCGGAATGTCCGACTGGCGAAAGCACCGCGTCGGCACCTTCTCCAAAGGCATGCAGCAACGCATCGGACTCGCCCAAGCCCTGCTTCATGATCCCGAACTGCTGCTCCTCGATGAACCAACCGACGGGGTAGACCCGGTTGGCCGACGTGAGATTCGCGATCTGCTGATTCAGCTCCGAGACGAAGGCCGCACCATCCTCATCAACAGCCACATCCTGAGCGAACTCGAGACGATCTGCGACCAACTCGCCGTCGTAGTCAAAGGTCGCGTCACGCTGGAAGGGACAGTTGACGAACTGACCAGCGACAAGAGACGTTGGATCGTGTCCTACGAAGGCAGTGGACCGGAATGGGCCGACACACAGACCAGGCAGGACGGTCGCACGACCCAAGTGTTGCTGCCGGGCGCCGCTGCTGCAGATGTCCAGCCCGTCATCGATCGTGTCCGCGCCGCGGGATGCACCATCACCGATGTCAGCGAGGTTCGTGAATCGCTCGAAGACCTCTTCATGCGGGCGTTGGAATTGGCCGGTGAGGAAAACGGAAGTACGCCCGGCGCCGCCAAGGGCCGCAACGCATGAGCGTCTGGATCGCCATCCTCGCGATCCTTCGGGAGTCGTGGCTCACGCTACGAGCCGAGAAACTGTTCAAACTCGTGCTCGGCCTGAACCTGCTGGTCATCATTGCCTATATGTCGATCGGCTTCGACGACACGGGCGTATCGCTCTTCTTTGGACTCACGCATATCGACAGCGAGTACATCCGCGTAGGCACGCCACTGGCCGCCACGATGTACCTCGGCATCTATTCCGCCTTCATCATCAACCTCTGGCTCGCCTGGGCCGCGTCGATTCTCGCCCTGATCTCAACGTCGTCGATCTTCCCCTCATTCCTCAGAGAGGGCGCGGTTGAACTGGTGATAAGCCGTCCGACTCGGCGCACCACGATTTTCTTCGTGAAGTACATCGGGGGCTTGCTCTTCGTGGCGATTCAGGTTGGCATCTTCACCCTCGGCGCCTTCCTCGCCGCGGGATGGCGGATCGATGTGTGGGATCCGATGATCTTCTTGGCCATCCCGCTGGTGACGCTGTTCTACAGCTACTTGTTCTGCATCAACGTACTCGTCGGTGTCATCACCAGGTCGACCTTGACCGCGCTGCTTGCGACGCTGCTTTTCTGGTTCGGGACCTTCAGCATTCATACGGCCGATGAGGCATTGTCCCAAAACCTCATGCGATTCGAGGAGACGGTCACGCGGGCCGAAAAACGTGTCGCGGAACTCGAGGCCGAGCGGGAAGCCGCTGCAGCGGAGGGCGACACAAACGAGGCTGAAGATGCTGAACACTGGATACAGGGGCCCATAGAGGAAGCCGAGGCCGCCCAAGCCGCAGTCGATCAACTGACCCCGTGGGAGACCTCGGTTGGCCTCCTTCGCATCTTCATGCCCGAGACCAATCGAACGCTGTCCT
Source organism: uncultured Isosphaeraceae bacterium (assembly GCA_964471525.1). Taxonomy (GTDB): domain Bacteria; phylum Planctomycetota; class Phycisphaerae; order Phycisphaerales; family SM1A02; genus UBA12567. The sequence continues at coordinate 1,741 of CAYYGU010000115.1, forward strand.
TGCTACACCGCGAACTCGAGCGAGACTCAGAAGTCTCAATGGTCGATCTGATGAGTGGACGCGCTTTCGAGGACGAAGACGAGCCACCGCGGGAGTTGAATGAGCACGAGGCCGCCCAGATGCGAATGTTGGAGGAGGAGAACAAGATCCCCGCGTGGCGGATCATCGGTAAGTCGCTCATCTTCGAGGGGATCGTGCTTGGCTTTGCCTTGTGGATCTTCCGTCGGCGGGACTACTGAGCCAATTCCTCGCCGCGGCGTGCCGCCGCGGCGACTCCCGCCCGAACCGCTTCGACGAAGCCATCCGCTCGCATCGCCGCGAGTCCTGCTTCGGTCGTGCCGCCCGGTGTCGTCACGGCCTCACGCAATGCGGACGGCGATAACTCGCTGCCAGCCAGCATCGCAGCAGCGCCTTCCACCATGCCGCGGATGAGTGTGTCCGATGTTTCCTCGGATAGCCCGAGCGCAATCGCTTCGGATCGAATCGCCTCTGCCAGCAGATACACCCACGCCGGACCGGATCCAGACACGGCGGTGACGGCGGACATCTGGGCTTCGTCCACGTCCGCAGTTCGGCCAACGCCCGCGAATAATCGCTTGGCATACCGAACATCGTCCGCAGTAGCACCCGAACCTTTGGCGATCGCCGTCATGCCGCGACCGATGGCTGCTGGCGCATTGGGCATGGCGCGAACCACGCGGGAACCCTCGCCGCACCAGTCGGCTATGACGGTCGATTCGACACCCGCCATCACCGAAACCACCAGGCGAGGTGTCGCAGAACGGAGCGTATGTGCCGCGTCAGGGAAGTCCTGTGGCCGCACACAGGCGACGATGACCGGCACATCACACAGCGTTCTGCCATCCTCCGCCACGCTGCAGCCGAACGATGCTGCTTCGCCGCGGCGATCGGCGTCGCGGTCAACAACCAGCACCGCAGGTGGACACCACAGCCCCGCGTCCAGTCCGCCCTCAAGAATGGCGCGTCCCATGTGTCCAGCGCCCAAGAATCCGATTTCGATGCTCATAGCGTGGGAGAGGATACGACGGCGAGCGGCCAGCGATACCATTGAGCCCTCTGCCATGGATACGACCACCGAACTACTGCCCCTGCCCTTCGAAGCGCCCCTTGTGGAATTGGACGCTCAGATCCGTGGGCTTGAAGCCCGCAAGGATGCCGAGGCCTTTGTCGAGCAGGTCGCTGCGCTCCGTCAGAGCCGCGAAGATCTTCTTGACAAGATCTTCGAGGGGCTTGATCCGGTCGATATTGTGAAGGTGGCGCGGCATCCGAAACGTCCCCAGACCGCCGACTACATCAACGCCTTCTTCCGCGACTTCCGCGAACTCCACGGCGACCGGCGATTCGGTGACGACCCTGCCATCATTGCTGGCTTCGGCCGGGTCGGTCCCTACAAGGTGCTTGTTGTCGGACATCAGAAGGGACGCACCACCGAGGAGCGAATCAGGTGCCACTTCGGATGCGCCCACCCCGAGGGCTACCGCAAAGCGCTTGCCAAGATGAAGTTGGCTGAGAAATTTGGGCTTCCCATCGTCACGCTCATCGACACGCCCGGTGCCTATCCCGGCATGGGCCCCGAAGAGCGAGGACAGGCCGAAGCCATCGCCGTGAATATGCGAGACATGAGCCGGCTCAAGACCCCAATCATCAGCGTCGTGATCGGCGAAGGTGGCTCGGGTGGCGCGCTCGGGATCGGCGTTGCCGACCGGGTCGACATGCTCCAGTACGCGTGGTACTCGGTCATCAGCCCCGAAGGATG
>CAYYGU010000115.1:3617-4732 GCA_964471525.1 uncultured Isosphaeraceae bacterium
CTGCTGCTTGAGAAACGGCGAGAAGTGCTCTCCGCCCTCGATTCCATGGAAACCGAGGCCTTGCGATCCGACTCCGGCGAGTCTTCGAACATGCCCATCCACATGGCAGACGTGGGATCGGATGCCTATGAGCAGGATCTCAAACTGGGCATTTCGGCCTCAGAGCGGGAACGGATCCTGGAGATTGATGCTGCCTTGCAGCGAATCGCCGACGGAACCTATGGCGTCTGCGAGCGGTCCGGCAAGGCCATTCGGAAAGCGCGGCTCAAGGCCAAGCCGTGGGCTCGCTGGACCATCGATACCGCCAGAGAGAACGAGCGGACCGGACGACGCCGCTGATGCCTCAGGCCGATTCGCCTGACTCTGCAGGTCCTCGACAACCGGCCCGCACATCGCTCGCGGCCTGGCTGCTGTTGATCATCGTCGCCGGTGGCGGGCTGGCGATCGATATCGGATCGAAACGCTGGGCATTCGCGACCGTCGCCGGTCATCAGGTTGACGTTGACCGCGCCCGAGCCATTTCGGATGCCGACTACAACCCCATTCCACCGCACGCCGGCGTAACGGCGATGCCCGGCGATCTGCTCGACTTCAGACTCGTCCTCAACAGCGGGGCTGTTTTTGGCATCGGCGCCCACCAACGGTGGTTCTTCGTCGGCTTCAGCATCGTCGCCATCGGCGTGGCTGTATGGATCTTCGGCTGGCGAACCGATGCGAGACATTGGCTGCTCCATATCGGCATCGCGCTCATTCTGGCCGGAGCGCTGGGCAATCTCTGGGACCGGTTGTTGCTCGGGCGAGTACGGGACTTCCTGCACATGTTGCCGGGATGGAAGCTGCCATTCGGGCTGGCATGGCCCGGTGGAAACGCCGAAGTCTGGCCGTGGATCTTCAATGGAGCAGATGTGATGCTTCTGGTGGGGATGGCGATTGTCTTGGTGGGTATGGGAAGGGGTTCGGCCGAGGCGAATGCGGGCGGCTCCGAATGTGATGCGCAAGCGCAACAGCGGAGCACGTAGTCCAAGCTGAGCAAAATGGGCTTCCTACGCTCGATTCTCTACTCCCTTGATGAGCCCGGAGATCATGCGGGAGATTTCTTCGAGGCGATTGCGGAG
>CAYYGU010000116.1:0-4661 GCA_964471525.1 uncultured Isosphaeraceae bacterium
GCGGTGCGAAGTGGTTCTTCTTCTGGTGGATGCTGCTTCTGCCAGCCGAAAAAATGCGTGCCGTCGTAAGCGACCGTCAACTTGATGCGCCGCGTCGCCATCAGCGAGTGTCAGTGACCGAAGAGGTTCCCGGGGGCAAACATCTGCTCTCGCTCGAAATACTCAAGCGCCGAATCAACATCCGGAAAGATTTCTGTCGCCGTTTCCGTGATGAACGGTGAGGGTGGCTTCTCAGGCTTCCACACGACGTAGACCTCTTTGGTGTGCTCCCACGCGTGCTGGAGTTCACGCTCGACGCCGCTGGAGAGTCCGGGGACCCCACCGGGAAGTTCTGGAACGAGCGAAACAATCATGTCGCTCTGATCGATGAGCTTGAAGTCTCGCATGTAGATCTGCCCGTCAACGTCACCAGCGATGTCGAGTACTTCACGCACCCGCACTCGCAGTTCGACGCCTTCACGGCCGCCATAGGCGTGCGGCGTCACATCGATCCAGTCTTGCCCGGTTTTTGCAGCCTCGATGGCGCGGTCCAGCAGTAGTTTCTCGTCCACATCGGCGGGGTCGAACGTGATGAAGTGTTCGGCCAGCGCGTCGCGGAAGCGACCGATCTCATCGAGCACATCGGGCATGTCCATCACATGGCTCATCGGGAATGATGGGTAGACACGCTTGATCTCGGGCCGTGTCACCAGTCGCAAGCACGTCTCCACAGTGTCCTGCTGGCGGCCGCGACTGAGGATGTAGAACTGATCGGCACAGCCCATGGCGCTCGCGAGAAGTTCGGTTGCGAGAATCTCTTCTTCTCGCCACACCATGCAATCTTTGAGCGTCGCGTCGATGTCGTGTTCGGCGTGAAGCCGGTGATGCACCATCTCAATATTGTCGAGTAGGCAGATGAAGATGTCCGGCTTGAGTTTCTCCATCTGATCAAAGTCGAAGGCGCTGAACAAGCCGTGCCGCCAGCGAAAGGTGGCGTGCGTATTGACAATAAGGTCCGGACAATCAATAACGGGCGTCGTCTCGGAAATGATGTCCTTGAAGGCAGCCCGCCGCAACGAAGCCAAACGACTCAACGGCAGGTCGAGGATGCGACCTGACCGCACGTCTGGACCCTCGCGGTACATCATGTTCCCGACGTTGTAGAGTTCAATCCGCTTTCCGTGTTGCCCGCCAAGATCACGAACGGCCTCGAGGTAGGGTTTCTTATCAATTCCGATTTGTCCGGTGATGACTGCTCTCATGCAGGGCAGGATAACAGGCAACCCTGCATTTCAGGCGTCATCGCTGCTCGGATTCGGGCGAGCGGCGGTATCGACGCAGCCACGCGGCACGGGCACGGGGTGGCTGAGGCTTTCCCCTGGACTTGGCGAACACGATGGCCAGTACCGAGATTGCGACCGCCAATACAACGCCAGAAATGATCCACTGAAGCGTTCCAAATGCAGAACGCGATGCAAGGCCGTAGCCAATCAGCAATCCTGCCCCAAACTGCATAGAAGCTGTCACAAGCACACATGACCACGTAGCCACCGCAAACCGCCACATCTTCATGTGCATGAGCCCGGCCACGGTGATCGCTGGTGTGCGGCTTCCTGGAATGAACCTCGCCGCCACGATGAACCAGATGCCCCGCTCATCAATCTGATGCTTGGCCTGCAGCAGCCGCTTGGGATGCAAAAAGCGTCGGATGAACCGCTTGTGCAGAAGCCGCGTTCCAAACTTACTGCACCAGTAGAACCACATCATGTCGGCCGTTGCCACACCGACAATTGCTGCAATGAGCGTCGGAACCCATACATCCCCTCCGAGCGCCTGTTCGCCAATGATGATGCCCGCGGGGATGATGATGATGTCCTCACCAATCGGAATACCGATGCCGCTCGCAAGCAGCAGCGCAAGCACAAGCCATGGGAGATACTCGGCGTATTGGGTGATGAACTCGGTCATGGTGATAGAACTGCTCGTCTCTGATCGGGCGGGCGACATGCTTCTCGCAGCCATCGCATCTTCGCCCTCGGGCGATGCTTCTTGTGTGATCTTCGCCGCCGCAACCACCACACGATCATGACGACGAGCAAGATACCCAGGCCGATGAATACCGCGTCACGAACATGAGACTCTCCGGCGAAGTCCCCAATCCCCTTGGCAATGAGCCAGCCCACGAAGAGTTGCCATGCCACGCTCTTGGCGGCTCCGAGGCACTCACCGATCATGAACTTCCCAACTGGCATGTGGGCCAATCCCGCCGCCGTGATAACCGGCGTTCGGGCAGCCGGCAGGATTCGACCCATCACCACAACCCAGATGCCCCAGCGATCCAGCAAGTGCTTGATTTCCAGCAGGCGTCTCGGGTGGAACATCCTCCGAAAAAAACGGATTCCCAGCAACGTATGCGAGTACCGCCGCACCAGAGTCATCCAGATCAGATCGGCCAGCACCACCCCACACCACGCCGCCACCACGGTCCACCAGAACGGCAGCACGCCCCGCTCGATCAGGAAGCCAGCCGGGACAATCAGTATCTCCTCGCTGATCGGAATACCGACACCAGCGAGCATGATGATTCCGAACAGCAGCCACGGACCGTCCTCGGCGAGCGATGACTCGACCTTGAGTTCGACTTTGCCGTGGAGTGAGTGAGAATCCTCAACCAACTTCGAGGACGGGGCCGAATCACCGGCAGCGACGAGGGTGCCACCGCCCAGAATGGCGAGAAGAATCAGGAGCCGTCGCATCTGGAAAGCCTAACAGGCGAAGACGCCGCCTCTGTGGATCTCGTGTGGGAGTTGCTCGCCCGGAAGATCGGCAGGCCCCATCGCTGTGAGCGGTGAAACCTCGATGCTGGCCTCAACATGCCCGTCGTCGCCACGAGGGATCTGCACTCCTGCCTGTTCAAGCCACTTCGCGTAGAAGTTCGACTGCATCTGCCTGCTCGACTCGGCCGAGTCGACACCGGTGGCGTTCTTGATGGGCGCGAATTGCTCGTCGCGATCGACTTCCAGAATCGCAGGCTTGGCAGCGATGCCCATAGCGTCGAACACGAAGCGTTCGAGCTTGACCGCGTTTGGTTCGCTCGGCGTGACGGCCTGCCCATTCTCTGGATCGATGCAGGCGACCCTCTTGACTGCGCGGTGCCACGGCAGGTCATCCTGACCAGCGGTCGCCACGCGGCGAGCAAAGTCGGTGCTAATGATGTGCATGGCGATATTGCCCGCTGCGAAGCGAAGGCGGCCGGCCTCATCGGTTGCATTGGCCTCCGCTTCGCTGAGATCGGAGTACTCCACGACGCCGAGGCGGCCATCAATGGAACCGAAAACCCCGACCTTCTCATCGGGACCAGCCTTGGAGACCATCTTGCTCGTGAACTCGCCCGAGGACCTCGTCTCATCCGCGTGCAACCCAAGGAATATCGGGTCGAGCACCGGCGCCAGCGGATTATCAACCTGGAAGTACGAAATCGCCTCGACGCCGCGGCCCTCCATGTGGTCGATCGCCCCACTGCGGAGCAAGGCATCGAACGAACCACCATGTCCATCGGGGCTCATCGCCATCGTCCCGGGGCTCTCAAGAAGAATCTGGCCGGTCTTCATGTCAAAGGCAGGCATCATTCCCTGCGGGAACATCATGATCTGACGGCGGTCAAGACCAAAGCATCGGTTGTCGAGGAAGAAGGCCCGCGTCTCCGAGTCATTGGCCTCGCTGGTCATGATGTACCATCGAATGGTTCGGCCCCATCGCTCCTGGGCTGCGAGGATCTGCTCGGCGAACAGGCGAAAGAGCGGCTTGCCGGTGACCGGACTCGCGGGGAAGGTCCCCTTGGGGCCATTCCACCCGAGCCGTGTGCCTTGGCCTCCTGCGACGGTGAAGGCGGCGACGCGGCCAGCAGCGAGCTTCGCTTCGCCTCGAGCCCGCAGGGCATCGGCGTCGACCAATTCGACCGTGCCGCAAGCCTGCTCCGGCTTCACGCAGACGCACTGGGCTGGCTGAAGATCACCACCGATAGCAGCCGGAGTTGGAAGAACCATCCGCTCGATCATGGTGGGCAGCGAAGCGAGTGAAAGAGACTCAAGACGCTGCAGGAAGGCGTTACGGTCTGTCTCGCTCAGCCGATCAACATGCTGAAGCAGGTGCGATTGGCCGCACGCTTCCAATGTGGATCGCATCGCGTCGAGGCGGCTCATGCGTGATCAGGCATCCTCGGGCAGGGCAGGGGCGGTCCAGCCGGTGGGCAGGTGCCGCACGATCTTGCCGGTCTTGAGGTAGATCACTTGCTCGCAGATATTCGTGCAGTGGTCGGCCATCCGCTCGACAGCCCGCACCACCGCGAGCAACTGCATCGCCGCGGGAACCGACACGACGCCCTCTGCAAGCGCGTTTTGGGCGCGACTGACGAGTTCGTCTTTGAAGGCGTCCACCGTGTCGTCGAAGGCGAGCACCCGCTGGGCGAGTTGGGTATCCCCCACCCGAAGCGACTCCACCGTGTCGCGAACCATGCCCACGACACTGTTCGCCATGACCTGCAGCGTGTCGGCGACTTCCGTGTCCTTCCGCTGCTCGGTGGCCTGCGCGATATTGACGGCGCAATCCGCGATCCGCTCGAGTTCATTGTTGATCTTCACGATCGTGAGAATCGATCGCTGGTCGTGTTCATCCTTGGGCCG
>CAYYGU010000117.1:0-3172 GCA_964471525.1 uncultured Isosphaeraceae bacterium
GCTGGCACGTGGATGGTTCCAGCGAGCGAGTGCGTTGCAGCGATCGGCAGCACCAGTACGGCGGTCATTATGGAGCGTCTCGGGCTTGTCATGGTCCCATCCTCATATCGGTCGGGGCTCCCGCACGGATGCGGCCGACCAACGAAGAGAGAGTCAGTTCCACAGATGGCGCGTCAAGATTTGGAGAGAGTGCCTGTTTCGTTCAGCCAATGCCGCCCTTGAGCGGTCCATCGCCAAATTTGGCACGGAGTTTCCGAATTGCGGGGTCCTCTGGGCGGGTTGAACCACCGCCTTCGCCGCCTCCGGCGTCGCCCTTGGTCTGTTTGATCGAGAGACCGATCCGTTTGGTATCAGGGTCGATCTTGAGGATCTTCACCTCGACAACCTCACCGTCCTGCACGACTTGATTCGGGCGGGAGATGCGTTTGTGAGCCATCTCGGAGATGTGTACGAGTCCCTCGATGCCCTCGGCGATCTTCACGAAGGCACCGAAGGCGGTGAGTTTGGTGACGGTACCGGAGACGATGGCCCCTTCCTGCAACTCACCCGTTGCAGCGGTGAAGGGGTCGCTGACAAGTTGCTTCATGCCAAGGCCGATGCGTGGCGGATCCTTCTCGAGATCCACCTTGAGCACCTGTACGCGAACCGCATCGCCTTCCTTCACAAGGTCGCTTGGATTCTTGACGCGATCCCACGACATGTCGGAGACGTGCACGAGTCCGTCCACGCCGCCGATGTCCACAAAGACACCGTATTGCTGCACGCTCGTGACGACGCCGTCGAAGGACTGCCCGGTCTGCAGCGTGGCCATGAGGCTGTCGCGTTTCTCCTTCCGCTCGGCATGCAGCACGCTTCTGCGGCTGAGGATCATGCGATCGTGGCCACGATCGAGTTCCATCACTTCACAGGCGAGTTTCTTGCCGACGAAGTCGCTCAGGTCCGGGATGTGTCGCAGATCGACCTGCCCGGCCGGCATGAAGGCTTTGTGTCCCGAGACTTCCATCTCAAGTCCGCCCTTGTTGGTGCCGGTACACATTGCTTCGATGATTTGCCCTTGCGCGATGTCGGTCCACTTGGCTTTTGAGATGCTGCCTTTGCGAGAGAGGATCAGCAGGTCGTCGTCGAGGTCGCGCCGCTCGATGGTGAAGGTGAGCTTCGCGCCAAGCGGCGGCGGCGTGTCGAAGGCGCTCAGCGGACAGACGCCGCTGGTACGGGGACCGAACTCGACCAGCACGTCCTGACCACGCACCTGCACGACGGTGCCTTCCCGCTCGGGCCGACCGCCGCGGGTCGTTGGCTCTTTTGCCGGCGGTCCGTCGATGTCAGTGATGGACATGTCACCAAGCGCAGCCTCAATCTCTGCTTCGAGCGCCGGGTCCATGGGCGAGCCTTCGGGGTTCGCAGCCTGCATGTGGGGTGGTCCTTCTCGGAGGGCATTCAAAGCGGCTGAAGTACCGGAAGCCGCACGGCTGCGGGGACCGGGTCCGCTCGCAGGACATCATCCTCGATTCGTCGAACGATTGCACGCACCAATTCGCCTCGACTTCGGGACCCCGGAATGGACACCTCGCAATAGTGGTCGCAGCGTCCCGTCCAGTGCCCCGTTCGGTGGCGGTCGGGCTGCTCGGCGAAGAGCCGCACTTCGCGTCCGATCAGGCGGTTGCGGAATGTGTCGGCCAGACCGGTCTTCGGCGTTGTTTCAAGGTCGATCATCGCGCGGACCCGCGTCTGCATGACGCGGGGCTCAATCGCGTGTTGATGCCATCTGGCGGCAGCGGTGCCGGATCGTGCGCTGAAGGGGAAGACGTGCATATGCAGGAAGCCGACTTGGCGGGCGATGGCCACCGTCTTCTCAAAATCGTCCTCAGTTTCGCCGGGGAAACCGCAGATAATGTCGGTGGTGATGGCGGGTGGCACGCCCTCACGCGTGAGGTGTGCGCTGACGCGGTCGATCATGTCGAGGAAGTGGCTGGTGTCGTACTGCCGATTCATTCGACGGAGAATCTCGTCCGACCCGGATTGCAGCGGCAAATGCAGATGCGGCGCGATGACCTGCTGGTGTGCTGCGAAGGCATCGAGGAGCGGGTCGGTGACATCGCCAGGCTCGAGCGAACTGAGCCGCAACCGCTGCAGACCGGGAAGCGAGGCGACGGCATCGACCAGATCGGCCAGCGGCGTGGCGTCGGGCTGGGACTGGTGTCGGCGGATCGCAGTCTCGTGTCCATAGGCGCCGAGGAAGATGCCTGCGAGCACGATTTCCGGATGCCCCAGATCGATCAGCCGCGAGACTTCCTCAAGAACCACGCGGGGCTGTTTGGTTCGGAGTACCGGGCGGGCGGCGGGGATGATGCAGAAGGTGCAGTGGGCATCGCAGCCATCTTGAATGCGAACCTCGGCCCGGACGTGCCGAGCGGCTTGATCGGGGAATGCGGCGATGGGCAGCGTGTTGGTCGTCGATGGCCGCATGGGCGGCCGCTCCGAGTGGGCGGCTGGCTGCATGGCGTGGGTGTCCAGCCAGTCTCCAACCGCTTGCGGCACAAGTGTTTGGTGGCTGATCGAGCCGCCGCCCGGTCCGGTTGGGCCGGTGAGTTCGAGGGCTTGGTCCGGGTCAGTACCAACAAGGCAGCCCGTGACAAGAACCGCCCCCGAATTGCCCTGATTGCGTGTGGCCCGTCGGATTGCCTGCCTGGACTTTGCCGCCGCGCGGCCCGTGACGCTACAGGTATGAATGATCTCAAGGTCCGCGGGTTCATCTGGGCGGGCCTCCCGCAGACCGCGCCCACGCAGCACCCCCTCTAATTCCCGCCGCTCGGCATGATTGACCCGGCATCCGAGTACCTGAACACGGTAGGTGTGGAGCGGGGTCGGCATGGGGACCCATCTTAGATCACCCCGAATGGGATGGAAGGCCTGCTGCGAAGGATCCGTGGGCGTGGTGGTGGTGGGTGTCCACAATGTGGGGTGGCATCTGGGGCACATTTGGATGGGTGTCCACAATTGGGGGCGCATCTGGGGCACATTTGGATGGGTGTCCACAATTGGGCCCACAATTGGATGGGTGTCCACCTTTGGGGTCGCATCTGGGGCACATTTGGATGGGTGTCCACCATTGGGGTCATTGGATGGGTGTCCACATTTGGGGGCGAGGGCTTCGGTGGCGTCCTCGTGCCAT
>CAYYGU010000117.1:3272-4627 GCA_964471525.1 uncultured Isosphaeraceae bacterium
ATTGGATGGGTGTCCACATTTGGGGGCGAGGGCTTCGGTGGCGTCCTCGTGCCATGCCGAGGGATCCGAACGGTATGATCCGACGCTTCACGGCATCTCCTCGCGGGTGGATCCGCAGGAGCGTGCAATACGAATCGTTTTCAGTGGTCTGGGGGAAGGATCACACAGGACACGCCAATGGTGACCGCACACGCAGCTTGGGGAATCGAGATTGGCGACTACGCCATCAAGGCCATCCGTTTGGAGCGGGCTGGCGACGATGTCGAGGTTTCGGACTTTGCCGTCATCCCGCACCGAAAGGTCCTCACGACACCCGATGTGGACGTGTCGGATGTCATCCGGCTCAGCCTTGGACAGTTGATCAGCCAGAAGTCTCTCGAAGATGAATTGGTCGTCATGTCCATCGCGGGGCACTCTTCGTTCGTTCGCTTCGCCAAGTTGCCGCCGGTAGAGCCCAAGAAGATTCCTGACATTGTCCGGTTCGAAGCGGTGCAGCAGATTCCATTTCCAATCGAGGAAGTCGAGTGGGACTACCAGACCTTTGCCAGCGATGATTCCCCCGAAGTGGAAGTCGCACTCTTTGCAGTCACGCGTGAGAAGGTCAATGAACTGCTCGGCCTGTACGGCGAGGTGGGACTGAGCCCCGAGGTTCTGACGCTCAGTCCGGTGGCGCTCTTCAATGCGATGTCGTACGATCACAACCTCGCAGCATCGCGTGGTGCGACGGTCTACATTGATATCGGTACGACCGCGACCGATGTCGTCATCGCCGACCATGGACGATGCTGGATTCGAACATTCCCGATCGGTGGCAATCACTTCACCATCGCCATCGCCGAGGCCTTCAAGATCTCCCACAGCAAGGCTGAAGCGCTCAAGAAGGAAGTCTCCACGAGCAAGTATGCCAAGCAGATGATGGCGGCCATGCGGCCAGTGTTTACCGATCTTCTGCAGGATCTGCAGCGATCGCTTGGGTACTTCACCAACACCAGGCCGGAAGTACAGATCGCCAAGATGGTCGGCACGGGGTCCACCTTCAAGATTCCCGGCCTTCGGAAGTTCATCGGGCAGCAGTTGGAACAGAACGTCCTGCGACTGGACGAGTTTCGACGAATTCGTGTCGAGGGAAAGGGCGCCGCAGCATTCGCCGAGCATGTGGTCAATCTGGCGACGGCGTATGGATTGGCGCTGCAGGGCGTTGGCTTGGCTGCACTCGATGCCAATCTTGTTCCTTCTCAGGTTCGCCGCGAGCAGGTGTGGCATAAGAAGACGAAGTGGTTTGTGGCTGCCGCTGTGTTAGCAGTGATCGCTGGGGGCGTCACCTTTCTTCGGCCGCTCCGAGAGCGGGAGGCATT
>CAYYGU010000118.1:0-4625 GCA_964471525.1 uncultured Isosphaeraceae bacterium
GGGGCAGGGATCGAATTCAGTGTCGTGATCGTGTGGAGCGTGGCCGTATCACCGGCCGTCAGGCCGAATGCCATTGTGTTTGCAAGCGACTGATGAACACCGGTGGTCACGGCGGCCATCGAGGCAGACTCGGTTGCAACTGCGAATGGTCCAACGGAGGTCAAGACGTAGATCGGATCAAACAGGGTTCCAACGGCCGATCCACCCACTTGCGAGCCGATGATTGACGCCATACTCGTGGAGGAAAGTTCGGCCGTGCCACTGAACTGTAGGTTCATCACGGTCAGCGTGGCTGCAAGCGTCAGCAGATGTTGTTCGGTCGACGCATCAATGGAATCGAGCATGGTGTGTGCGGTAAACCACTGCTCCGTCGATGATGTGTTCGTCACGGAGACGAGCGTATCGAGCAGCAATTCGTCTTGGGTGTCGACGCGTGTCGTCCACGAGAGTTGCCAAGAGTTGCTGAAGAGATTGCCGCTGTAGACAAATGACCCGTCTTCCTGTTCGGACCAGATTCCAGCCTCCGCCAGGTCGAAGTTGATGGGCGTCGACGCATCGCTTGCCACCTGCCAGAACATGGATACATCGGGCGGTGGTCCGGCCATTGCCGGGGTCGCACCCAAACAGGCAACAGCAGCCACCAAGACCCACCGAAGCATGAGTCCTGGCATGGTCGAAGTCTGCTGATTGGAGAATACGGTCATGGAATGCGTGGAAGGCCTCGCTGACAATGAACGGACATCGGCCACCAATGCAGAGAACCTACGATTGGTATCCGGGCGATCAGGTCTCGGAGTGTGTCGTGTCATGGCAACTGCGGGAGGGGGAGGATGAACAACCGGCCTGATCCACACAGACCTCCACTTGGAGGGCCTGAGTGTGGCTTCGACATCCTCATCGGTTCGATCAGACGCCGTCTTCAGCAGGACCCCTCAGAGCTTTCCATGGCATTTGGGTGTGCATGTGACCTCTCGGAGTGACCGCGGGTCGAGCCGCACTGCCGACACAAGCGGCGGAAGTTCTCCAAACCGCCTAGCCCGCCCAGATCTCCCATGAGCGGCGAGCAAAGGGCGGAATGGGTGCAGTACCCACGCTGACCGATCGATGACTCAGAGGCGGCACGCAGCACGCGTTTCCGCTGACCAATCGAAGACACGGTGCGCCTCTGTATTGGATTGAACCGTTCTTCTTGGTCAGGATCGAACATCAAATGACTCTGAACTTCCGCTGGGCTGCGACCACAGTCTCCACCATTGCAGCGATCGTGCTGACGAATTCCTCCGCTACAGCAGCAATGCGATGGGAGGCCTACCGTCATGCCGATGGGCGATTCGAGTTTGTACTTGGCGACACGATGGATGGTGACCTGCAAACGTTGTGGTTGGATACTGGTGCGGTACACCCAGAACACGCCATTCACGTCGCTGCGTCGGGCGACGTTGGCAGCGGAACGCAGTATCTCGGAATCGTCTGGATCGATGGCGCCGGTGAGCCTCAATCGGCACGTCTGGAACAGACAGGCGTCGTCCCGATTGACTGGACACCCCGGAAGACATCGTTGCACTACCACGCGATCGTGGCCGAGGCCCTGCGCGGCGACGACGAGCAGGGCTTCGTCGCTCGGATTCTGATCGAGCCGGAAACTCCTTCCTCGGGAAGACGCGAGTTGTTTTCGATCCAAGAGGAGGAGTCGGAACAGAATGATCGGTCCGAGGAATACCCGGGCGACACCAATGGGGACAGTGAAGTCGATACAAACGACCTGTTGGCGGTCCTGACGCACTACGGGATTGATTGTGATGGCATGGTTCCATGCGAAGGCGATGGCGATGCCAACGGCTTTGTCGATGTCAATGACATTCTGGCCGTTGTTCAGAACTTCGGCCATGCAGCCGACGCCCCGGACGAATTACACAATCGACTGCTCTACTGGCAGCCGGTGGGCGGCTCCTATGAGGGGCCGGGGTATCCCAATCACATTCACCCGCAGATTTACAACGATGAGGATGGGTGGCAGGCCGATATTGATCACCGCATCGGGCCGGTCGTGGACCGACTTGGATCGGGCGCATTCGACATGTGGCTGCACAACATCGCCGGGTATTGGTACGACCACGACCAGACTTGGCCGACGCCGGACACCGTGCAACCGATGATCTTCGAGCAATTGGAACATGCCAGACAACAGCGGCCCGGTCTTGTGAACGATTTGGGAACGCTTGTTGAGTATCTAGACGGGCAGGACATCGGGTGTTATGCCTATGTCGGGCTTCCACGATGTTGGGATGTCTCCGGGGATGGCGAATTCGAGTATCAAGAGGATCATGGCAATTCGGATCTTCTGCACCGGTACTACGGTGAGCTGCTTGAGCACGGCTTCAAGGGTATCGGTCACGATTCCAGCGTTCACAACCCGGAAGGCTCTCCCTGGCTGACAGAGATGGTTCCTGAGTTGGAACGAAGAGGCGTCGATGTTTTTCTTGAATCCATTCCACGCCGGCACATGGGCCACTTGCTTGGGCATAGCGTCGTGGCGGAGCATCGGATCTGGCAGATTTTCGCAGAAGAACACCCAGAGGACTTCTTCACGGAGCAAGAGATCAATGATGCGGGTGGCCGCACGATTCACATTCTGACATGGCCCGCCGGAATGTCGCCGACAGACTCGGGATGGGATCCAGATTTCGATTACCACACATGGAGGTTCGAAACTGGCAAGCGGCTCCTTGGGGAGGGCAAGACCGTGGCCCTCGGTCTGAACGGCCTGCTTCATCGCGGGTATCCCATCGAGGAACTCGTTGCCGCCGCGCAGTAGTCAGACGGTAGAAGGTGCCAACTCGCCGCTTTCATCATGCTCGTCCACGAAGAAGGGATCATGCGGCGGGACCGCTTCCGTTTCCCACATGTATCCGATCGAACTGACGATACGGCCACCCAACCGGATGGCGAACCAGGCACCGAGGATGGCCATGCAGATCTCCCAGAAAAAGACCGCCGTCTCGCCTCGGCAGAGCGCCAGCACTTGGCCGAGGGCGGCCCCGCACGGAATGATCACAAAGGGCCGGTGCAATCCCGAAGCGACTCGCTCATCAATGAAACGGAGTACCCAGCCCAGGCCGAACGCGTAGAGCGGCACCGCGATCCACGGGAAGTCATACGCGGCGTGTCCGATGATCCCCGGACCCACGCTGTACACATTGCCAGAGCCTTTTTGGCGGATGTAGCCGTGATACACCATCTCCCTGCCCAGCGAATTCGGTTTGCTCGGCCACAAATAGCGGGGGACCGGCATGCCGACGAGGAACTTGATCTGGTGGAAGTAGTTATACGGGTAGGCACTTCCATACGACTCGAGTGCCCACATGCTGAGCGGTCCTGCTTGCTGTCCGGCGAGCAGCGAGACATAGCCCGACGTCAGATCTGTGAGGGTTACGTCTTTCAATGCGATGACTGCGTCAAGAATGCCGCGACGCTCGTACTGGTGTTGGGCTTTTCGAGTGGCTGAATATGCCGTAAGCAGGAGAGAGCCAACCAATCCGGCGATAAGGAGCCGCTGCATCATCAGTTTTTTCGGCAGCGCCCGCCAATACCCGTAGTACAGCGCCCATCCGAAACCAAAGAGCACGCCCAGCACAGGCCTGCGACCAAACGACCGGTGGAGCATGATGGCCGATGCCGCTACGAAGATGGCAAGTGCAAACATCGCAAGTCCGGGACTTCGAAGATCCCGGCTCCACCCCCACGCTGCGCATCCTGCTGCTGCTGCCAGAACGCCGGCGGCTGCTTGTGAACTGAGAATGCCGAGGAGTGGGACATACACCAGGATGATCTTCATCACGAAGCCGATGCCGATCATCACGACCGCAAGGGCCATCCAGCCCGATGCGTCGCCATTCCAGTCCGCGCCGGGTCGCCACAGGCGATCGAGGCTTCTCCAATTCTTCAGATAGGCCCACTCAAATATGATCAGGAAGATCGTGGCAACGACCGAGAAGACGATTGGTGTGATGACCAGATTCGTCGGACCGAGATCGCCGTAGATGCCCAGCATCAATGCCATCACGCTGCTGGTCAACTGGAAGATGATGAACCCGATCAGGAACACCGTGTGCAGACTGAACAGTTCCACTCGTCCCTGCAGGGATAGCCGGACGATTCGGACGACGACCCAGATCGTAAGAGCCGTGAGATACAAGGCGACAATGAAACGCATGTGGCGAGTAGCACTCCTTCGAGCACCCGGATGATATCCCGCTCAATAACTCGGCGTGCCGAACTTCAATGCGTTCAAGTGCATCGACGGACGGCGAGGATGGTGCGGTCGTCTTGGGCGGGGCGATCCCTGCGAAATACCTCAACGTCGGCGCGGAGCGATTCAAGGACGTCCTCTAGAGGCTGATCGCAACGATCTCGAATGAGGTTGACCATTCGATCGACGCCGTACATGGCGCCAGCCTCGTCCATCGCCTCGAAGATGCCGTCCGATGGGATTGCGAGCAGATCACCAGGGGCCATTTCGATGGTGGCGATCTCATCGACCATCAGTGTCTCTAGAACGCCCAGTGGGGGGGCATCGGCCTCAATCGACTCGACGGTTCCGTTTGCTCGAATGAGCATCATCGGGC
>CAYYGU010000119.1:0-4569 GCA_964471525.1 uncultured Isosphaeraceae bacterium
GCTGCCGAGATGAAGCACGGCCCGATTGCGCTGATCGACGAGGGCATGCCCGCCGTCTTCATTGCGACACGAAGCAGTCAGTATCGCAAGGTGCTCTCGAATATCGAAGAAGTGAAGTCACGCGGCGCGCATGTCATTGCCGTGGCGACCGAGGGCGATGATGAAATCAAGTCACTCGCGGACGAGGTATTCTTCGTTCCCGACGCAGCGGAGCCACTTCAGCCGCTGCTGACCATTGTGCCGCTGCAACTGCTTGCGTATCACGCGGCCTTGCTGCGGGGCCACGATGTCGACAAACCACGGAATCTCGCCAAGAGCGTGACGGTGGAGTGAGCGCCGCGACGCATTGGCGGATTGGCCCGGAAACCGAACTTGATCTGTCGACCCCGCAGATCATGGGCATCTTGAATCTCACGCCGGACTCATTCAGCGACGGGGGCCAGCACGACACCATTGAAGCCGCGGCCGCCCACGCCGAGCGCATGGTGTTGGACGGAGCCGCCATCATCGACGTCGGCGGCGAATCAACCCGACCCGGCGCCGAGCGAATCGATGCAGCGGAGCAGATTCGCCGGGTCGTGCCGGTGATCGAAGCGATTCGATCACGCACGGACATCCCAATCAGCATCGACACGACGCTCGCCGAGGTGGCCAGAGCCGCGATTGATTCCGGGGCGACCATCATCAATGATGTATCGGCCGGAGTCGAGGACCAGGCGATGCTGCCGCTGGCCTCGGAGCGGCGGTGCGGCATTGTTCTGATGCACCGACTGTGTCCCCCGGATGAAGATTCGTGGAGCGACCAGTACAGCGAAGATCCGCAGTATGGCGACGACGTCGTCGGGTCCGTCTTGGCGTGGCTGTTCGCCCGTGCGATCGTGGCGATGGAGGTGGGCATTTCCTCCGCATCCATCTGCCTCGATCCGGGCCTTGGGTTCGGGAAGACCGTGCTGCAGAACTGGCAGCTCATCGCAGGAAGCGAGCGACTTGCCGCGATCAATTATCCGGTGCTCGCCGCGTCGAGCCGGAAGTCCTTTGTCGGCGCTGTGACCGGCATTGAGCAGCCCGAGCAGCGGGATGAGGCTTCCGTCGCGGTGGCGGCGATGCAGTATGCAGCGGGCCTTCGGCTCTTTCGCGTGCACAACGTATCAGCCCACCGCCATGCCTTGGCACAACTCGGCTGAAGTGGGGGAGCCCGCTCGCTACAATGCCGCCCTTCCCTCACTCACGCAGGAGATGCCCACCATGGCCAGCGACGCAGTAATGACCTTCACCGATGACGCTTGGGACGCAGACGTACTTCAGAGCGACGTCCCGGTGCTTGTTGATTTCTGGGCCGAGTGGTGCCAGCCCTGCAAGATGCTCGGACCGACGATTGACGAACTTGCCGCCGACTACGACGGCAAGGCCAAGGTCGGCAAGATGAACATCGATGACCACAAGCAGGTGGCGTCTTCCCTTGGCGTCGCCTCCATTCCGACGGTGATGGTCTTCAAGGGCGGCCAGATGGTGAAGAATATGGTCGGCATCAACCCCAAACAGGCCTATGCCGAGGCACTCGACGCGGCGATGTAGGGGCGGCAGCGGGCCTGCTACAATTCCGCGTTCAACTCAGGGGCCGTAGCTCAGTTGGGAGAGCGCCTGCATGGCATGCAGGAGGTCGTCGGTTCAAGCCCGATCGGCTCCATTTCGTTTCCGTCACCGGAAGTACCCGAACGTCCACTTGTGTCAACACATACGCCGAGCAGGTACGCAGCCCCGCATGACGGTTTCCGGCCCATTTGACCCTACACGCCAGCGCACCCTTGATCCATCGGTCGCAGGTACTACCTCCGGGTAGAGCGGGGACTCGGTACCCCGTTCCTTGCATTCAGTGGTTGTCATCGACAACCTCGTTGAGGCTGGGCCCAGCGTCTTGCAGGACACCTGTTCTTGATAGCCGAAAGACTGCCCGGACACCTCGATCTGTTGTAAATCCAAGGAATTCGATTACTGGAAAGTCCAGGTTTTCGCGAAGTGTCGCTTCCAGTTTGGATAGAGACTTCACCCGACTGGGCGCATTGTCCTCGAAGTAGCAAATCTCCCCGCACATGGTGTTCACAATTTCCCACAGTTTGGACTGGTCGACATGGGACCAGATGGAAAGTACACAAACGTGGTCGAATTGTTCCTGCCCAAGTAGTTCTTGCAAAGCACCGGCTCCTTGATTGATGTCAAAGGAGTGAAATTCCGCATGATTGCCACGCTCTCGACAATATCGTGTTACGGCATCCATTACGTCTGCGCGATGATCGACGCCGACACTCCGGCGGGCACCACGCTCGACGGCGTCGATGCAGCAGCGGCCCAAGTTGCAACCCAGGTCGAGCATCGTCTTGCCGGCAAACGATTTCGGAAACTGCATGACTTGATAACGGTGCGGCATGTCCCGACCGCGGGGATCCGCATCGTCGAAGGACTGGTAAAACTTTCCGTCCCAACTGGTCGTCTCGGCCAAGGCCTGCTTGTCATCCTTGGCGCGGCCTGGATGCCGAGGCGAGGCAAGTCGCTTCTGGATGGCATCCGCCAAGTCCACCTTGGTGACCAGATTGGGCCGTTGGAGTTTTTTTCTAGCATCGCGGTTTCGATGAGTGGAGGCAAAGAGTCGCTCGGTTTCCGCATCGGCGATGGTCCGGAGGATGTGGATTATTCCATAGTCCGCGAAGAGTTCATCCACCAACCGCGGCAAGTGCTCCTTTCCCAAGGCATTGGCAATCTCAATGAAGAGTTTGTTTACTTCACGGGCGGCGGACCGGTTGATCTTTTCCGTGACGCGTCCCATTTCAAAATCGAGACGGGCGGGGCCGTCCGTTGTCATCACGATGTTGCGCATGTTTGAATCGAAATGAATCAGACGGTACTCCTCTTCATAAAGCGCAAGAACATGCCGTTCTCGCAGCCTCTTGATGACGGCTGTAACCGCGTCCCATTTCTGAACAAGACTCACGTTTGGATCGCGCAAAAGCGCATCTAATGTCGGACCTTCCAGAAACGACATAGCCAGAGATATTTCCGTGCTTGATGAGTCTTCGGGAATCTCTCGCACAATCGGAACCAGAAAGCCGTATTCCCGCCACAGTTGCAAGCATTCCCGTTCGAAACATCGTCGTTTTTCGT
The DNA here is from genome assembly GCA_964471525.1 of uncultured Isosphaeraceae bacterium. GTDB lineage: Bacteria > Planctomycetota > Phycisphaerae > Phycisphaerales > SM1A02 > UBA12567. Next base: position 3,157 of record CAYYGU010000119.1, read on the forward strand.
TGGATCGATATTCAATGGGAATATCAAATCCCACGACAGCCATCATCCAGTACCTCAAGGATTTGAGTGTCAGCGGCTTGGCACAATAGGTCTTGAGCACATGGCGATTCGTGTCCTTGCCCAGAAGTGCAACAGAATTGTTTCGCGAATCCATTTGTGTGCTTTCCATTCCGACTGGCCTTTCACGGTTTGACGGCCAAGCGTCCGGTGTAATCGATGCGGTTGAGGAAGAGCCTCAATTGATGCATTTTGATGTATTCATCCGTGGCCTTGCGAGCCCCCTCCCAGTGGCCGTAGTCGTCGATGATCAGGATGCCGCCTGACACCAGGCGGGGATAGAGATGCTCCAATTCATGGCGTGTGGACTCGTACCAGTCCGTATCCAATCGAAGCAACGCGATCTGACCAGGTGCGTCATCGGGGACGGTATCTTCGACCATCCCTTTCACATAATGGATGCGGTTTGGATCATAAGCAGTTTTCTTGAATGCCTCCTGCACGGTTTCTAGCGGGCAACGAGACCACTCTGTCCTGTTCGGACGCTCATTGACGGCAATGAGCCCCTTGATGTTGATGTCTTCCTCGGTTGGCTGTCCCATTCCCTCGAAAGTGTCAAAGAGGTAAAGGTCCCGATTCTGGCAATGAAGATCCAGTAATGTGCGTGCCGCCGCCATCATCGACCCGCCTTTGTAGACCCCACATTCGACGATGGCACCCGGAATAGCACAATGAGTGATGTATTGAACAGAGCGAATCATTGCCAAGATGCGTTCTCGGCTGGTTTTGGTGTACGGCTGTACCGCTCGAATGATCTCCCTGTCTCCTTCAGTGAAGTCAGGGGGGAAGCGGTCTTTGCCTCTCAATTTGTGGATGCTCTTTGAAATGAGATATTTGATTTTCTTCAATTGTTGCCTCTGTAACTGGGCGATCGGTCAATCGGTGTACTGGCAAGATGGTATTCGCTGGGCAATGGGTCGTAGTTCAAATCCAAGTGTGGCGATGTAATACCATCGCATGGTCATTGCTTTGATCGTTGCTGCTAGTGCGGGACATCCATCAAGCCCCACCTGAGATCCAACCGCCTGACACAGAGCACCCGCCAATCCGACGATCAGCGGTTCTTGCGGGGGCGGGACCGATGATGAAGGATACGCGTGTCGCATCCGGTGTGCATGCCCTTGCTCGATCTCGGAAGGTGATGTGAACGGCGAGGGCACTCGACACCGACGACCTGCGTCCCGTACACGGTGCCTGGAGCCCGTGCCAATCCTTCACCAACAACACCTCCATGTCCGCTCCCCGAGCATGCTGTGGAGTGGTGGGGGTGAACGCTTTCCGATCAATCACCAATCGCCCCAAGCATCGCATCGACACTCTTCTTCGCATCGCCAAAGAGCATCCGGGTGTTGTCGT
>CAYYGU010000120.1:0-4525 GCA_964471525.1 uncultured Isosphaeraceae bacterium
CTTGGTCACTGCATCCGGGAAGCCGAACAGTCGCGGTGGCGAGGCTGCGAGGGCACAATGACCACCCAAGCCACCGATCCATCCACCGCTCCATGATCCGGTCATACGACACACCGCCGAGACCATGAACGAAGTGGTCGGCCAAGGCCGCGCGAGTCAGTGCCGTCGTGACCAGGGCCCGCGGAAGCACCTGCGTTGGGTGGGTGTCCAGATTCCGCGTTGAGGCAGGCCGACGGTGGCGGCCCTCGACGCACCACAGTGGCAGCTCCGTGATCGCCCCCATCGAGAGTGGCCGGACGCCCGCATTCGGATACGCGGCGACAGCCTCGTTGTAGATTCTCACGCACCCCTCGCCATCGGACCGCATCGCTTCGAGCAGCGCCTGACCAATCGGACTCCGCAGCAGCGAGGACGCGAAGACGAGGTCGGGCTCGCCCACATACGGACGCAGCACCGCTCCAACCGCTGCCGCCGCCTGCTCGGCCGCGGTCGATCCGGCGGCCGACTGCCAGGCCCGCGTCATCGTCTCAATGCCGGGGGCGGCCGATTCCATGAGGCCCTCGGGCGGATGCGGTGAATTCGGGACTCCGGGCGGGCGGGAAGCCAAGACGCCGTCATATTCGGTGAGCATCGAAAGGGTCGCCACCGACATGTCGGCCGGTGGATGCCCAAGCGGCACATCGATATCCCCGACGCGTTCAACCCCTGTGTCGATGACCAGATTCACGCAGCGGCCACCCCAGGCATCGGCCAGCGATCGAGCCCGCAGGTACTTGATGAGAATCCCGGGGTGCGGCATGACCGGTTGGTGGCCGGTCGCCACAATCGGCATATCAACCGGCAGGCCGAAATACTGCCTCGTGTGCAGCGCCAGCCCAGTTGTGGGGATCGGGCGAATGCTCGGCTCGTCCGGTTCCAGTCGAATCTCACACACGAGCGACCAACGCCCGCAGCCCACGCGTTGCCATGGACCGCTCGAGCGTCGCCTCGTACACCGCGCGGCGATTGGCGGCATCGGAGAGCGGCCCCCCGAAACAGCGGGTGGGATCGTTGTAAATCAATCGAACCGGCAACTCGGTGATTCGCAGACCGTGATGGACCGCCTCCGCCCAGAACTGCATCGGAAAGTCGTACCCGTCGACATCCAAATGAAGATCACGGCAGGCCGCGATGCGATAGGCCTTGAAGCCACAGAACGCATCGGTCAACTGAAGGCCAAGCCGATCGTTCAGCATCCGGGTCATCGCTGCGTTGATGGCCTGCCGATCGGCGGGCGGTGAATCGCCATCACATTCCATCTGGAGGTAGCGACTGCCGGACACGACATCGCAATCGTCGCGTGTAATGGCCTCGCAGAACGCAGGAATGGCGGCGGGCTCATGCTGCAAGTCGCAGTCCATCGTGATGAGCCAGTCGTACCCATCAAAGTCCGCCCACCGCAGCATGTCCTGCATCGACCGGCCATACCCTCGGTTCGTCGCGTGCCGGATGACCTCCACCCCCTGCTTGGCCAGCAGGAGGGGCGTGTCATCGGTCGATCCGTCGTCGATGACCAAGATGTCGTCGGCATGCCTGCGGACCTCGCCAAGCACGTCGGCGACATACTTGGCTTCATTGAAGACCGGTATTCCCAACAGGATGCGATGCGCCGCAGACATGAGCCCCTAGTGTAGGTTCCGCCGTCGGAAACCGCGATCACTCGACGAGGTTGAGCGTCGCGTCGAGCCGATCGATATGACACAGCACCTGCGCCTCGGGCGTCTGTGGCCGCTTCGCCGCGCCGTACTCGGGAAGCTCATGGTGGCTCAGAATGAGATGCTGGAGATGCCGCAGCACCGGCTCGGGGACGGCCGGGCTTCCTGCGAGTTCCGCTTCAGAAGCCTTCTCTTCAAGCATGATCGCGCCGCGGACGATGTGTCCGACGAGGTTGCCATCGAGGGTGTAGGAGAATCCGCGAGTCCATTCAAGCTCATCCGTTTTTCCGAGATCGTGCAGGAACGCGCCGAGCACCAACACGTCACGGTCAAGTTCGACATCCGTGTCCTGATACGTCGCCACCACGACATCGATCAACCGCATGACCTGCAAAGTGTGCTCAAGCAGTCCGCCAATACATGCGTGGTGCTTGCTGACGCCAGCTGGCGCCTCGCGGAAGCGTTGCATGAGTGGCTCGTCGTCCAAATAGGCTTCAGCGAGTCCGCGGATCGATGCGTCTTCGAGCCGCCGAAGCAGGCCTCCCACCTCACCGAACATCGCTGAGATGTCGCCGCTGCTGACCGGCATGAGCGACAGTACCGTCGCGTGGTCGGCGTCGAAGGGCTCGATCGATTCGATGTTGACCTGCGGCGAACCTTGCCAGTCCACGACGTGTCCATCAATCGACACGGCCCGCGCGTTCTTGAGGGCTGCCAGTTGCGATGCATCAAACGACCAGCCACGGCCCGACACCTGCCCGCCTGCGTTTCGAAGCAGGCACCGCAAATAGGTACCTCCGCCGCGGCTCGTACCCAGTTGCGGGTTGACCAGCATGAAGGGCTCGCCGGTGAGCGTCTGACCTGGTTCCACCGAGGCAGTCATGGCGACAAGCCTACGCGGTCTGCGAGTTCTTCGGCGAGGACACCGCGGGTGCCCCGCTCGCGGCGCCAACTGGCGCCAGCCCTGGCGTGCAGGGTCACGGCAAGCCTCGCGGCCGCAGCCGCATCCACCGCCGCCTCGGAGGCGGCCAGCTGCGCGAGGATTCCGGCGAGCACGCCGGTAAGAACGTCCCCGCTACCAGGAATTGCCAGTTCTACACCGCCCTCATCGCAGGTCCACACATCGCTCCCCGCCGCAACAACCGTTCTGTGCCCCTTGAGCACGATGACCGCGTTCACATGCGAAGACATGGCCGCAGCCGCCGTCCGCCGGCTCGCATCCTCGCTGTTGGGAACGGCCACCCCCATTGCAGTTGCCAAAGCTTTGAATTCCCCGGGATGCGGTGTCAACACCACCTGCCGCGCCCACTCCCGAGTCCACCCACCTGACAAGCTCGCCGCCGCGACGATATGGATTGCGTCGGCGTCGAGCACCAGCGGTGGCCCATTCCGCTCAAGAAGCGAGGTCACGGCGGCCGCAGCAGCGGGCGACTGCCCGAGGCCCGGCCCCACCGCCATCGCCTGCGCCTCGGCGTCGAGCGATGCGACGACCGAAGTGGTCTCGGTCAAGGCCAATTCTCCCTGGCCATCCTGCGGAAGCGGCCGGCCGGTCGCCGAAAGGCAATTCCCCAGCACGTCGCCCATGATCGACCGGGGCGAGGCGATCATCACCCGCCCGCAGCCAATTCGAAGGGCTGCCCTCGCCGCGAGTGCTGGCGCGCCGACCATCGTCGCGCCCCCGCTGTCCTGACCGCCCACGATGCCAACAACACCGAAACTGCCTTTGTGTCCGCCTTCGGGCCGGGTCGGAAGTGCACACGGCTCGCTCACCGGTCTACCCGCACGATCTCGATTTCCAGATTTCCAAGTAATCCCAGCAGCGTCATCAATTGTCGCTGCCCATCGCCGTCCTCAAGTGGTGAGGTCGCCACGAGGATGTGCCCCACGGTAAATGGGATCGGAAGCGTCGCATCCAGATCGACCCACGCGCCATCAATCAGGGCCTGCGTCCACATGTGCCAGCCGAACGAGCCCACGCGGTCCATCCACACCAGTCCGCTTGCCACCCGCGACGGGATGCCCTCCGCCCTGAGTACCGCAGCAAGCAGCACGCCATGCTCGGAGCAATCACCTTGCCGATTGCGAACGGTTTCAGACGCGCTCGCAAACGCGGTAGAGAGTCCCTTGCGAGTAATCCATGCATGGACTGCCTGCCTCGCTGCTTCGGCGCGGTCACGCGCCGATGCGTCTGGGGGCAGCGATGCCGTCGCAGATGCCGCCAAGGCGCGTACCGCCTCGTCCCCGGAGTCGATCATCGTCGATGCGGCGCGAAAGGCTGCGTCGCTTCCCTCACCTCCCGCGGCAGGAAGGCTCGCATCCCGCTCGACCAACAGCACAACAGACGCTTCACCAACTCCCGCGATGCTCTGCCCGCCGCTGGCGGGCACCTGCAGCGGCGTTCCATCGAGTGTTCGCAGCCGCATGAAGGCGCGGGTGGCATCCAGTTGATTCCCGATGGTTCCCTCCGGCGTGATGAAGAGCGACAGGAACAACTCGGGCGCCGACTCTCCGCTGCTCTGCTGAGCGGTCGCACGGTCTGTCAGCACCGAGCGAATCTCACCAAAGGGCGCCTGCATCATGGTCTGGACGGGACGCCAATCGGTTGAGAACCACGTTTCCATCCGCACCGGCAAACCCTCGGTCTGAATCTGCCACTTGCTGACTTTCAAGTCCCTTCCCCGGACCGTGACGGTGCCATCTCCGATTCGCGTCAGGGTCTGCAGCACAGGCATGAGGCCGAGGTCCGGGATCATCGTTCGCCACTGCACCTCGGTGGCCCCCGCCTCGGCTCGCTGCTGGAGGAGTTCTCGGGTTGCAGCCGGCGTCAGCCA
>CAYYGU010000121.1:0-4504 GCA_964471525.1 uncultured Isosphaeraceae bacterium
CCACTGACGGCCCCGAGGGCCACAAACACGTGGCACAGAACGGCATTCCGCATGTCGGCATCTGGCACCGAGGGCTCATGCAGGCGGCCATTGGGCCGAACTTGCCGGAAGGGGACAGGTTGTGCATGAGCGTGTGGCATATGCCTGCTCTTTGTTGGGGATGCTCAGGCGTCGATTTCAGGCATCTTCGCCAGATTCCGCCGGTTCAGGAGGCGTGGTGCCCTTTTTGACCCGCTTTGCCTCGTCCGTCCATTCATCCGGATACCGCGCCGAGGCGATCTCGCCGACGATCCGGAAGACGCCCTTGAAGATGTAATCATCCATCAGTACGCGATGCCCATCGGTATGCACCACCCACGCCTTGCTCTTGCTCATCCACTTCTTCATGTCGATGTCGGCCAGATCCTGAGGCGACCATGTCTCACCAGGCACATGGAGCGTGCCATCAGCATCGAGCGCGAAGCGTTTACGCCTGTTGACAAGGATGCCCCAGAGATACCACGGCACGAATGGCAGGCACAGAATGAAGAGCCACTGCATCGGACGATCATAGGTGGATGGCTGGTCAACCTCGCCGTACAGGTTGAGTTGGTTCTGCGCCAACTGCAGCCCCTGTTTGAGCGCTGCAGTGGCCTCACCCAATGCCGTCGTGGGCGTCCGGGTTCCGCTCACCATGGCCGACTCTGCGGCGAGCCATGTGCTTTCACTTCGCGGTTTGGTTTGCAGCATCGCTCCTTCTTCAAGACCTTGGGCTTTCGCGGCCCGCTGCACCGATTCTGGAAGGAGCCGTTTGACGAGCAAGCTCTCGAGTGTGTCAATTGCGTGACCTTCGCCATTTGAAACCGCCGCCCGAAGGCCGTCGATTTCGGTCTCGATGGCGGCGCCACCTTCGACCGCCAGATTGTTCACGACGGTGGTCATAAAGGCCGCAGCGAGTTTTTTGGTTGGTTCCTCGCTGCCAACGACGATTGGTTCGGCGTACCGATTGAAGGCTCGGCACACTTCCGCGCGAGTGAACTCCCGCTCTTGCCTCGGGATGATCTCGACATAGTCCCAGATGCCCCAGACACCAAGCACGAGGCACACGATGGCGACGATGACAGATCTGATGGTGTAGGAGGTTGCCAGCCGCGCTTCGATGGTGGTGTGTTCGGTTGTCATGACGGATTCCCCCGGGGTCAAGGTATCTCGTTGGCTGCCTCGCCACACAGGTCGATGGCGAGCCGATGAAGGCCCTCGTCTTCGGGAAGCGTGTCGAGCAGCCCAAGCATCGGTTCAAGCCGGCGGGAGGCAGGGTGGACAGGATTCAGCTTCTCGACGGCGACCTCGCCGAGACTGCGCAGCGCGTCGCGGAACCAGGTTGCCGTCGGTTTTGATGGATCTCTTGGTGGTTTGACTTTCGTGCGAACAGCCCCGAGCGGACCAATCGCCACGACCGGAATCAGACCAAGTTGCGTCGATGGCTCGCGGCAGAGCACCATAACGGGCACTTCTGCGGCAAAGGCCAAGAGTCGCAGCCGCCGCGCATCGGCGCCGACCAGCGGTGGCTGCACGAGGTAGCGGCCCCGCTCGACCTCCATGGTGTCGGTCACCTCATCATCGATGATTCGGATCGCCTTTCGAGACGCGAAGGCCTGCTTTCGCAGGCCACTACGCGACTGCCACAGCAAACCGATGATCTCGGCCATGCCGTGGTAATCGTGGCGACCATGGCTCATTGCCAGCGCGCGATCGAGCGCATGCTCGGCTTGAAACCAATCATCGTTGGCCAGCGCCGCGGTGGCTTTGTCCACAAGATTCTGTATCGCCTTGGTTCGCCCTGCTGGCGGCATGATGTGGTCCCTCTCCGCTCCCGAATCAGGAGGCGTAGACCTCGGCCAGTTCGTCGGCAGCTGCCTGATTGCCGAAACTCAACCGAATGCCACCTGTCGGGACGATCTCGACGGCAAGGGGTTGCCCAACCGAAATGAGCATCAGCCCTTGGTCTGGCTTTTCGGAGTCGTGCAGCAGTGCCTTGATCAGGTCGCATAACAAGTGCAAGTCGCCCGCATCGGCAAGAAGTGGATCTCGTGAATTGAGTTCGACCGTTGCGGCCGCGTCGATTTGTTGCCACTCCTCGTTCGCCGCGAGGCTGAATGCGACGACATCGAACACGCTCCGCCACTTCCCTACCGGGATGAGCAGCAACTGCGAGTGATGCAGCTTGTGCATGAGGTGGTCAATGACGTCAGGGAGCCGCTCTTCAGTGATTTCGTACACGACCGCCCCATCCCTCGGAACACACTCGCTGCCAGCAACCGCCACATGATGGTGGTGAACGGTTTCGCCGTCGCGCATCCGCAGGTAGATGTGGTCCTCGTCCGGGGTCTCTGACTCAATGCCGTGATCAGTGATCACACGTGCCGATTCATCGGCGGGAATGAACTCCACCTGTGGTTCTCCTGTGTGGGTCGCGCTGCATTCAATCCGATTCTGCCCGTTGGTGCAAGGGGATGGGGTGAAAGAGCGTGGATTCCGTATGATGACCATGTGCGAACCATTCTGTTTATCTGCACCGGGAACACCTGCCGCAGCCCCATGGCCGAGGCGATTGCACGAGCACATTTTGAGGGTGGCGACCCCTCTCTTTTTATTGGTTCTGCCGGGATTGCAGCAATGGAGGGGGCTCCTTCATCACCAGAGGCCCTCAATGCACTGCAACACATGGGCATTGAGCACAATGGCCGCTCCAAGCAGTTGACGCCGGACATGATCCGGAAGGCCGATTTGGTGTTGTGTATGACGCCACATCATGTGGATGCGGTGCGTTCCTTGGTTGGGGGCGAGGAATCGCATCTGACCAAAGTACACCTACTCGACCCAGACGGGCAGCCCATTGTTGATCCCTTTGGCCTCGACCAAAGCGTCTATACACATCTCGCCTCACTGTTCGCTGAGATGATTCCAAAGCGTGTCGAGTCGCTTCTGGCGACCTCAGCCTGAGACGAGGGCCGCCGCCGTTTCGGCCAGCAGGCGAGCGCCGCATCCGGTTGGTCCGGCCACATACAAGTCGGTCGCCGAATCGGTTGTGGCTGGTCCAGCGATATCGACATGCGCCCACGGGATATCTGTGTTCACGAAATACGAGAGGAACGCAGCGCCTTGAATGGGATGCCCATCCCGTTTCGGTCCAGAATTCCAGATATCGGCGTGGCGTGCCCGCATGAAGTCGCGGTGTTCCTTCCAAAGCGGCATTCGCCAGACTTGCTCACCACAGTTGTCCCCAGCATCTTGAAGAGCGCGGCGGAGCGGCACATCCTTGCACCACAGACCACTGCACCACTCACCAAGCGCGACGACGACCCCGCCGGTGAGCGTGGCGATGTCGATGATGTGCGTGGGCTTCAGCTTCTTGCACGTCCACGCGAGCGCATCGGCGAGGACGAGCCGCCCCTCGGCGTCGGTATTGGTGACCTCAACGGTGACGCCGTTGTACATCTCGATGATGTCATCGGGCCGGTAGGCGCGGTCCGAGACCATATTTTCCGCCGCGGGCAGCACGGCGTGGACTTCGATGGGCAGTTTCAGCATTGCAATGGCCTGCATGGCGCCAAGCACCGCAGCCCCACCACACATGTCGTATTTCATTCCCTTCATGCCATTGGAGATCTTCAGCGAGTAACCGCCGGTGTCGTAGGTGATGGTCTTGCCGACCAGCGCCAACCGAGTACCGGATGTGGCGGACTTTGGCTTCCAGCACAAGTGAATCAGGCATGGCGGGCTTGATGAGCCCACACCGACCGCTGTCAGGCCCCCCATTCCGAGTTCCTTCGCCTTGGCCGCCGAGATCACGCTGCACGTCATTCCAAGCCGTTTGGCCATGCTGCGGGCTTGACGTGCAATCCATGCCGGGTTGGCGATATTAGGAGGGGTGCTTCCGAGCCGCCGCGCTTCGTTCGATCCATCGCCAAGAATGCATCCGCGGCGAAGCCCACCCCGCGCGGCGGCCTCTCGGCTGGTCAGCACCAGCGTGCCGGAGGCCGCTTCGCCTTTGGCCGCCGCGCCACGCCACGTTTCTTGCCTCCAATTGGCAAGCACCATGCCCTCGGCGATGGCTTGCGCGGCAACAGCCGGTTTCTTTGAGAGCGGACCCTTGAGGCATCCTGCCAATTCAATGTGTGCCGCAGAGGCATTCATGGCCCGCAGCGCGGCAACAAGTGTGGCACCAGCGGTTCGCAGCGAGGTGCTCGTTGGAGGCTCATCACCGAGTCCGACCAGAATGGCCGATTCGCTGCCCACCGAAACCTGTCCCGCCTCACCCGAGAAGGTCGGCCGCGTGCGGGCCGCTTCGAGCCCGCCTCCACAGCCTTCGTTGAGCGACTTCAATGCAGTTGGAAGCCGCTTGGCCGACGAGGTGATGCCAGCAACAATGACGCCGCGGCGGGGAGATCCGGTTCGAATGGTTCGATACATGCAGCAGGGCATCGGTCAGGGCTGCTGGTCTTCCGCAATAAGGCGTGGCGAG
>CAYYGU010000122.1:0-2304 GCA_964471525.1 uncultured Isosphaeraceae bacterium
AACACCGTCGCCTCAGAAATCGTGCTGTGAAACTCGTCAGGGGCCCGGGGCATGGATTGATTCTACTCTGTGTCATGCCCCGCCGGACCAATGCCACAGGCTGGGCGGCCTCAATGCCCGACAGCGAGCCGCCATGTCTCGCGGAAATGGTCGCTGCCTTCCGCGCCACCTTGGACGATGACCACCGTACCGGGACGGAGCGGCTCATCGGCCAAGATCCAGGCAACACCACTCGGGTCTTCGATGGCATAGGCGTGCGGGGCTCGTTGAATGACACGGCCTATAACGGTACATGGCCCATCGTTCACGTCCGCCGCAATCCCGCTGACTGGCACGCACCAGATCCACCACGCGGCGGCGATGCCCATCACAATCAGAACCATCACGAGACCGACCTTCCGTAGGAAACTCATCATGTCTTTGCTCCTGAAGTACCCACTTGAGAGAACACCGTTGATACGCGAGGCGCAGTCATAGCGTTCCGCCTCCGGTGGCAAGCATCGCCGTGACGGCCCCATGGGCGGTTGGCGCAGAGAGTCCGTAGCATGTCACGCCGCCATCCTCACCGCCTTCGATCAGGACGAGTTCGAGCATGCCGTCGGCGGCGCGGCGTAGAACCCGATCGGCAGCGGTGTACCACGCGGCTGCGATTGGCGAGTCCGCTCGCATAAGTACGGTGATCGGCGGGCCATCATCCTGCACATCCGCTACTGCAAACGCGGGTCCACGAACGAGCCGCGCACCGGCGTCGAGATGACGCCAGGCCGGGTCCGGGCCATCACCCAGTTCAAGGGTCATCGTTTCGTCGGCAATGATGAAGTGTCCGCCTGCAAGCGTGGCCACGTCTGCGACCGCGAGGCCTTGCACGCGCAGGCCTACTGAACCGGGCTGCGAGGTCTCATGCTCGATCGGCATCGCGCCGACAAGGGCGGCGATGAAGAGCATTCCGATGGTGCCTCCGGTAAACAGCCACCATGTCAAGTTGTTTCGATTGGTCATTGTGTTTCTCCGTTGTCCGCAAGGCGGACATATGAAAGCCCTTGCTGCTGCAGGGCTTGTTCCACTGTCTGATAGGTGCCGTACGAGGCCGCGTCGCTTCCCCGCAGCACGATGGTCCGTGCATTCGTGGCGGCAAGCGAGGTGACCAACGGTGGAAGTGCGTCCCAGGTTCGGCCCATCGCCACGAAGGAATCGGCGCCGACCTGCACGTCAATGGTCTGCTCGTCCAGAGCCACGGTTCGAATGCCCACGTCGGGTCGGCGGAGCCGCTCGCCCTCCCAGGTTCCGCCGCTTCCCACGCTGAGGAATGCTGCGAGGAACAACAGGAAGAAGAGATCCGCCATGACCGTGCCATTACGCCCCATGTGGCACCTCCCCCACCTCGTCCAATGGGGTTCCTCGGCGGACCAACAAAGCGGACCCGCCCAGGGCGATGACGGCCGTTGTAATTCCGACCGCTGTGGTGCCAAGCGCCTCGGCCATGGACAAGCTCGCATTGGCGAGCGCGCCACTGGTCATGGCAGGCACCAAGCCGCGTGCGCCAAGCACCGTGCCGAGCACACCGATCAGCGGGCCGATCGTGGCGATGAAGTCGGCCGCGCCGGCCAGTCGACAGGCCGCTGGGCCACCAACGGTGGCCGAGAGGCGTGTCCAGACACCGGCTGCGAGGCAGCCAACGGCCATTGCCAGGAGTACCGCTTGCAGCGCGACGATGACGACGTCAGTGCCTTGGGCGTATTGCTGGGTGAAACTGATCAGGTCATGCATCGCATCACCCTCCAATGGTGACGGGGGCCCGCAGGGGCATACCCGAGGCGTCGGTGAAGGAGGCGATCAGGCCGCCGTTGCCGGTGTGCAGTTGCACACCAAACCCGTCATCACCGTGCGCGGCGCGAAGGTCGCCCACGATGGCCATGAAACTGTTGGGCATCGCGATCAGCCACTTGTCCGTGGATGCCTTCAGGCTCGGCAGGTCGGTGTACAACCGGTTCCACGCGGGCGTCACAATGCGACAGTCCAGCGAGAAGGTGGACAGTTCGCCGCCTCCGGGCCGCCACCGGCCGTTGGAGAAGGTGAACCGCTTCAATGTGTAGTCCGCGGTCAAAGCATCCTCGGCGCGAATCAGCGCGATGTCTCCTTCGGCGGCAAGGGTCCGCAATTCATTGACGTTGATGTCCCATCGCCAGATCTCTCCGGATACACCGTCTGTAACCGCCGCCTCGGAGAGGCTGCTCGTCACCGCCTTAGCGGCTGGTTGGTGTTCTTCAGGTTGCGGTGGTGTTGGTGCTTCCTGGGGGGTGGGGG
>CAYYGU010000122.1:2404-4420 GCA_964471525.1 uncultured Isosphaeraceae bacterium
GTGGATTCGGTCATTGGGGCCGCCACCATCGCCACGGGCGGCGGAAGCGGGACTCGGCTGACACTCACTTCTGGCGACTGCTCGCCGCAGCCTGTACTACCCAGAACCGCGAAGCCAATCATGGCTGCCGCTGGGATATTTCGATACTTCGTCACTTGAAACATGGTTCGACTCCTCAGTGTGTTGTGTGGGTCCAGGTGTGTTCGATGGCACGCAGCCGGTTGACCAGTGCCACGCGAGCGACGGCGGCTTGCCGCGCACGCCAATTCGATTCGATGTCCGCGGTCGGCGGGATCTTCGTCTTCGCCCCGGCGCCGCGAATGGCGTCGCCGTGAAGCCCAACCAGCAATTCGATTTGCCACGCCTCTTGATCACGCCGGATTCGCAGCACACGAAGTTGCTCGCGGATGTCGGCGGCCTGTTTGTCGTAGCCCTTGGATTCGGCCTTCGCAAGGTCTTCAAGGCGCTCGAAGATACTCGCAGACAGCCGTGCTTCTTCCGCCGCTGCCTCTTGGTAGGCCTTGACGTCTCCACTGGTGACCTCCTGCCCGGTCGCGGTCGATGCTGCAAGCAGCAGCATCACGATTGTTGTTGCAATTGCTTTCATCTCAGTGCTCCTGTGTTTCGGTGTTGGCTGCAATCCAGTTCTCGAAGCCATCGTCGGCGTGGTTGGGATCGCTGCTCAGGATTGGGTCGGACTCGAAGTCCTCGTCGCTCAGGGTCAAATCTTCAATCGTGTCGTCCAGTACCGCCCAAAGCCGGTCTGGGCCGAGTTCGCTGAAGTCCAGATCCACACCAGGTACGCGTCCGATGCCGGCAAGCGTGGCCACGGTCTCGAGGGTGAGCCGGGCGTACTCCAGTTCGAGCAGCCGCTTCTGGTTGATGAGCACGGCACGCTCAATACCGCCGCGGATCTTCGCAAGACCCCCTTCGCCTCGGCCGAGCGCCTTGACGCCCTCGAGTTCAAGCCGAAGGCGGCGGGCCTGCAGCTCCAACATCTTGGAGCGAAAGCCGTCGCCGGTTGCGCGGGCAGCGACCAGTTCAGACGCCTTCGCTCGCGCGAGTACCTGAAGCCGCCGTCGTTTATCCGCCGCCACATCTGGATCGCCATAACTGGAGGAGTACATGCCGAGCAGGCTCTGGCCGAGCGACTCAAGGCCGGCCCGGACTGCGGGGTAGGCAGCCTCGAACTGCTGATAGGCCTGCACCTGAAGATCTGCTGCTGCGTGGACGTTTCCTGTTTGGCGTTCGGTCACGGCTTCGTTGATCAATCGAACGGCCTCATTGATTGGGGCCGCCTCTTGTTCGATCATGTGTGCCTGCGTGCGACTGAATTGCATGTCGCGTTGGAGTTGCAGGCGGTTGGTGTCGGTGACGGGGCCATCTCCGGCGAAGGATGAGGCCGTCGTGATCAGCACCAATGGAAGAAGCGTTCGGATGGTTTGTTTCATTGCAAATGTCCTTTCATGGCGACTGCGCTGGAGACGGGGAACCCCGCGTCCGAAAGCGAGTCGACGGTGGCACGGCGAATGCCTCCGCTGCTTATGGCGGCGATGGCGTCATTCATCTCGGGCCAGTTCCCGGCCTTGGCCGCGACCAGCGCCACACTTGCGGCCTGCAAGTCGCTCGATGTCGCACGGCGTTCCGATGTGTCGGCCGCCTCGGACATCGCCGTGGCGTTGGGCGATCCGCTTTCGAGGCCGGCGAGATAGCCGGATGTGACGTGCTGCCAGAGCGCGGCGCTCGTGCCGCTGGCTACTGGCTGCTGGGCACATCCGACCACCAGCGATGCCGCGGCGATTGGGATGAGGTGGAAGAGGTGTTTCATGGTGTCTGCGTCTCCGTGTTGGGCGGTAGGGAGCCCGTGTTCCGCTGGCTGGTCGGGAGCCGGGAGCGCCCTGGAGTCGTCCCCAGGTCAAGACGGTCCCGGTCCCGCCAGCCATTGGGCACCACCATGACAAGCAGGTATCGCCTTGTCAACACTTTTTGTGTTCTTGTTGTTGATTTTGTTGATTT
>CAYYGU010000123.1:0-4375 GCA_964471525.1 uncultured Isosphaeraceae bacterium
GTTCTGCCTTCAATCTGAAACTCATCGCCCCCCGCATCGACCGAACCGACGTGGCTGTATCCCGGAACCACCTGAGCAATTGCATCACGGATTTCAGAGTGGCTTCGGAGCTGGCCGAGGTCTATGGGACCATTCGGTGGAAGCGCGGGCTCGAAGAGGTCGGCCACAACCTCGGTTTCCCCCCGCGGCCCCTCGTGCCGAGCCGCACCACCCTCACTGACCCGAACATAGTTGAACATGCTCTCTTGCGTTGTGGGTTGAGATTCCTCATCCCTCGCCAAGACAGGAAGGATGATCGTTTCACGTCCGCGAGCCCGCACATGGCCGGTGTTCAGCGTGGTGTTGAGATGCACGACCGTTCCAATCCGCTGCATGGCCTCGGCGGCGAAGTGGGAATCTGGATTACTTCCAAAGAGGTTGCCGCCAAGACACACCGCGAGGTCCATTTCGCCGCAGTGGGCGGCCTCCATACTCGCCATCGTGTCGAGTCCGGAGTCGCGTGGGAACACATCACCCCACCGCCTCTGCATGGCATCGAAGTACGCATCTTTGAGCGACGGCACCACGCCCATACTCCCGATGCCCTGCACATTGGAATGCCCTCGTAGGGGCAGCAAGCCGCATCCCGGACGGCCAAGCATGCCGCGGCACGCCGCGAGCGAACCGAGAATCTGCACGATCCGGACACCCGATACGTGATGCGTGAGTCCCATCGCCCACGCAAAGATGGCTCGCTTCGAACCCATGTAAAGAGTGGATACGGCATCGATCACCTCGCGAGGGACGCCGCTGTGCGAAGTGATGTCTTCCCATGAACAGGAGCCGATGCGGGAGGACCACGCATCCCATCCCTCGGTATGCGCACGCAGAAAGTCGTTGTCGATCTCGCCCTGCTCGATCAGGTTCTTCATCACTCCAACCATGAACATCGCATCACCACCGATATGGGGCTGCACATACAGATCAGCGATCCGAGAGGCCCTCATCATGCTTCGAGAATCGCTCGGAATCTTGAATCGCTCCAGACCCGGCTCCCGCATCGGGTTGACCACGATGACCTTCCCGCCGCGACGACGCAGCTTGACGAGGCTCCGCATGAATCGAGGATGGTTGCTCGCTGGGTTCGCACCGATGAGCATGACCAGATCGGCCTTGCCAAGATCATCGAGTACGACGGTGGCCGTGCCGGACCCGGTCACACTGGAAAGTCCGACACCGGACGCCTGATGGCAGTAGTACGAACAGTTGTTGATGTTGCTGGTTCCGCGAAGCCTCGCGCACAATTGCAATAGGAATCCCGCTTCGTTCGAAGACCGGCCGCTGAAGTAGTAGAACGAACGCGAGGGGTCCACCCGCTCGACCACCGTGGACGCCCGGCGAATCGCCTCGTCCCAACTGACTCGGCGGAATCGATCGTCAAGCGATGTCGCGATGAGCGGTTCGGTCAACCGACCGAGGTGTTCGAGTTCCCGTGGACTCATACGCTCCAGCGTGGAAAAGGGTGTACCGTCAATCACCGACGCCTGAATACCACCCTGAAGATCCGCAGCCATTGCCTGTACTGACTTCTTGCAGACCTCTGGAAACCTCCCGGCTTCATTGACCATGCCGCCGCGACGACCTCCCATACCCAAGGCACAGGTCTTGCACGCATTCGGGGACCGCAAGGCACGCCACATGTGAAGGAGGCCACCTGTCTTTCGGGCCGATCGCAGCGTATACGCGATCGATCGCCACCCACCGCCATGTGATGCCGGTCGCATGATGCGATGGTACGTACCATGCCCGTCGTGGGTGAGCAGTGGTCCATTTTGATTGTCGATCCAAACGCAGCAGTGCGTCGCATGCTGGAGGTGCACCTTGTTGGCCGCGGCCACGCCGTGGCGACCTGCCGTACCGCCAACGAGGCGACGGAAATGCTCGAATCCTGCCGGTTTGATCTGGTCATCACCGAGGCCGAAACTCCAGTGGGATCTGGTTTCGATGTACTCCGAGCGACTCAACAACAGCCCGGCGATCGGCACATCGCAACCATCATCATTTCGGGTCGCGATCAACCGGAACGCATCGTCAAGGCGCTTGAGCGGGGCGCAGATGACTACCTCACCAAGCCCATCAGTCCCGCCATGGCGGTGGCTCGGGTATCGGCAATCCTCGACCTGCAATCGCAAGGTCTGCTGGAGTCGCGCGGTCCAGATGTATTGGATCTTCCAAAACTCGACCGCACGCTTCGAGAAGCCACCGGCGGCAGCGCTACACTCCACGCGATTTGTGATGCCTTGCGGGACGGGCTTGATGCAGAGCGGGCCTCGGTCTACCGCTTCGATGCAACTTCAAACGAACTGCTCACGGTGGTCGCCCATGGCATCCGCAATGAAGATGGCGGCCCACTTATCCGAATGCCCGCCGAAGAAGGACTCGCCGGGGCCTGCATGCGACTTGGACATCTCATCAACATCCCCGATGCCCATGAGGACTCCCGGTTCAATGCCCGCTTTGATGAACACACCGGCTTCAGAACCCGCTCTGTACTCTCGCTCCCACTTCGAGACGAAGAGGGCACCATCATCGGCGTCGCGCAAGTGCTCAATCATCGTCACGGCCCCTTTACGGCGGCAAGCGAAGTCAAGGCCATGCAATTGGCGCCCCGCTGCGCACTGACGCTCGCCGAAGCGTTCTTCGAGGTCGACGCCAAACTCAACCTCGCCGCCACCATCATCGCGCAACCCGGCACAGCGACGTTCCTTCCGACCATGCTCCCGAGTTCGGACGCCATGAGCACAGGCATATTGCCAAAGGAACGATCGGCTCGCGCCGAGGCCTTCGTCGGCACCGAGATTGGCCGGTACAAGGTTACAGCGGTGCTTGGAACGGGAAGCCAGGGATTCGTACTCGACGGACTCGATGAACTGCTTGATCGAAGCGTCGCCATCAAATTGCTCGGTCCCGACTCGGCGCGGGTTCCGCTGCTTCGAAGGCAGTTCATGCAGGAAGCCAGAATGATGGCGCAGCTCGGGCACCCCAATACTGTGGCGATCCATGATGTGGGTGACCACGATGGTGCGCTGTATCTGGTCATGGAACACTGCACCGGCGGGACGTCCTACTCGCTGCTCAAGGATTCTGGACCACTGGAACTTCCAACGGCAACCCGCATTCTCAGCGACGCCTGCCGCGGACTTGATGCGGCGCATAAGCGTGGCATGATCCATCGCGACATCAAACCAGACAATATCCTGATCGATGAAACCGGCATTGCCAAACTCAGCGACTTCGGGCTGGTGCTCGCGCCGAATACGACCGACATCGCGGGAACCGATCACATCATCGGCACCCCGCACTACATGAGTCCCGAACAGTGCAGTGGCAAATCGGTCGACCACCGAAGCGATCTCTACGCGATGGGTGCCACCTGGTTCCACCTGATCACCGGACATCCGCCATTCCACGGATCCAGCGATGTGTCTGCGGTACTCAAACACCACCGCGAGTCACCCATCCCGGATCCTCGGGATATCGTCCCAGACCTTCCCGAAGATGTCGCCTCCATCGTCACAACAGCCATGGCCAAGAAACCAGCAGATCGCTACCAGAATGCCTCCGAGATGCTTCGAGACCTGAACACGTTATTGACATCCATTTCGCCTGGGACGTAAGGTACGAAGTCTTCCAACACACACAGGGAGGTGGCCCGTCAGCGATACCAGTTCAAACCTGTTTATCCGATTCGCACCCGATGCCGATGCATTTGTGGCATCGATTCACTCGCCGACCATCAGTCAACGCGAATCTGAGATTATCTCAGCTGCTTTTGAGGACGCCTTTGTGGACCTCAACGGATTCAAGTGGCTGGTCATCGATATGAAGGAAGTGACCTTCATGAGCAGCATGGGAATCGGCATGCTCGTTGATGCCAGAAGCCGAGCCGCAGGTCGCAAGATGAAAGTTGTGCTCGCCAACGTTGCCACCGAACTCGAGCAGTTGCTCCGCATGGTCAAACTCGACAAGGTCTTCAAGATCTGCGCCAACGAAAAGCAACTCAACAAAGTGCTGAAACGATGAGTGCCCAACTTTCACCAGAAACTGGCTATGAGCCACCCGAGCAGAATGGACTTGGACTTGCGGCATTCATCGTGTCACTGGTCGGACTGTTCTCCGCTGGCATCCTCTCCCCTGTCGCCGCCATCATGGGCGCGATCGCAATGCGGCGAGATCCAAAGGGTTTTGCAATCGCCGGTCTCATCATCGGGCTGTTTGGATCGTTGTGGCTCTGCGTGGCTGCGCTCTGGCTCTTATTCTTCGCCGCTGTCATGGGCATAGGCATCACGGCGATGGTGATGTCGATCATCTATGTCCAAATCGAAGATGGCATCAA
>CAYYGU010000124.1:0-4267 GCA_964471525.1 uncultured Isosphaeraceae bacterium
TACTTCGTCGGATGGTCCGCGATGTTGATCCCGCTCCATGATGAGTCGATTCAGGCCATCGACAGCGGCTGGCGGATCATCGTGCTTCGGTGCAGCATGAACCCGAACGATGCCATCGCCCGCAGCGATGTCGAGAAGTACCTCGGTTCACTCATCGAGGTCCATGCCGCGCTTGGTGCAGCCGATCTTGTGCCGGACCGCACGCGACACGCCGCGTTGATCCTGCAGCCCATCGTCGAAGACAATCCCCGCAATGTGGCCCTTGCCGAGGTGCTTCGGAAGGTGGTTGATGCAGCCGCCGCTGAACCCCAACACAGCAACGCGAGCGAGGAGTAGCGCGTTGGGGATCGCCCCGAAAGATGATTGGAACCTGGTTACTCGTTCACTGACCACTCCGCGCCGCGTCGGGTGACAGGGCGATAGAGCGTGTCTCGCTCGGCTGGTTCGAGGCCGGACTCTCGCATCACGCGGTGAAGATCCGTGACCGTCACTTCCTGGTGCGTCCCTTCACCTTCCACCTTCGTAATGTCATACCACACAACCGTGCCATCAATATCGTCGGCGCCGCCCATTTCGAGCATGAGTTGCGAAGCAGGAAGCGTTTGCATGATCCAGAAGGTCTTCATGTGGGGGATGTTGTCGAGCATCAGCCGGGCGATCGCGAGCGTTCGCATGTTCTCCAGACCGGTCGGCCCGTACAGACTCTCGAGTACGCTGTCGTCGGGGATGAAGGGCAGCGGAACAACAGTCTGGTAGTAGCCGGTGTCGCATGTATCAACGGTCGGCAGACGCAATCCCGGATAGCAGGCATCAGGACCGGTCAGAACGACCTGGTGATTCTTGGTCTTGATGCCTTGGCTGTCCGCCCAACGCACAAGTGTCGTGTCCTGCTGACCACGCAGCAATTCCATGTGCCGCAGACGTTCCATCCGACCTTCAAGGTGTCCGTACAACATGGTCGCGTTGGTATGAATACCGAGTTCGTGGGCAATATGGTGGACATCCATCCACGCGTCGCCGCGAATCTTGCCTTTGAATGCCTCGTCGTGAACCCGCTCGTCAAAGACTTCCGCGCCGCCACCGGGAAGAGAGCCAAGCCCGGACTCTTTGAGTTCAAGAAGCACCTGACGAATGCCGGCGGCACCGTCGCGACCGCGCTTGGAGATTCTCGCCAGATGCACAATTTCAACCGCGGTAAAGGCCTTGATGTGCAGCCGGGGCGCCTCCTCGCGGATCGCCCGAATCATGTCGGTGTAGAACTCGAAGGGATGCCACGGATGAAGACCCCCGACGACGTGCATTTCGGTCGCGCCGGCAGCAGTGGCCTTCCGAGCTTCTTCCCGAATCTCATCGATTGTGTACTCGTACGCCCCCTCGTCGCCTCGCTTTCGATGGAACGCGCAAAAGTGGCAAGAGAGGGCACAGACGTTCGTGTAGTTCAGGTGGCGATTGACGTTGTACCACGCGATATTCCCGTGCATCCGACGCCGTACAAGATTTGCCAAACCGAGTACAGACCACAGATCGGGTGATTCGTACAGCACCAATCCGTCATCGCAACTCAATCGTTCGCCCCGCTGTACTTTGGCAGCAACGGCGGACAGGGCCGGGTCCGAACATTTGATCACATTGTTCGTATCGAGCGTGGTCATCGAACATCGCATCGTAGCACCAAGCATTTCCTATCGGACGTTGGACTGTGCGGATCATGCTGCCACCGCAGGGGCGAGCGGGGAGGTGCCGCCGATTCCCAAAGAAGCCTGAACTGCCGCCCCAACCCACCCGATCTTCTCTTATGGCCCCATTGAGGCAATTGCCCATGATTCGCATCCACGACCATCTCCGGCTTGATTCACTCGGACCGCTGCCCTTTCCCCGCCAGCAGGCCCTAGCAATGGATCCGCCGGCTGAGCGACAGCGAAGACTCCGCAAGGCATGCGACCGTCGGATCGAGGCCCTTGCCACGCGACTGGGATGCCTCGGCTGGTTTGATGCCGAAGATGATGGCCCACGAGCAGCCTGATACGCTCACTCCATGACCACTCGCCCCTCGCTGGCTCCAATCGCCGCCGCTGTCCTCATGGGCGGCGGCAGCACGCGGATGGGCTCACCCAAACAACATGTTGATATCAGCGGCGTGCCGATGGGCATGCGAATGATCGATCTGGTACGCAACTGCTGCACACTCGTCGTTGTCTCGGGACCAGACCACTCCATGCCTGGGATGGAGCATATTGCAGACCTTCCTGCCCACACCGGATTCGGTCCACTTGCGGGCATCGAAGCCGTTCTCGCCAGCGGTAAGGCCTCAAGGTGGATCGTGCTTCCGTGCGATATGCCATCGCTCACCGTCGCCACAATCGAACACCTGCTCGGTTCGACCGCAGCGGTTGCCGCCCTTCGCAGTTCGGCCAACCCATCCACGCCCTTGCAACTGCCGTTGGCGCTGGACGTTTCCGTGCTTGGGAGCATTACCGCCTTCCTGGATTCAGGTCGAAGGGCGATGGCCGGATGGCTCGAGACGATCGAGGTCGACGTACTTCCTCCTCCGGCAGCAGGTGAACTCCACAACATCAATTCTCCTGATGATCTGCTTTCCTGACCATTCATCGTCCGTTCTGTGTACAGTGCGGTGTGAGGAAGGCCTTCCGACACGCGGAAAGGAGGCCATTGGTGAATGATCATCTCGACATGCAGCGCCTACTCAATGCCATGCGGGATCACGATGCCAGCGATCTTCACATCAAGCCTGGTTCGGCACCGGTCTATCGCATCGCCTCAGAACTTCACCCGATTCAATCTCCACCACTGAGCGCAGCAGAGACTCGTTCGATGCTGATGGCGCTCGTGCCCGACGATCTTGCCATGGCGCTCGAAGACAACGGCGGTGTCGATTTTTCACATCGTGACGAACACGATCAACGATATCGGTGCAGCGTATTCCAATCCGGCGGCGCACTGCATGCCGCCATTCGCCGTGTGCAGCCGGAAATCCCGGACTTCAATGAGTTGCACCTTCCGCCTGTCTATCACGATGTGACCGACAGAGCACACGAAGGTCTTGTCATCGTCTGTGGTGTGACCGGAAGCGGAAAGTCATCGACGCTTGCGGCGATGGTCGACCACATCAACCACCAACGGCACTGCAACATCATCACGATCGAGGATCCGGTGGAGTTCGTGTTCGCGCCAGCGAAGTCCTATGTGAGCCAGCGTGAGATCGGTATCGACGTTCCGGATTTCCCAACCGCATTGCGATCTGCCGTGCGGCAAGATCCCGACATCCTGATGATTGGTGAATTGCGGGACCGTGAGACAATGCTTGCCGGTATTCAGGCGGCTGAGACCGGTCACCTCGTGTTCTGCACCTTGCACACAGCCGACACAACACAGGCATTTGCACGAATTCTCGAGTTCTTCCCAACGACAGATCATGCATTCATTCGATCCAGCCTCGCCGTCGGGCTCAAAGCGATCATGGCCCAACGATTGCTTCCTTGCGTCAGGGAGGATGTGCAAAGGGTTCCGGCCACGGAGGTGCTGCTCAGCACGCCTACCGTCGTTGATTGCATCCGTGAGGGACACGAAGAAGACTTGCACGCCGTCTTGAGCTCCAATAAGGAGTCAGGAATGCACGACTTCACGACGAGCCTGGCGCATCTTGTCGAAACCGATTACCTCGATCTCAAGGTTGCCGAGCAGTACGCCCCAAGCCGCGAGGCGCTTCGCAGCCGCGTCCAGGGCATCGAGGTGCGGGCGGATCTGCTGGTCGGAAAGCGGTAGCAAGATGGCGGGAGTCAGACACCCTGTACGCTCGCCACGAACCCTTTGAAGGCGGGCGTGCGACTGCTGGGGTCAACATCCCGCGGAACGATGGTGTTGCACTCGGGGAAGTACATGGCAGCATTCCCGGCGGTGATGTCGAAGGCATACGCCACGGCTTCCATCGAACCGGTGTCGGTTGACACGACAACGCGGTCGCCCGCGTTGATGTGCCACCGCTGCATGTCTTCTCGACTCAGCAGAATGGCGTCCCGACGAGGAACTCCGCGGTACACATCCTCCTCCTCATACACCACCGTATTGAACTGCCCCTCGCTCCGAACCGTCGCGACCCGGACCGCACGCTCGCCCAGCACCGCCGGCAGTGGAATCTCGACATCATGAATGATCGCTCGCTGCGAAGGGGTTGCGAACTTCGGCGTGTGAAAGGTTCTGCCTTCAATCTGAAACTCATCGCCCCCCGCATCGACCGAACCGACGTGGC
>CAYYGU010000125.1:0-4238 GCA_964471525.1 uncultured Isosphaeraceae bacterium
GTGATGGTCCCCATCAGACCGTCCTTTCCCCACACATGCGTGATGCGTGACACGTGAGATCCTGCAAAGCGACCCATATGCCGCCAAAGCGGCCCTGCGACCTACGAGCCCCCCCGCCAGCGGCGGAATGGCTCAGTTTCAGTATCTAGGAGGCGGGCCGCGGCGTCAAGAGCCCAGTTCCGATCTTGCCCAACCTCGGGATGAACGGGGGATACACTGCCAATTCGGGTCTCAGGAGCACAATCAAGGATGGACATCATTCTCTGCGGTGGGGGCGATATCGGCAGTGCAGCGGCAGAAATGCTGACTGCCGGGGGCGAGAGCGTCACCCTGATCGACCTCGACGAGAGGAAAACAAAGCACCTGAACGAGCGATTGGACATCTCGACCATCGAAGGGTCGGCAAGTTCGGCCTCGATCCTCAGTTCGGCTGGGGTGGCTCGGGCCGACGCCGTCATCGCGACCACCGATGTGGATGAAGTCAATCTGGTGATCTGCGATATCGCTGCCTCGCTCGGGGCCGTGCGAACCATGGCGCGAGTCGATCACAGCATGTTCCTCCAAGACGAGCAACTTGACTACGCGGCGGTGTTCTCGGTCGATCGCCTGTTCTCGCCGGACCGCGCGATGGCCTCGGCCATGGCCTCGCGGCTCCGGAACCCTGCGGCCTTGGCGATCGAACACTTCGCGAGCAACGAGATCGAACTTCAGCAGATTCCCGTCGATCCACAGGCTCAGGCGGTCGGCCAGCCGCTGCGAACCCTCGCCATGCCCCGCGGCGCGAGACTCGCCGCAATCACTCGCCGTGGCGAGGCCGCGCTTCCTTCGGCCGATGACACCGTGGAGGGCGGCGATGTCGTCACCCTCGTCGCCGAACGGATGGTGTTTCCTGCGATGCGCCAACTGTTCACCAAGGGAACCTATGGCCGCCGCACCATCGCCATCTCCGGAGGTCCCCCCGCCGCCGTCTGGCTCTGTCGCTTTCTCAAGGACCGCGCCTTCGACATCCGACTCTTCGAAGTCGATCGTGATCGAGCCGAGGAGTTGGGGGAGAAACTCGATTGGATCACCGTCATCAACAGCGATCCGGCGCAGCCGGAGATCTTCGACGAAGAACAACTTCACCGCGTGGATGCCTTTGTGTCAATGCGATCGGATGAGCAGAACATGCTCGCCTGCGCCTATGCCAAACGCAGTGGCGTCGAGAACGTCATGCCGGTGATGCGGCACGCCGAATTCCTGCCACTGCTCGAGGAACTTGGAATCGATCGAACGTGGAATCCGCGAGACGCTGCAGCCCAGGCGATCGGCCGATTTCTCCGCTGCCATGAGTTCGAGAGAATCGACGGCTTCTTCAACGACTCGCTTGAGTTGATGCGACTGCGGGTGGGATGCCACGCCGAGTTGATCGGCCGCACGCTCGCGAGCATCGGTGATGATCCGCCACTCCTGGTGCTGGCGTGCGAAGATGACGAGGGTACGCCGTTCGTGCCGGGCGGTGATCTTGAGATCTCCGTTGGACGGCACATGATCGTGCTCACCACGACCGCCAAGGCGGGTCTGGTTCGGACGCTGCTGGACGTCGGAGGAGCGAGGTGAATCTGCGGTTCGTCTTCGCCCAGTGGGGCAAACTCGGCATGCTCCTTGGCAGCCTGCTCGCGGCGGTGGGTGTGCTCTTCCTGTTGATCCCGGGCGAGCAAGGATTGATTCTGGACGCGGCCGAACTCAGCCTTCTGGGGAGTGGCGGCGGATCCATGATCGTCGGACTCACCGCCTGGCTGATCGGGCGGCCCGCCGTCCGCATGAGCGTTCGGCCGATGAGCGGCGTGGGCCAGCCGCTCAGTCGACCGTACCGCATGAGTCGGCGGGATGCGGCGCTGGTCACCACGGGCGCCTGGGTCATCGGGGCCGCCGTTGCGGCGAGCCCGTTCTTGATGTGGGCCACGCTTGCAACCGATGTCTCGCCAGAGCATCCATTCCACTCCGTCATCGACTGTTACTTCGAGGCGATGAGCGGACTCACGACGACGGGGGCCACGGTGCTCACCGACATCGAGTCGCTCCCCCGCTCGCTGCTCCTGTGGCGATCGCTTATTCAGTGGCTCGGTGGTCTCGGCATTCTGGTGCTCTTTGTGGCGATTCTTCCGGGCCTTGGCACCGCGGCGAAGAAACTCTTTCGGATTGAATCGCCTGGGCCGGACCCCGAAGGTGTCCGCCCCACGATCCGGCAGACGGCCCGGAGGCTCTGGACGCTGTACGCAGGGCTGACTGTCGCCGAGATTGTCTTGCTGCTCGCGACCGGTATGGGGCTCTTCGACGCAGCGAACCACACCTTCACGACGCTTGCGACCGGTGGATTCAGCACCCGCAACGCCAGCATCGCCCGGCCCGAATCCCTCGCAGCCGAGATTGTGCTGATCGTGTTCATGGTGCTCGCTGGCTCGAACTTCACGGTCCTGCTGGCGCTGCTCAAGGGACGGTGGAAAGCGGCGATGGCCAACACCGAGTTTCGCATCTACCTCGTGTGCCTACTCGGCGGAACGCTCTTTGTGACAGCAGCCCTCATTGGCCACGGCGAGACATTGGTGCTCAGCAATGGGCTTGAGGTTCCGGCCTCTGCTGGCGAGTCGCTGCGGGCGGCGTCCTTTACGGTCGTCTCGCAGCAGACGACGACCGGATATGCCACCTTCGATTTCGACCTGTGGCCCTTTGCCGCCAAGGCGATGATCATCGCCCTCATGTTCGTGGGCGGATCTGCGGGGTCGACCGCAGGTGGGATCAAAGTGGTTCGGATCTGGATTGCCCTCCAAGTGCTTTGGGGCGAACTCGAACGCTTCTTCAGACCGAATGTCATCAGGCCTCTGAAGGTGAGCGGGCATGTCATCGACCACGAGCAGAAACTCAACGTCGTCACCTACGTACTCGGCACCATCGTGCTCTTTGCCATCGGCGCTGTCGTCATCATGGCCTTGGAGGCAGAGGCATCGAACTGCACCTTCACGACGGCGGCCACGACCAGCCTCGCCACGATCAGCACGGTCGGGCCCGGACTCGACGGCATCGGTGCCATCCGAAACTACGGCTGGTTCACCGATACCACGAAGATCTTCCTGTGTTTCCTGATGTTGGTTGGGCGACTGGAGGTCTTTGTCATACTGGTCCTCTTCCATCCACGCTTCTGGCGGGGCTCGTAGGCGAGCACTGGCGATCCACTACAATGGCCCCTCATGACCGTCCCGACCGCCAACCTTGTTGATGTGACGCCGCCGCCCATGTCACGCGGCGACCGACTTTTCGTGCCGGCGGTCTTCAAAGGCCTGGGAACGACGCTTCGGCACGCGCTTGGCAATATGGGCCGCGATGGGAAGAACACCAAGAACATCCACGTCGTCAAGTACCCCGAAGAACGGCGAGAACACCGCGACGTGCTCGATGGAGGGCAGTACGCCCCCACCTTCCGTGGTGTCCATCGACTCAATCGCGACGATCAGGGGCGGGTTCGATGCGTGGCGTGTTTCATGTGCGCGACGGCGTGTCCTGCCAGTTGCATCCACATCGTCGGCGAAGAAGCACCGTGGGACGACCGAGAGAAGTACCCCAAGCAATTCGATATCGACGAACTGCGGTGCATCTTCTGTGGCATGTGCGAAGAAGCCTGCCCGGTCGACGCGATCGAATTGACACCCCGCTACGAAATCGTGGGGCTCAGCCGCAATGAGATGATCTTCGACAAGGCCAAACTCCTCGAGGTCTACGACCAGACCTGCGAAATAAAGCCAATATAGGGAGGAGACCTCGCATGCCCTTCCCGACAGGCAAACGCGATGCAACACCTGCGGAACGCAACCGCATGTGGAGGCTTTCCACCATGGGCTTCACACTTGCCACCGAGGTCGCCGCTGGCACCCTGTTGGGATGGCTGGTCGATTGGGGGTTCGGGTTCGACAGGACCTTCATTGTGGTCGGAGCCATCGTCGGTGTGCTGGTCGGCCTCTCGAGTTTCATCCGGGCCGCCCTGGCCGAAAATCGGCGGTCGGAGCAGAAACGACGATGAACACGCCCCCGTTGCCCAGCATCACGCTTCCCACCGTCACGCTGCTGGTCACATCTATTGGATCCGCGGCGATGGCTGGGGCGGGCTGGACAATCGTCACCCTGCTGGGTCCATGGGACACCGCCACGACCCTCACCGGACTGCTGGCGATCGGCATCGTCGCGGCTGTCGCGATCTGCGGCAT
>CAYYGU010000126.1:0-4190 GCA_964471525.1 uncultured Isosphaeraceae bacterium
TCTCCTACGAAGTGACCGATCTTGGTGGCGGCGCGAGCGACCCGATGGGCGTGATTACGGGTGACTTCGTGTTCGTCGGCGATCTCGGTCGTCCCGACCTGTTGGAAACCGCTGCCGGGTTTGCTGGTACCAAGGAAGCGGGTGCCCGAACACTTGGTGAGTCGGCTCGCACATTTCTGAAACTCCCAGATCACTGGCAGATCTGGCCTGCGCACGGCAGCGGGAGCGCCTGTGGCAAGGCGCTCGGTGCCGTGCCACAAAGCACCATCGGGTACGAGAAGCGATACAACCCAGCGCTCATCTCCGCGCCTGATGAGGAGGCATTTGTCGAGTTCATTCTCGCCGGTCAGCCCGATCCGCCGTATTACTTCGCCCGCATGAAGCGGGACAACCGCGATGGCGTTCCGCTGCTTGGTGAACTCCCCGAGCCGACGCACTACACGGCCGAGCAACTCACCGCCCTAGACACCAAGAAGATCGCCGTCATCGACACCCGCGTCTGGGACATCTTCCGCCGCGGACACCTCGCGGGCAGCCTCAAGCCGCTCGGCGGCGTCGGGTTCCTCTCCAGCATGGGCTCCTTCATCACACCCGAAGAGGACATCGTGCTGATCGTCGAGCGGGACCAACTCGAAGAGACGATTCGGCAACTCGTTCGCATCGGGCTTGATCGAGTCGTCGGTTGGACGAGCCCCTCGACACTCGCCGTGGCCTTGGAGTCGATCGGCGGCGGCGCGACGATCGACGAAGTGCCGCCCGGCGACGTGCCTGCGATGCGGGATGCCGGCGCCGCGGTGCTCGATGTCCGCACGAGCAGCGAGTGTGTCGATGGCATGGTCGATGGAGCGATCAACGTCCCCTACACCCGGCTGCTCGCACGCATGGATGAGGTGCCCGAGGGCGAGCCGGTCATCATCAACTGCAAGGGTGGCGGCCGATCCGCAGCGGCCTGCACCATGCTCGCCCGGTCGGGTCGCAGCGTTGCTAATCTTGAGGGCGGCTATCACGCATGGATCGCTGCCGTTGACGAGCAGTCCTCATCCACTCCGCAGGCTGCCTCCTGATCGAACCGGGTTGAGAAAAAAGAGTACTCGCCCGCTTTCTCTTGAAACGGTGTCGTGCGTGCCGACCCCTGAGTCATGCAGAGCCGACAGCGTCACAGGAGCCCCGGACCAATGAACACGTACGACAGCACTACGATTCAGGCCGTTCCCGCGGATACCCTTCGGCAGTGGATCGACGACGGGGCGGTCGTGCTGGTCGATGTCCGGGAGCCGGATGAGTTCGGAGGCGAGCGGATCGGCGATGCCAGGCTGCTTCCGCTCGGGCAGATCTGCCGGGATTCGGTCCCCGACGAGTTTGGCCTTCGAACCGTGCTGTACTGTCAGGGCGGCCACCGATCGGCGATGGCCGCCGAGCGACTGGTCTTGGAGGGAGCCTCCGAGGTGCTGCACCTCGAGGGTGGCATCAAGGCCTGGAAGGCTGCCGGATTGCCGACCGTCGGCCAGCCCAGTGGGCGGATGAGCATCATGCGGCAGGTTCACCTCACGGCTGGAATGCTCGTTGTGCTGGGGGTCGTTCTTGGAGCATTCGTTTCGCCATGGTTCCTGATTCTGGCTGGTTTCGTCGGGTGCGGTTTGATGTTCGCGGGCCTGACCGGCACGTGCGGCCTTGCGATGCTGATCAAGCGGATGCCGTGGAATCGCAGGTCGACGTCCAATCACAGTCGGTGCAAGCCAGCGTGCTGCTCTTGACCGGGGCATCGGGGGCGGTGATACGCGATACTTCCCAGCATGGATGAAGCGGGTCGGCTCAGGCCGCGGCACAGCGTCGGGACCACGATTGCCAACTGGGTTGCGTGGTCTGCAGCAACGCTGTTTGTCACATACCAATTGGCGGTGCAGAATTCGATCGGTGCCATGCAGAGGAACATGGAGGCCGATCTGTCGCTGAGCGCGATGCAGATCACGGTTGTCTCGGCCTCCTTTCTCTTCGTCTATGCGGTGATGCAGATTCCGGCGGGGCTGCTGCTCGATCGGTTTCGTCCCCGACGCCTGCTACCGCCGATGGCGTTGGGTGTGGCGGCATCGGCGTGGTTGTTGTCTGGTGCCGATGGATTCTGGTCCGCGGTGCTCGCCCGCTCGCTGATGGGCGCCTTCGCGGCATTTGCCTTTCCAGGCGCGGGGCTTGTATCTCGGCGGCGACTGCCGCTCAGCCAGTTCGCGCTGGCGATGGGGCTCATCGATATGGCGTTTGGGGCCGGTGGCTTGTTGGGTGACGCGGGGGTCGACGCCCTCCTGCGCGTTCAATCGTGGCGAGCAATCATGGTGGACTTCGCGCTTGCGGGGGCGCTTGTCGCCTTGGTGTGCTGGTTGTTCATCGGATCGACGTCGTCGCGTGGAGAGCATGCGACGGGCGAGGCCTGCAAGAAGACGCTGCTGCGGTCCTTTCGAGAGGTCATCGCGGTGCGGCAAGTGCGGCTGGCCTGCGTTGTGGCGTCTGCACTCATGGCGATGCTCTTTGGATTCGGCACCCTGTGGGATGTGCCGCTTCAGCAGGCGTATGGATACACCCACACCGAGGCGGTGTGGCTCAATTCGTGGTTGTTCATTGGCGTGACGATGACGCCCCCCATCGCCGGATGGGCCGCCGACCGCTGGAGGATTCGCAGGCCCATTCTGTTTGGCGGGCAGGCACTGGCGCTCGTGGCGATCCTGGGCATCCTCGGGATCAATACCGAGGTGCCTTTTTGGTTTGCAGCTGGAAATCTCGCGCTCCTTGGGGTTGGCATCGGCGTGACCGTCCTGACCTTTCCGATTGCCTGCGATGCGGTTGAGCCTGCCAATGCAGGGGCGGCGATCGGGCTGGTCAACGCGTCGGGATTGTTCGCCGCGGCGGTGTTCCAGATCCTTCCGGGCATCCTGCTGACGGCTTTTGACAGCCATTCGCTTGCGACGATGAGAATTGTATTTGGCGTTTTTGTGGCCGTTGTCGTGGTCGGCATGCTCGCGACGCACATGATGGATCGGTGTCCGCCGCAGTCGCGCTGATACGATTCTCGATCTCGCCCGCTCATCTTCAAACGGAGTGCTTCGTGAATGGAATGTGGCTTGATTGGATTGCAGGGCGTCGGGAAGACCACGCTCTTTCAGGCGCTGACGGCCCATGCGGTACCGGTGCAGGTGGGCTCGATGAAGCCGAATATCGGCATTGCGGCGATGCCGGACCCGCGGCTTGAGCGGATTGCGGAGTTCATCCCACCGGAGAAAGTCATTCCCGCGACGGTGCACGTTGTGGATATTCCCGGCGTTCCATCCGGCGGTGGCGCATCGAGTTTGAATCAGGTGTTGTCGCACATCCGAAATGTCGATGCGCTTGTGCATGTCGTGAACTGCTGGGGCGAGCGGGACACTGCTTCAGACATCGACTCGATGGAGGCCGAACTGATTGTGGCGGATCTGGTCGTCGCAGAAGGTGCCGTTGACAAGGCTGCGAGGGCGGCGAGAAGCGGCGATGCCGATGCAAAGAAACGACTGACCGTCTTGGAGCAGGTGCAGGAACTCCTGAATGATGAGCGGCCGGTGCGCGACCACGACTGGGAGGAGGGAGATCGGGCGATCTTGAAGTCCTACGGATTCATGTCTTCCAAGCCCGTCCTCTTGGTCGCCAATGTCGGGGAAGATGATGTGGCGGGTCAATCGGATGTCGCCAGGGCGGTGTCCTCGGCCGATGCCAACGCGGTGATCGTGTGCGCCACGATCGAGTCGGAGATCTCGGAAATGGAACCCTCCGATCGGGTGGAGATGCTTTCATCGATGGGCATCGAGCGTCCGGCCATCGGCGTCCTTGCTGCGGCCATGAACGAAGTGCTTGGTCTGTCGACCTTCTACACGGCGGGTGAAAAGGAAGTACGGGCGTGGTCGATCCCCCGCGAAGCACTCGCCCCGGAAGCGGCCGGCACCATTCACAGTGATATTCAGCGGGGGTTCATCCGCGCCGAGTGTTATCACTGCGACGATTTGTTTGAATTCAAGAGCGAGAAGGCGATCAAGGAGGCGGGCAAACTTCGCAGTGAGGGGAAGGGATATGCGATGCAGGATGGGGATGTGGTGCATTTCCTTTTCAATGTATAATCCGTTCTTTCCCGGGCCGGACAGGCCCCCAATCAGGAGATCGAGATGAAGACGTTT
>CAYYGU010000127.1:0-4114 GCA_964471525.1 uncultured Isosphaeraceae bacterium
GCATCGGCCTCAATCGACTCGACGGTTCCGTTTGCTCGAATGAGCATCATCGGGCCATGACCAGCAGCAAGTGAGTCGATGACGCCAGCTTCGTAGTTGATTCTCCCGAACCACGCGGTCACGAACTGCATCGCAGAAGTGTCCTGCCAGAGTTGTTGATTGAGTTCACACGCCAGGTCAAGCAGCGGCGCATCGAGCCGCACGGCCATTCGGAGCATGGATCGAACTTGGGTGACCGAAATCGCCGGGCCGATGCCGTGTCCAGTCGCGTCGCCGACCATCAGCATCGCGCCTCCATCGATTTCGATGGCATCGAACGCATCGCCACCGGTTGCATCGGCTGGCATACTCCACCCGTGGATCTCCCAGCCCGGGGCTTCGGGAAAGCATGTCGGGAACGTGGCCGCCTGAATATCGCGTGCGATGTCGAGATCGTGCTGCAACTTCACCAGTTCGAGTCGGTCGGCCAGCAAACGGGATCGTCGCATGGCGACCGCCGATTGCGAGGCGAGGGCCGTTGCAATTCGCTCGCAGTCTGCGCCGAAGGGGCCTTGGCGGCGATTCAGTACCTGTGCGACGCCGACGAGTTCATCAACATCCGCCGCGACGAGGGGAATCGTCAGGATGCTTCGAGTGCGGTAGCCAGTTTTTTCATCCACGCCGCGGTAGAAACGATCGTCGGCATAGGCATCCGGTATGTTGATAATGGCCCGCTCGGCTCCGGCGACCCCCGCAATGCCCGTACCGAGCGGCACGCGGATGTCTTCGAGCGACTCCGTGAGCGTGCCGTCCGGTCCGTGTCCCGAAACAGCGACGAGTTCATTGGTCTTGGGGCAGTACTCGAAGACGGTGGCCCGCTCGGCGTCGAGGATGTCCCGCAGGCAATCGGCGACCCGGCTGATGACGGCCTGTGGATCATCGGTGCTGCCGAGGACGCGGCTGACTTCGAGGATGCAATCGACTTGTTCTGGTGAGACTTCTGGCATGGGATGAATCCGACGCGCAGCCTACTTCTCCCGCAGCCGAAGTGCGCGGGGCATGGGGTCGGGCGTATCGCGGACGATCTCGGCAAGCAGTTGGGTTCGTCGGGACGTCCCTTCCAGACGTTCGAGCGATTCAAGTGCGCTCCTTGCGGCCTTTCGATCACCGCTGCGAATTGCTGTTGCGAGCGCACTGGCTGCTTCGATGGACTCTGGCGGAAATGAGTCGGCGACAAGCGTCCAAAGGTGTACGACGCCCTCGCGGCCGACGACCTGAACCGGGCCGATCTCGCACAGTGGAAGATCGCTCGATCGGATCAACGACTGTGTCCGACCATCGAGCAGGATGGAGGTTCCGAATTGTTTGTTGGCCGATTCCAAGCGCGCGGCCAGGTTGGCGACGTCTCCGATCACGGTGTAGTCGTTGAGGCGTGGCGGTGCGCCGCAGTCGCCCACCAAGGCTTCGCCGGTGGCGATGCCGATTCGAAGACCGAGTTGTGGCATGCCGACGGCCGCCTGCTGATTGATGGTTCCCAGAAAGGCTTGGCACTCAACCGCGGCGTGGCATGCGAGATCGGCCTGCTCCGGCTGATCGCCGAAGGCTGACCAGAATGCAAGGAAGCCATCCCCGAGGAACTTATTGACATAGCCGTGGTGTTCGGTCAAACGCTCGGCGAGCCCGCTCATGCAGCGATTGAGCAAGGCGACGGTCGCTTCGGTGTCCATGCGTTCGCTGATGCCGGTGAAGCCAGCGAGATCACCGAACATGACGCAGACCTCCCGCCTCACGCCCCGCATGCCGACCGATTCTGGGTCGCGTGCGAGTTCATCGACGAGCGCCTCTGGTACGCGGGCGCGGAACTGCCGGGTGATGCGGCCTTTCTCCCGCTGCACCATGATGGCGCGAGAGCCAGTCCCGGCAGCCCATGAGAGTGTGATCGTGACAAGCGGCGACGCGACCGGCAGTACGTAGTTGGCCTTCCAGAACAACAGGACGGCGATCACGCACCACAGCAGGAACACACAAGAGGCCGAGGCGGTGGCGGGCCACGGTCCAAGACGTGCGACCAGAATCGCGATGAGCAGCCCGAGACAGGCCGCTACAACGGCCGACCACCATGCATCACCTTCAAAGAGCGAGCGATCTTGCAGAACCATGTCTGCGACCGCGGCGTGCACCATGACGCCCGGTGTCCGGGGGCCAGCGGCGGTTGGCACAAAGTCGGCCAGTGTGCCAGTGGCGGTCCAGCCAATGAAGACGAGGCGGTCTTCGACCTGCGATCGGAGTTTGTTCTCAACGGCTGCAACGCGGCCAGCGTCCTTGGCGAGCGTGCGTCTGGCATTTCGCCAGTCGAGTGCCCGGTGCATGCGATTTGCGGCGGCATCGCTCAGGCCGACTTGGTCGACAAACGCGTGTGGCTCAACACCTTGGGATGCTGCGCCCGCATCGATGTCGTCGAGGTCGAACTGGACATCATCTTCGACTTCCGCCTGAATGACGGGATCAAGCCAATCTTCCACCGTCAAGTCTGGATTCTGAAGGATCGACCTGAGCAAGGGGCGAGTCGCATTGACCAAGTGTTGTTTCGCCTCGCGCAGGGTCGACCGCGCGTGCGCCAAGAGCACCAGTTCGCCGATCGAGAGATGCCCCGTGAATCGGCCGTCTGTCTCGGTCACCCGATGAAGATCAGGCCAGTCGATGCCGTGTTGGCTCCGCGGCCAGCACACGGTGATGGCGTCGTCACGCAGGGGAATGGTGGCGTCACCAACGCGAACCTCATCTTCGCCAATGACCAGTGGTGTGTCGCCGCCGAGATAGGCGACTGCGGCGGCAATGCCGAGCGGCGGAAGGTGCGCGCCGTGTCCCACCGACTGTGTGGGAACGAGTTGACGAATGCCCCCGTCATGACCGCGGCGG
This sequence comes from uncultured Isosphaeraceae bacterium, assembly GCA_964471525.1. GTDB lineage: Bacteria > Planctomycetota > Phycisphaerae > Phycisphaerales > SM1A02 > UBA12567. The sequence goes on from CAYYGU010000127.1 coordinate 2,899, forward strand.
ACGATGTTGATGTAGCCAGAGGATCCCGCCGCTTCTGCCAGTTGTTGGATCGGGAACCGATCCGCCGGAGATGGAGGACCCTCTCGCCCGCCGGATCTGATTCCTGGAAGCACCGTTCGGGATGCATGCTGGCGGAGGGCCGATTCGATGATCGGACGCATGGCATCGTCCTGCGATCCTGCTGCGGCGAGCAGTTCGTCCAGCGAGCGATCGTCGGCGGCGGCTCTAAAGAGGACATGCCGCCAGAGCATGTGCAGGGTGTCCGTGGCTGCATCGCGATCCTGCTGCGATTCAGTCGACTGCGCTGTTCGCGGGTCTACGGTGAAATCCTCTGCCATTGCAGCAAGCAGCGGCATCAGTGTGTCGGGGTTGCCGCCGGCAGCCCGCCACCGGCTCGCCATTTCATCGGGCATGAGCATCGTGCCGAGGACGATGCGATCATCGATCGCTCCTGCGAGCACCGAGTCGTGATCGATCAATTCAGGCGGTGGCCCCGGATGCCATGTCGGGTCCTGTGGGTCGGCCAGATCCAGATCGATCGCCACCGTTCGGGCTCCGGCGCGGAGCAACTCATCGACCGCCCCGGCAAGGGCGGTTCGCGGCCAAGGCCAGCGTCCGAGCCGCTCCAGCGCTCGATCGTCGATATCCACCATGACGATCTCGGGGGACATGGCCGATACGGTGCGGGGGAAGAATCGCTGTTCAAGATCCAGGATTTGCTCATTCCAGCCAGCGAAGCCGCCACCGATATCGATCAGGACGATGAGCAGCGTGGCGATGATCGCGGAGCGCAGGACCTGAGGGTTGGATCGGGCGGTCACGGCTCAGATGGTAGTGGGGGTGGAGGCTCCGTGAACTGCTGGTCCGCTTACGGACACCAAGGGCAGTCTTCTCCGCTGACGAATTCGCTCTGTCCGCCGTACGGATCTTGAAGACCCTGCCCGTAGGGCGTGAGTCCAGGTTGGTAGCCCGGCGGCTGCATGTCGTTGTAGAGCAGGGCGTTCATGGCGTTGGCGAAGGCTTGGCGGCACACTTCGATCTTGTTGCCGTCGCCATCGAATGTGGTGACGCAGAATTCGTTCACGAAGGTGAGCATGGTTCGAAGATCGTTTTCGCTCGTGAAGGGTTGCCCCGTCCACTGCGCATCGCCGTACTCAAGGATGGCCTCGTAGGTCTCCGGCAGCGGCCGATCGCCGGTTGGGAGTTCCGTACCCCA
>CAYYGU010000128.1:0-4080 GCA_964471525.1 uncultured Isosphaeraceae bacterium
AGAGTGGTCCGTTATCCTTTTCCTCTCCGAGGCCCCACCCAATCTCCTCCATGATGCGCAGGCAATGTGCCCGGTCACGGTCGGGCGCGTATGGACGGATGGTGGATGCGTGCATCACCGCGATGATATGCGAGCGGTGTGGCGTGTCGTCTTGAATGGATGGTCACCATGCGGCGAGGAATGCCTGTAGATCGTAGACGTCGGTCATGGAGTCGCCTGTCATATCCGTGGGACACTCCGAAAGTTGGCAGCCGCCCCATGCCCGTAGGAGGATCAGTAGATCAGACACGTCAATGGAGCCGCTCCCATCGAAATCACCGCCGGAATCGCATCGTGGTGTTGGCCCGGCGTTGGTGGCAGTGGCTGTTTCGCCAGCGACCACACACATGCGAAAGCCATCGGTGAAGGCCACCTCTTTGTCAGCGGCGCTCATATTGTGCGCAGCGTACGTGCGAGTCGTGTCATCGAGGAAGACCGCCGAGAGTGGCGCATCGCCACCGACCGTGGCATCAATCTGCCCAAGCCCATTCAGCGCGGCGAGCCACCAATAGGTACGGGCCTTGGAGTCGCCGCCCTCCGGTGTGTAGGAGGTCGTGAGGAAACTATTCAGTGCAGCGGCTGGATCGGCCAGCGCTTGATAGCTCCAGAGGATGTCATGCCACACCGTCGGCTCGCCGGGGTTCTCCTGCAAGAAGTATTGCCACAACCGAGACACCGCATCGGCGCGTCGACCGAGATACAGCGAACCACCGGTGATCGGCAGCATGTTGATGCCGTGGATCTCCTCGACATTGGCGGTCCACCACGTGCTGTAACTGGCGCCGGCATCCCAGACGATGCCTGCGAGATCACGCGGCATTCCTGAGGGGAATACTTGCTCATCGACGTCGAACCAGTATTGCTCAACAGCGGCTGATTCGGCGGCCAGCAGGAAGAGCCCGAGGTCGCGAATGTCATCGCGGCCGGTGGTTTCCCCCCACATCAGGCAGCCTGTGGCGAAGTTGATGGCCTCGGATGAGGATTCCTGATTGTTGCCCGCGGCAAAGCCGGCATGTCCAGCCGCGTACGAGTGGCAGACGTAGGGTTCAAAGTGTCGCAGAAAGCAGAACCGCTCGTCGCTGCGCTGCCAATTGGCGGCATCTCGAATCAGCAGCTCGACCATGCCGCCCCACGCGGATTCCTCTGCCCAGCTTGGGTCGAATCGTGCGACCACCGCAGCGGCCCACACGAAGTAGCCGTAGTGAAAGTGGTGGTCGTTCAGTTCGGTATCGGCGCCGTAGGAAGCGGGATAGCCGATGAGCGTTCCCCATGTGCTGTCGTATGCGAACTCGGCGGACCCATCGGCGGAGAACCATTCCTCAAGGCCGGATTTCAAGTCTGCGACGAGTTGATCGCGCGTTATCAAATCACTGGTCGCATCTGCGATGAGCGCGAGTTGAGACGTGCGTCCAAGAGACTTGCCACCCCAGTAGGTGTCGGAGATGTAACTTGCAGCACCGTCACCGACGGACTCATTGAGGTAGCCGCCTGCCGTTGACGCATCGATCGAATCGACCATCGGCAAGTTCGGTAAGACTGCCGGAACCGGAAAGACAACATCGAAACTGTGCGTCGCGGCGAGTTTCATGGTTCCTCGAGCCGAGGGGTAGGTGTCGCCAGTCAGTGCCACGTCTGAGTGCAACCATTGGTGTCGATACAGGCAGCACAGCACATCCGATGAACCTGCGCTGAGCGGCTCGGTGACGAAGTCGTAGGTCGCGCGAACGGTGCGAGTGTCTGGCTCCCACGTCCACGAAACCCGCGTGTCACGAACGGCAATCAAGGCGCTCTGGGAAAAACGCGTGATCGTGTCAGCATCGCCATCCGGCAGAATGCCGACCGAGACGGCTGGGGCGCCGCTGCACCGCCAAAGATCACCCTCCTGCGTCCACGTGAATCCAGTCGGCGCAAAGGCCCCCCAGTACTGTCCATTCTTCTCCAGTACGACCGCCTGACTGCTTTGGAAGTGAATGGTGCCGCCACCACAGTACACAATCGGATCACCGCCTTGGCACTCCGCCAGCACGATTGGAAGTCCGCGCCCGATGGTGGTTCGCATGGTGCGAACACCGTCGTCCCATTGTGCGACAACCGTCCAGTCGCCAGAGCCTGCAACCTGAACTTCTGACGCCGCCATGCCGTCCATGCCGAGTGTCAGGGCCGCGGTCCCGCCTGAGAACGAGTACTCATAGCCACGATCCCACACCGACGGGCTGACGACATGACCGAGATACAGTCCCTCGGTGGCCGCCTGCATTGAGAGCGGATGGGCATGAATAGGCTGTCCGTAGACATTGCCGGGATGCCGCTCCCAAATCAGCGATGACCACCACGAATTCGTTGGTGGCGGTCCGGCGAAGCCGTCGGTAAGCCGTGGCGTGACGGCTTCACCGGATGTGTCCGATGGGCCGCGCTGCGCTGCCGGGATGGCGGCCTGATACGAGCCGGAGCCCACCGGAATCGCCCCGCGAGTGGTCGTGGCGGCAAAGGTCGTGATCAGACAGCCGAAACACATGGTGAGAGGTCGCATTGAGGTGGGTCCTTCCATGCCGTCAGCACAATCGCTGCGGCCACTGGAACCTACGAACCGATTCTCGGGGCGGGTCGTTCCATCGGGGGGTTGGCGGAGATTCGCCCGCAGAATCCGCACAATCCAAACCCAGCAATCCGCTATCCTCTCCGTCCATGGCACATCAGACCACACCCATGACAGCCAAGTCCATCCTGACGAATCTCGTCTGCGTGTTCATCCTGGCCCCCATTGTGGCGGCCCTGATTGTGTGGGGGGCGTGGGTGCTGCGGCCAGATCCGCCGCCGCAAACCTCGTCGCTCGATGCGACACCAAGCCGCACGGCAGACATCCGCCCCGCACCGCAGACGCCGGTTTCGGGGCGGACGGTCTATCTGAGCAGCTGTGCTCGCTGCCACGGGGCGTCGGGCGATGGCAAGGGGACCGAACAACTCGATCGCCCGGCCCGCTCGTTTCTCGCAGGCGGCTTCTCATTTGGCAATACCCCAGAGGCCGTTCGCCGCGTGGTGCAGCACGGTATCGCCGGGACTCCGATGCCGGGCTTTGCCAGAACGTTGAACTCACAGCAGGTCGCCGCCGTCGCGCGGTACGTGATCAACTTGGCTCCGCCCGCTCCCACTGCCAGTGATGCCGCAGAGTTGGTTGTTGGCGACCGTCCGATTGTGCTTCGGGGCATGCTTCCATCGCGGGGTGCTTGGGAAGGCGATCAACCGCGGGGCCTGCTCATTGGCGGCACCGATGGGTTGACGCTCGCATACGATGTCGATGTGGTTCGCTTTCGTGCTGCGAGGCAGGGTGGCTTCGCCAAACGCACCGATTGGGAAGGCCGCGGTGGTACGCCACTGCAGCCCCTTGGCCGAGTTGTTCACTGGGCGGCTCCTCGCGATCCATTCAGTATCAACGGGCAGGCAGTCCCGGCGGAATTCCTCGGCACCACGATTCGTGATGGTGTCGCGTCGGTCCGAATGCAACTGCCCGGTGCCGAGCTTGTGGAGCACGGCGAGAACACGACGATCGGCGAGTTGCCCGGCTACGTTCGCACCCTCGTCATCGACGGCGATGGCTCGGCCTTGACCATGGCCCTTCCATCGCAGGGAATCCCCGACTACCTCGGAGCGGGTACGTCGTGGCAGTGGTGGCGTGATGGCGCCGACCTTGTTGGCGTTCGAGGTGCCGCAGGCGTCGTACCCGGTGGCGTGCAATTGCCAGCGCAGGGAGAAGTGAGCATCATCGTGCTGCCCGGCGCCGACATCGACACGGCAATCCGCGAGGGAATTCCCGGCTTGGAGTCTGCCGTGTGATCGTGATGATTCCGCTGGCGGTCACCATGCTCGCGTCCGATGTCGGCTGGGTGGTCGAGCCGATACCGACCCCCGAAGGCGAGGTTGTTGAAGTTGGCGGCATCGCGTTTCCGGGCGAAGGTACGATTGCGCTCAGCACGCGGCGCGGCCGCGTATGGCTGGTGGACGGGGCCCTCGACGAGGATCCCTCCGATGCCGCATGGACACGGT
>CAYYGU010000129.1:0-4009 GCA_964471525.1 uncultured Isosphaeraceae bacterium
ATTTGGATGGGTGTCCAGCATTGGGACCCCGATTTGGATGGGTGTCCAGCATTGGACGTGATTTGGATGGGTGTCCAGGATTGGACAGGATTGGAGACCATGGGAGAAATCGCCTAACTGCTGCTCCTGCCATCATTTCCGTTGCCGCGGCGGGGAAAATGGCAAAAAATCGCGTCGGTATCGGTTCAGGAACGGGTTTTGCTTGCGAAAACGGTTGTGAAATCGTCCTGGCGGCTCTACACTGCCCGGCTCGGCGCAGGCAGTGAACACACATATTTCGACCTGAGAACCATCGACAGTGCGGTTGTCCGTCATTTTGCGGCTGCGTGCTGCCCCACCGATGGGTCTCCGGATTCTCTCAGAGGTGACCGCATGATTCCGATGACGGTGCGCAACTTCTCAAAGCGTGGCGACGCGATTCCAGTCCCAACTTTGACCGAAGTGCAACAGGCCGCGTATGAACGCTTCATCCAACGCGATAAGGATCCACTCAAGCGTGACCCGACCATGGGCATCGAGGGACTCCTCAAAGAGGTCTTTCCCATCGAATCCTACGACGGAACGATGCGGCTTGAGTACCTCTACTACAAGCTCGACAAACCACGGTACACACCGCACGAATGCAAGGAACTCCGCCTGACCTACGGGCGGCCCTTCCGCATCGGTGTGCGCTTCGTGCGTGAAGGCGTGTCGGAATTGTCCGAGGAAGAGATCTACCTCGGCGAGATTCCAATCATGCTTGGCGGTGGCGAGTTCATCGTCAATGGTGCCGAACGCTGCATCGTCAGTCAGTTGCACCGCTCGCCCGGCGTTGACTTCGGTATCACGCAGGATCTCGGTGACCGGCCGCTGCACTCGGCGCGGGTCATTCCTGAACGTGGCTCATGGATCGAACTTGAGGTCACCAAAAAGGACGTGCTGGCGATGAAAATCGACCAGTCGCCCAAGATCGCCGCCACCGTCTTCCTGCGTGCGCTCGATGAATCGCTCAGCAGCACCGAGAAGATTCTGGAGATGTTCTACGACGTCGTGAGCCTGCCGGTTGCCAAATTGCAGCCCGAGCACTACTCGGCCGAGATGATCATCAACGAGGAAGGCGAGGAACTCTGCCGGATCGGCGCCCCCTTGGGCGACTCGCTCGAAGCAATTCTGGCCTCCAACATCAAGAAACTCGCCGTTGTGCAGGATCCAAGCGACCCGCTCATCCTCAACACCTTGGCGATGGAACGGCTCGACTTCATGGCCGAGGCCACCGAACACGAGGCCGCCCTCCTGCGAATCTACAGCAGACTCCGCCCCGGAAACCCGCCGCAGCGGGACAAGGCCAAGACACTCTTCAAAGAGAAGTTCTTTGACGAGAACCGCTACCGCCTCGGCAAGGTCGGTCGCTTCCGCATCAATCGTAAGTTCGACATGGACATCCCAGAGGATGTCATGCACCTGCGGGGCGAAGACTTCATGGCCGTCACCCGTTACATCCTCGACCTGAGAGCGAAGCGGAACAAGGCCTACATCGACGACATCGACCACCTCGGCAACCGGCGTCTTCGAACGCTCGACGAACTCGCGGTCGAAGAGATGCGCAAGGGCTTCCTCAAACTCCGCCGCACCGTCCAGGAACGGATGAGCACCAAGGATCCGGAAGACCTCAAGAAAATCGCTGATCTGGTGAATTCGAAGTCAATCAGCAGCGCGATCGACTTCTTCTTCGGTCGCAGCGAACTCTCGCAGGTCGTCGATCAGACGAACCCCCTCTCGATGCTCGTACATGAGCGGCGGCTCTCGGCCCTTGGGCCTGGCGGCCTGAACCGCAAGCGGGCGGGCTTTGAGGTCCGCGATGTACACATTTCTCACTATGGACGCATCTGTCCAATTGAAACGCCCGAAGGCACGAACATCGGCCTCATCGCATCGCTGGGCATCTTCGCCAAGGTCGATGACTATGGCTTCATCCTCACGCCCTACCGCCAGATCGAAGACGGTCAGGCCAAGGGCGATGTCGAGTTCCTGCGGGCCGATCAAGAGATGCAGTCCATTCTGGCCACCGCCGACGCGCTGGACAACGACAAGTTGCGAGGCAAGCACGTGCTCTCGCGAGTCAGCGGCGAACTCAGCACCGTTCCGGCCAAGGACGTCCAGTACGTGGATGTCAGCCCCAAGCAGATCGTCGGCGTGTCCGCATCGCTGATCCCCTTCCTTGAGCACGACGACGCCAACCGCGCCCTTATGGGTTCAAACATGCAGCGGCAGGCCGTGCCGCTCATCAGAGTCGATCCTCCGCTGGTCGGTACCGGCATGGAGCAGATCGCCGGTGAGCACTCCGGAATGATCGTCAAAGCACGCCGCGCCGGCACCGTCACGGCGGTCGATGCAGAACGCATCGTCATTGACAACGCAGACGAATACGAACTGCAGCGGTATCGACAACTCAACGAGCGAACCTGCCAGACACAGAAACCGATCGTCAACCTCGGTGACAAGGTAAAGGCCGGACAGATCCTGGCCGACGGTGCCTCGACCTCGCTTGGACAACTCGCCATTGGCAAGAACGCGCTGGTTGCCTTCAACACCTTCGACGGGTACAACTTCGAAGATGCGATCGTGGTATCTGAGCGGCTCGTCCGCGATGACGATTTCACATCGATTCACATCGACTCCTACACCGTCGAAGTTCGAGACACGAAACTCGGACGCGAGGAGTTCACCGACGACATCCCGAATGTCTCGGAAAAACAACTGAGCAATCTCGACGAGCGCGGCGTCATCAGATGCGGCGCCCGTGTCGGCCCTGGCGACATCCTCGTTGGCAAAGTGAGTCCGAAAAGCAAGTCGGAACTGACACCCGAAGAAAAACTGCTCCATGCCATCTTCGGCCGAGCTGGCGAAGACGTGAAGAACGACTCGCTCGAAGTATCCGCTGGCGGCAGCGGCATCGTCATCGGCACGCGGCACTTCAGTCGACGCATGCATCTGAGCGACGAGCAGAAAGCCCAGATCAAGGCCGACATGGCTGCCTTCGGCGAGGAGATGGACCAGAAGGCCATCTCCCTCTTCGCCGAGATGATCGCGATGATGAACGACCTGACCGGCTCCGAGATGATCGACCCGACGACGCGCCAAAAGGTCGGAGCCTCGGATATCCCCGAGGTCATCACCGAGCAGATCGAGAACTTCACCGAGAAGTGGATCAAGGGCTCCAAGGACGCCCGCGCCGAGGCCATCAAGGTCCGCGCCCAATTCTGGCCCCGCATCCTTGCGGTGCAGGAGGAGAAGGAGCGTCGACTCGCCCATATGAAGCGGGGCGACGAACTCCAGAGCGGCGTCCTCGAAATGGTCAAGGTCTACCTCGCCAACAAGCGGCAGATCTCGGTCGGTGACAAGATGGCCGGTCGCCACGGCAATAAGGGCGTCGTCGCTCGCATCGTGCCGCAAGAAGATATGCCGTTCCTCGAGGACGGCACGCCTGTGGACATCCTGCTCAACCCGCTCGGCGTCCCGAGTCGGATGAACGTCGGACAGTTGTTGGAACTGCACATGGGCTGGGCCGCCAAGGTCCTCGGCTTCCAGTGTGTCACGCCGGTGTTCGATGGCGCGAGCGAGCAGGAAGTGCTGGGCTGCATCGACGAAGCAAACGCCCACGTCGAGAAGCGGGTTGCCGACTTCGAATCCACCGGACAGGATGCGGGTGCTCCCCGCGAACTGCTCGCTAGGGTTCCGTTCGGCGGCAAAGCACAACTGTACGACGGCCGAACCGGCGAGGCGTTCTCACAGCCGACTTCGCTTGGCTATATGTACATGCTCAAACTGCATCACCTCGTGGATGACAAGATCCACGCTCGTGCGACCGGTCCCTACAGCCTCATTACCCAGCAGCCACTCGGCGGCAAGGCCCGCACCGGCGGCCAGCGATTCGGCGAGATGGAAGTGTGGGCGCTCGAGGGCTATGGCGCCGCCCATGTGCTGCAGGAACTCCTCACCGTCAAGAGCGACGATGTCGAGGGCCGAACCA
>CAYYGU010000130.1:0-3995 GCA_964471525.1 uncultured Isosphaeraceae bacterium
TCTTGAGTTTCCAATTGCCGTCGCCGGACTGCATGAAGAAGCCGCCGTTGTAGCCGCTCGTCGCGCTGTCGCCCTGCAAACTGGCGCGAGTGTCTGCATCTGCCAGTACATCCTGCACGATGCCGCGGATCTGCTCGGTTCGCTGCTCGGTGAGCCATTGGTCGGAGCCTTCGGCCCGAAGTACGTCAACTTCACCTCGAAGCGTGTCGACCATCGACCGTAGTTCGGAAATCTCTTCGTCGCGCTGATCGGCTGCGGTAACTGGCATCGCCGCGACAACGAGGAGCATGCTTGAGATGAGGTATGGATTCATAGTGAGTAGTCTCCGTGGGTGAGTGCGATGTGATGGACGCATGGTCCGATTGGTGTGTTCAGAGGGGGTTCAGGCTCTGTTGCGATGGGGTCAGGCTCGATACCCGGGCCTCCTCCCTTCGCTGAACTCCGCCCGAGCCTATTGGCACCCAGGCCGTGAGCGTGCGTTCTGGGACCTTCGCAGCAACTGAGCAGGTTTCCTGTGGCTGGGTCGGAATCCCGCCGATAGCACGTCGGTCACGAACTTGGAAGGAACAGGATCCCCATGAGTACGGTCGATCAAAGAGCACTCTCAAAGTGCTGCGCTCTGTTTGGTGGACTGTGCTGGATCTTCGCGGCGATCGTGGTGCTCGCCGCCTTCATCCTGCTCGGCCAATTGGCTGCGGTTCCCGGCGTCGGCGGCGACACGCTCGCTGCTGGGGCCGCTCCGGCGGCCATGGCGGCGACGACGGATCTGGCCGGTAATACACTCACCGCCTTCGCCATCGCGCTGGCAGCCTTCGGCATTTTGGCGGTCGGATCGGTCGGAGCGGGCATCGGACTGGCGACCGGTCGCCGCGTCTTGTGCGCGGGCGGCCCAAGCCCGCTGCTGATCGCCGGACTGGTCAGTTGCACGGCCTATCTTGCTGTGGTCGGCGGGCTGCTGATCCGAACCATCGTGTAATCAGAACCCGATCGTCGTCCGCCAGCCCCAGATGACAGATGTATCGATGCCAGCGCCGGGATCTCGAACAACCTGAATAACCGGTCCCGTGTCGGTCGATTCGCTCACACGCACCCGCCAGTACCACTCCAGCATGGAGTGCTCCCCCGGCCCCACATTGAGAAGGCCGATCGAGTCTCGCCCGTGCTGAGAGATCTTGGCGTACTCGATGCCGATACCGGTCTGGCAGGACTTCAGGCCAAACGGCTCGCTGACGCCGAATCCTGCTGAGATCGCGAAGTTGGACACCGTGACGTCCTGCTGGCCCCACCCGACCCGCATGAACGCGGTTACGTGATCGGCAATGGCTTGGTCGATGTTCAGTGTCACGCCCGGCCCGCCAAGCGTCCCGGTCCCGAAGGTGTTGGGAATCGAGTTGTACCAACCCATCAGGCGAATATGCCCCTCCCGTTGACGCCCTCCGATGGTTGGGAAGATCCTCAGATCTCCTTCGACGATGGTGAAGAGGTGATTCCATGCAAGACCATCAAATCCACTGGTCGCGCCCGTGCTGGCCGAGTTCAGAGTGCCTGCTCGAACCGTGAAGTTCTTGCTGAAGTCGGCCGACAAGACGCCGCCGAATCCACGCGGCGGAAAAGGGTTGGTGATGCTTTGGTTGAAGTCGAGCGACATGAACTGACTCAATGGGTCATACGCCGCGGCATTGCGATCGAAGAACCCGCTGTCGCTGATTTTCCCAACCCGAAGGCGAACGGAGTCCTGACCAAAGGACTGCTGCCAATAGAGATCCGTCGTCAGGTGCGAACTGACAAGTACGTTATTGACTACCGTTGGATCACCAACACCCGGCCCAAGAAACGGTTCCAGGGGCGTTCCCATCCCCACGTTGTTCTGCAGCACACACACCACCTGCCCATAATCGGCCTCGTGGTGCCACAGCGTCAGTGTGCTGGAAATGGCCTCCCAAAGAATCGACTTGGCGTGAGGCGAGCCGTCGACGACCTTCGTAGCGTGCTGGTAGGTCCACGCCGCCGACGGGTTGAAGTCCAGACTCACCGGATCGGTGATGGACTTTCGAATCGCGTTGAACGCATCGGCAAGCGGTTGGGCCGGATCGGCTGAGAACAGCGGATCGAGAACCACCGGGTGATCGACGACCGGATACAAGCCGCGTGGGCTGGGCATGCGTCGCTCATCGACCCCTGCCTCCACCCCTTCGTCGTAGTCGAAGAAGATGCCGCTGGGTCTGGATTGAACATCTTTGATGTGCTCGATGGCCTCAGCAGCGGTGCCGTCGGCGCCAAAGCCGGGGTCGTCTGGGCCATCCTGTCCAAAGGCCCCTGACGCAAGCCCCGCGCCCAACACTCCCACCAAACACATGATGCAATTCATGCCGAGTACCGTAGCACTCTCCTCTGCTACGGTGCAACACTTCGACCGCGAGACAACCCGGCGAAGGATCAAGCTCATGGCATCACTCACTTCTCGCCTTCAGCGGGGTCACTGGTACGGATGGATCTTCTGGGGGGTCGCTGCCTCGTTCTTCCTGTACGAGTTCTTTCTCCGCGTCATGCCGAGCGTCATCATGAAGGACCTTGGCGCCGAGTTCGACGCGTCGCCAGTGGAGTTGTCGGCCGCGCTGGCGACCTACCTCTGGGTTTATTCTCCGCTCCAATTGGTTGTCGGCGGCCTCTTTGACAGATTCGGAGCGAAGTTTCTGATTGCCGGAGCCGCCCTGATCTGCGGCGGTGGCGGCTTTGTCTTCGGGATGGCGAGCGATCTCCATGGCGTCGCGTTTGCCGAAGCGATGATCGGCATCGGATCGGCATTCGCCTTCGTCGGCGCACTCTATGTGGCCACAGTCTGGTTCCCGCCGAGCAGATTGGCCCTCATCGCTGGCATCACCACCGCCGTGGGCATGCTCGGCCAGATCATCGGGCAAACGCCACTGGAGGAAGCGGTCAAGGCCTTTGATTGGCGAACGGTCGTGCTGGCAACCGGATGGATTGGTGTCGGGCTTGCAGTCCTGCTGTTCTTCGTGATCCCACCGCGACCGAATTGGTTCCACGAACGATTCACCGAGGAAGAGCAGTTCCACTACAGCATCCTCCGAGGGATTCTCCATGTTCTGGGGACCTGGAAACTGTGGATGGTGGGCCTCATTTCTGCCATTCTCTTCCTGCCCCTGAGTGTGGTGGCGGCCATGTGGGGCAATACCTTCATGGAAACGGCTGGCGGCTACACCGCAGAAGAAGCGAGTTTCGCCACCATCATGCTCGCGATCGGATGGCTCATCGGGTGTCCGCTCGCGGGTGTCGTATCTGATCGCATCGGCTCCCGCAGGTGGCCGCTGCTCATTGGAAGCGTCGGCGGCGGCGGCGCAATGCTTCTCTTCCTCTGGCCCACGCTCTTCGGCTACTACGGCCTGCTGGCAGTCCTGCTGATCGGCGGCTTGTTCACCAGCACACAAGTCATCTGCTTCGCTGTCGCCATGGAACTCTCTCCCAAGGCGCTGCGCGGAACGGCGGCGGCCTGCACGAACTTCATCACCATGATTATCGCCGCCGGCTTACAGGTCGCCATTGGATGGATTCTCACCGAGGAAATGGTGCGGCCAGGTCTGCACCCCGCCGGAAAGCACGGCGAGAAGGTCGCCGACATGATCAGGAACGCTACGCCCGAGGAATTCAGACTGGCGATGGCTGTGATCCCGGTGTTGTTCATCGTGGCCTTCGTGCTGTGCCTGATTCTTCCCGAAACCGCCTCCGGGAAGGACAGACTTACGCGCGCACCAAGCGGCCACTGACAGCGAGACCGTCCATGGCATTTCGCGTATCCACAATCAGCGTGGCATGCGCCGCGATCAACGGCCAATCAATCGCGTCGTGATCGGTCACGATCAGCACCGCGTCGGCGTGTGAGAGGTGCGATTCGCTCAGCGGCACCGATGTCAGATCAATGGCGTGCTGCCGCATCATCGGAAACGCCGGACAGTGTGGATCGTGGTAGGACACATCGC
>CAYYGU010000131.1:0-3974 GCA_964471525.1 uncultured Isosphaeraceae bacterium
CGGCCATGGCGCCACACGACACGCACGGCACGGTGGCCTATGCCATTCGTCACGGGCAGGTGTCGCTCGGATGGGCGACCGATCTTGGCTGCGCCGAGTCGTCGCTGTTGTCGTTCTTCCAGCGACACCAACTCGATGCGCTGGCGATCGAGTCGAATTACGATCACACCATGCAGATCCACAGCAATCGACCCCCATTCTTGATCGATCGCATCATGGGTGGTGCTGGGCATCTCTCCAATCGTCAGTCGCTGGATGCTGTTCTGGAGATTGCCTCGGTGAGCGAGTTGCAACACCTTGTCCTGCTGCATCGATCGGAACAGTGCAATTGTCCGGATGTGATCAACGCATTGTGGGCCTCGGATGCGCCGCATCTGCACGATCGGATGATGATCGCGAGCCAACACGAAACATCACGCACCATGACGGTGCGGCCGAGCCGGGCCGTCAGTCGCTGAACCAATCTCGCGGCGCATCCCAGCACACGGGCGGACACAACTCGATCGTCCGTGCATCGTTGAGAGGCCAATCGGATGGCAGATCGGGCGGTTGAAGGAAATCACCACCAGCCACCAAGGGCAGAAGCATCGGGATGGCATCGCGGGGACCATCCTCGTCGGTGTGTCGAACGCGATCTTTGCTGGCGCGGCCATCCGAGTCGAGGTGCCGCCACACCTGAAGGGGTCTCTCAAGCGGTACCGCCTGGCATCCGGCGATGCCGCGTTCCAGCATTGGCTCGTCGCGTCCCACCCACCAGGCAATCGGCTCACCCGGAAGCGCAAGCGTGCCCGGAAGCATGATCGCCATGGCGCCGGCCCGGGAGGATCCTGCCGGCACCCCCGGAACTTCTGGCATCGTCAGTGGGCCAGGCCCCTCCCAGAGAATCGTCCACACGAGGGAGCGGCGAGCGTTGGTGATGGCGGCCACGACGGCAGCATCGGCTTCTGCGACCACCGGGGGTAACTCCTCGAAGGCGTCGTCCATATCGCTGCGACGGGCTTCAAGGAGTACGGCGGCCTGATCGAGCGCGAAACTTCGCTCATCGACCGGCAGGTCACCGATGTGGGGAAGTGCCTGCGTGAGGGCCTCGTAGGTGATGATGGCCGGCAACGCCCGTTGCCACGGCCCATCATCTGCCCCGTCCAAAGCCCGAGCCGCCTTGGCAAGGTCCATCCACCGCCCGAGGAGGGCGGCCCATGTGGTTGCATCCTGCATCGGGGCAGTGTCGCCGATTGAGGCGTGTCTGGCATCGCCGCAGATTCTCCTCATTCCGATAATGCGGCAACTGCTGCTGCAATCGAGGGTTGGAATGCTGGTCCCCGACCCCTTTGAGAGCCGATGAACAGTGGTCATGCCTCCAACAGCCACTGTTCGTTCTCGGGGTCGATCGCATTCCACCAAGCCGCGGCAGGGCGGCGCCGCGGGTGGCTCTGCTGCGAGCCCGCTGAAGTGGGCTGGGTGGGTTCTTGCAATCGGAGTGTGGTGCTTCCTCATGCTCTCGCTGGTGAGTTTCTCATCGGCCGATCCCCCCTCTCACACCGTGTCGGCCTACCCACACTCGGTGTCCAATCTCGGTGGCCGGGTTGGTGCGGTTGTGTCCTATTGGTCGCTGCGCACCATCGGTCTCGGGGCCTGGCTCATCGTGTCCGGCGTGGGTGTGTGGTTCGTGCTCACGCTCCTGGGCCGCCGCCCAAGCCATGCGCCGCTGCGGGCGACCGGGCTGGTTGTGGCCGCTGTCGGTCTTTCGTCCTTGCACGCCGCGGTTTTTCCAACCTTCGGCGGTATGGCCGGGGCTCCCGGCGGCCTGGTTGGCCACGCGATTGCCGGAGCGCTTTCTCCGCAATTCGGGACGATTGGCACGGTGCTGCTCGTGCTGGTGCTGTTCATCGTTGGGCTGGTGATTGCAGCCGACGAAGTCATGCTGGCTCTGCCGGGCTGGGCGTGGCGGCGAATGGTGCAGATTCGCCAGCACACGCCGAGGCCAAGCATGCACTGGATGGCTCGGCTCTCACTGCGACCCGAGGGCGACGCGGCGGTGGCCGAGCCGGAAGATGCCGAGGATGAAGAAGAATGGGACTTCGAGGACGAAGATCCCGAAGTCGAAGACGAGTACGAGCAGGACGAGGAGGAAGATGAGGAAGATGACGAGGAATACGAGTACGAAGACGAATACGAAGACGAGGAAGAAGAGGACGCCGAGCCACGGCCCACACTGAGCAAGGCCCAACTCAAGGCCAAGATCGCCAAACTTCCGATCCGCATGTTCGGCGGCAAGAAGGACGTCGCGAAGGACGAGGACATCCAACGCGAGGACTTCGAGGGATACGAGTTCCCCTCCGTCGAGATGCTCGCCGAGCCGGAGACCGGCTACTCAGAAAAAGCCGAGGCGATGGTTCGAGATCAAGCAGAATCGCTTGAGAACGCACTCACAACGTACGAGATCGACGCAGATGTCACCGGGATCGACTCAGGACCGACCGTCACCCTCTACTCGGTGCAATTGGCCCCAGGAACCCGGGTGGCCCGAATCAACAGCATCGCGAGCGATCTGGCTCGCAGCCTCGGCGCTCCGAATATCCGCATTGTGCCGACGATGGCTGGCAAAACGACGATCGGCATCGAAGTACCGAACCCGAGCCGCGAGAAGGTCCGCCTGCGGGAACTCATCAGTTCTGGAGCCGCCGATGGCATGATTCTCCCGATGTTCCTTGGCAAGGATGCCAGCGGCGAGCCGCTCGTTGAGGACCTCGTGAAAATGCCGCACATGCTCATCGCCGGCACAACCGGATCGGGCAAGAGCGTGTGCATCAACTCAATCATCATGTCGTGGCTCTTCCTCAAGCGGCCCGACGAGGTCAAACTCATTCTCGTTGATCCCAAAATGGTCGAACTGAGCATGTTTGGCGATATTCCGCACCTGGCCTGCCCGGTCGTGACCGAGATGAACCGGGCTGCGGCGATTCTGGAATGGGCCGTTCGCAAGATGGAGGAGCGGTACGAGACCTTCCGCGAGGCAGGCGTACGGGATATCCGCTCGTTCAACGCGCTTACCGAAGAAGAGAAACGAGAACGATTCCAGCCACAGAATGATCTTGAAGACGCCAAGATCCCCCGCTCGTTCCCGTACATCGTCTTCATCATCGACGAACTGGCCGACATGATGATGACGAACAAGGAGGTCGAGCAGTCGATTGTTCGCATCGCCCAGAAGGCCCGAGCGGTCGGTATCCACCTCATTCTCGCGACGCAGCGGCCGCAGGCCAATGTCGTGACCGGCCTGATCAAATCGAATATGCCCTGCCGGATGTCCTTCAAGGTCTCAAGCGGCATGGACAGCCGCATCGTGCTCGACTCAAAGGGGGCCGAACTTCTGCTGGGCAATGGCGACATGATGGTCGTGACCCCGCGCGACCCCGAAGTACGTCGCGCTCAGGGCACGCTCGTTGACGAAGGCGAGAGCCGCAAGGTCGTGCGGTTCCTCAAGAAGGTTGCGTCGCCAAGTTTCGAGCGGCAGCTCATTCAACTGCGGCCCGGAACCGAGGGTGAAGTCGGGGCGCAACCATCCGAGCGAGACCCGATGTTCGACGATGCCGTTCGCGTCATGATCGAATCGGGACGCGGCAGCGTGTCGCTGCTCCAGCGGCGGATGGCCATCGGCTACAGCCGCGCTTCTCGCTTGGTGGATCAGATGGGCCAAGCCGGAATCCTCGGCGAACACAAAGGCTCGGTTGCCCGCGAAGTCATGATCTCACTCGAAGAGTGGGAGCAGATGACGGCGATGGAGGCATCGGGCGATGATGGCGGCGAGCCCGCAGCCAGCGACAAAGATGCCGAGTTCACCTACGACTACGACTACGAGGATGACCCGGACGGCCTCGACGGCGGCGTGCCAGATGAGATGCCCGGCGAACATCGGATGTAGGTATTGAGGGGGATTCCGGCGCCCATCATTTCATTCACGCACCGACTACCCG
>CAYYGU010000132.1:0-3965 GCA_964471525.1 uncultured Isosphaeraceae bacterium
CTCCACGAATTGGTCCTGCTGCTGGCCCACAATCCCACCGTCGAAGACCCGACACCCGGCCTCGATCTCACCTACAGCAAGGTCGTCGGCGTCCTCCACGCCCTGTGGCGGCGAGAATACGTCGCGGCCGATTTCAAGGCCCAGCAAGACCGCGTCATGGCCGAACTCCGCCGATCGGCAACGATGACCGACTACCAAGCCCGTCCAGAATGAGCCCAGCCACCGCCCTCAAAGTCGAAAAACCCACTTCTTGGCGTTCTACCGGACAACGAGACGACATATAGTGGGGCCTGCTGGCGACAGGTGCTTGCTGGCACCCCCTTCAACACGCCGTCCAGGAGGGACGGAGGCCGGACATGGAGGTCCACCCACGCGATGCGTCTGAGCAACGTCACCGTCTCCGGATTCAAGTCATTCGCGGATACCGTTGAATTCCGATTTGACGAGCCAAAGGTCGGCATCGTCGGCCCCAACGGCTGCGGCAAGTCCAATGTCGTCGATGCCGTCAAGTGGGTACTGGGCGAACGGTCCGCCAAGAGCCTGCGTGGCGGCGCCATGCTCGATGTCATCTTCGCCGGCTCCGCTGGCCGCAAGCCTCTTGGCATGGCCTCCGTCACCCTGACATTCGAGAATCCTCTTGTCGATCACAAGGCGACGATCCAACAGGGTCGCCGGGGCCTTGCGATGGATACCGATCAGGTGCACGTGGGACGGCGTCTCTACCGCGATGGCCGAAGCGAGTATCTCATCAACGATCGCAAGGTCCGGCTCAAAGATGTCAAGGACCTCTTTCTCGATACGGGCATCGGCAATGCCGCCTACTGCATTATCGAGCAGGGCCGCGTCGCTTCCATGCTGCAGGCCAGCCCGGTCGAACGGCGTACCATTCTGGAAGAAGCGGCCGGGGTTGCGAAGTTCAAACTTCGACGCGTTGAATCACAGCGAAAGCTCGAGCGAACCGAAGTCAATCTGGTCCGCATTCGCGAGCAACTCGATGGCACCGAACGACGGCTACGGCTCGTGCGAGGCCAAGCGAAAAAGGCACGCACATTCCAAGAACTCGACGGCCGATACCGATCGCTCCGGCGAGAACTCGTCTTTGATCAATTCGATGAATTGCAGGACCGACTCATCGGACTGACCAGCCGGCTGTCTGATCTGGCTCGCCAGCGAAGCGATCTGGAAGCACACGTTCTCGAACTCGAAGCGGCCCAGCAAGAGGCGGATATCCAGCGGCACGAGGCAGAAGAGCATCGGCATCTGCTCTCCAGGCAGCACGCCGAACAAACATCTGCTGCGGATCGGGCCCAGCAGCAGATCGACTTCACCACCCGCCAGCGAGGCGAGGCCATCGAGCAGATCGATTCCGACCGCCATGAGTTGCAGACCATCGATGCCCGCGCCGCCGAACTCGCCGATGATCTGCAGCGATATGAAGACGAAGTCGAGTCGGTCGGGGTCCAACTTGCCGCTGCCGAAGCCCGAATTGCCTCGCTGACCAGCAACGCCTCCGATGCCAGCCGCCAGGTCGAAACGACCGCCAGCACACTTCGTGAGACAAGGCAGGCCCGAGATGCCATCGCCGAGCATCTTGCGACCGCTCAGTCCAACCGCAGTGGAACCGATGAGCGGCTCAAGGCGGCCGACGAACAGATCGAAAAGAGTGAACCCCGTGCC
Source organism: uncultured Isosphaeraceae bacterium (assembly GCA_964471525.1). GTDB lineage: Bacteria > Planctomycetota > Phycisphaerae > Phycisphaerales > SM1A02 > UBA12567. Next base: position 1,678 of record CAYYGU010000132.1, read on the forward strand.
GCCGCCATGGCCGAAGACATCGAACAGGCGGAAGCCCGGCGTGCTTCACATACCGCCTCACTTGAGACGGTACGAGCACAGGTCGACGCGGCCGAACACGATCTTCGACGCCACGATGACGACGCGGCCAACCTCGGCCAGCGGCACGACGCGATCGCAGATGCCCTGGCCGATGTGCGGCATGATCGAGCAGCGGCGGGCTCACGCCTGCATCTGCTGGAGGAAATGCAGCAGGCCCACGAAGGGCTGGGCGACGATGTGAAGCGGGCGCTCGATGAACATCCCGAGCATATCCTTGGTGTACTCGGTGACGCCATCCATACCGACCGGCAGTGGGCCACGCTGATCGAGACCGTGCTCGGCCGTGACGTCGAAGTCATCATGACGCCGGATCAGAGCTCAGCCAGCAGCCTCGCCCGGTGGTGCCGCGAGCAGGAACTTGGACTGGTGATCGCCATTGGGCAGCACGAGGACGACACCCAGTGGCGGACCCCGCTTCCGCCGGGGCTCGCTGATGTCCGCCATGCCCTCGATCTCATTCGCGCTCGCCCTGAGGCCCAAGGAATTGCCGAACGGCTCCTCGGACGCACTGCCGTGGTCGCGACCTTTGAGCAGGCCCTGCTGCTGGCACGCGGATCGATGCGAGACTGGCGACTGGCCGCCCAGAGCGGCGAGATCATTGAGCCAGATGGTCGCATCAGAATTGGCAAGCCCGCCGCAGCGGGCTGGATCTCACGCCGCATGGAAATGGAGGATCTGGAGTCCGCCGTCTGCGAGTTCGACACGCGGATCGCTGGACTCGAGCGAGATATGCGGGGTCTCAAGCACGCCAGTTCCGCAGCCGACCAGCGTCGCCGCAATGCGGCCGACGCATTGCAGCAGGCCAGCAATCAGGCCGTCGATCTCGAATACGGCTTGCAGGGGATCGCCAACGATCTGATCAGGCTGCACCACCAACGGGCCGAACTCGAAGATGAACGCCGCGACCTGCAAATCAAGCGTGCTGACTTGACCTCACAGCAGGCCGACTTTGCAAGGGATGTCCACACACTCGCGACTGAATTGGAAGGCGCAGAGTCTGGCATCACCCAAGCAGAGCGTGACGCCGACGCGGCTCGCGCCGCCCAACAAGCATTACAGGAGTCGCTCGCCGCCGCCCGCATCGAATCCGGCCGCCTCGCAGAGCAGCACCAAGCCTCACAGCGAGAACGACGTCACGTCGAAACCGCAGCGGAAGAGCAGGGCGTCCGCCGCCGCACCCTGAGCGAGCACATCGGACGGCGGACCGGCCAGCTCGATCAATACGAAGCGGCCATCGAGACAGCAACCACCCAACTCACGACTTCTCGTCAAGCGGCCAAGAACGCCCGCGATCGCATGATCGAATCGGAGTCATTGGTCGAAGCGGCCAAGCAGGCCTCGTCCCAAGCCGCCGAAGATGTCAAGACCGCACGCTCGCAAACCAGTATTCTCGATCGAGACCACACCGCCTTGGAACTCAGCAGGCGAGAGGCGGAGGTGAAGCGGGAGAATCTCGAAGAGCGCACGATGGAGGAACTCGGCATCGATCTGTCGATCGAATTCCCCCTATGGAAGGACCTCCCCCGCGAGCCGAGCGAGCTCATGGATCGAGATGCCGCGCAGGCCGAGGTGCAGGAACTCAAAGCCTCCATCAAGGAACTGGGCAATGTCAATCTCGACGCCATCGACGAGGAACAGCACCTTGAAGCGAGGAATGAGGACTTGATCAAACAGGTCGCCGACATCGACCAGGCCCGCGGGCAGTTGGAGACCCTCATCGCTGAATTGGAAGTCGCAAGCCGCACTCGATTCGAAGAGACCTTCGCCAATGTCCGGGAGCACTTCGCCGGGCCGAAGGGTCTGTTCCGCCAACTCTTTGGCGGTGGCAGCGCCGACATCTTCCTCGTTCCGGACGAGGATGGAAATGTGGACATGCTCGAATCGGGCATTGAGATCAAGGCCAAGCCACCAGGCAAGGAGCCGCGAGTCATCAGCCAACTCTCCGGAGGAGAGAAGACCATGGCGGCCGTCGCGCTGCTGCTGGCGATCTTCAAATCTCGCCCGGCACCGTTCTGCATTCTTGATGAGGTCGATGCGGCCTTGGATGACGCCAACGTCGGCCGTTTCTGCTCGACGATCGACCAGTTCCTTGAGCGAAGCCACTTCATCGTTATTACTCACAACAAGCAAACGATGCTCACGTGCGATCGCCTCTACGGTGTCACGCAACCCGAGCGGGGCGTTTCCAAGCGGGTTACGGTACGGGT
>CAYYGU010000133.1:0-3965 GCA_964471525.1 uncultured Isosphaeraceae bacterium
TGGGCGCGCTGAGCGAAGGCTGCAAGGAAGCCGGAGGGAAACTGATCGGTATCACGACGACGCAACTTGTGGAACTAGAACAGGCAACCGACATCTGCGACGAACTCGAAGTGTTCGACACGATGCGGCAGCGACGCAAACGGCTCCTAGATCTCGCCGACGGCGTTCTGGTCCTGCCTGGGGGCCTCGGCACGCTGGAGGAGTTCTTTGAGGCACTTGTCGGCAGGCAACTGGCCGAACACGGTTCGCCAATCGGTCTGGTCAACATCGATGGCGCCATGAACTCGCTGCTGCTCATGCTGGACGATCTGGTACACCATCGATTCGTTCGAGCATCGGCAAGAGATCTCTTTTTTGTCGAGACCGACGGCGTGACAGCGGTAGAGCGTCTTCTGCGAACCCCCCAAGGGCTGGTCGACCCGACGCGAATGGTGCCCTCGGGACCTGACTGAAGTAGCCTGCGCCCATGGCCGAGACCATTGGACTTATCGCCGGAGAGGGGCGGCTCCCTGTGCTGGTCGCCCGCGGCATGCGGGAAGCTGGTCTGCGTGTCGCGTGTGTCGCCTTTCGAGGACACGCCGACCCGCAACTCCGGCCCCTGTGCGATCAATGGGCGGACGTGTCGCTGTACCGTCCGGGTGGCTGGATTCGGCGGCTGCGGCGATGGGATGCGCACGAGGCCGTCATGGTGGGCCGCGTGGCCAAGGCCCGGATGCACGATCCGCTGCGGCTGATTCGCGACGTTCCAGATTGGCGGGCGCTGCGTCTCTGGTATCGTCGGCTCCGGCACGACCACCGCGACGCCGCCGTACTCGCCGCCGTTGCCGACGAACTCTCCCGAAGTGGAATCACACTCATCGACTCAACCACTCACATCCCGGAACACGTCGCGAAGGCTGGCACGCTCGGCGAGCGGGATCCCTCCACATCACAGCGGCAAGACATCGCCTTCGGCTGGCCGCTGCTGCAGAACGTCGCCAACATGGGCGTAGGACAGTCCATCGTCGTCCGAGAAGGTGATGTCATCGCGGTTGAGGCCGTCGAAGGGACCGACGCCATGATCGACCGGGCCAGTGACCTCTGCCGCGCCAAGGGGTGGTGTTTGCTCAAGACCGCCTCGGATACGCACGACCAACGATCCGATGTGCCGACGATCGGTGCTGCGACGATCGAGCGGCTCGCCAGTGCCGGATGTCGCTGTATCGCGGTTGGCGCAGGACGCGTCATTCTGCTGGAACAGCCGAAGATCGTCGAAGCATGCGATCGCGCCGGAATCGCCATCGTCGGCATCGGACCCGAGGCCGCGACGTGAGCGAAGAACTCGTCTCGCGGGCCGGGGGGAAACTGCAGCACGCGTTGGAGACCTTCGACCTCAACGTCGCCGGTCTCCGCTGCGCCGATCTTGGCTGCAATGTCGGCGGATTCACCGATTGCCTTCTCCGCGCCGGGGCGACTTCGGTCATCGCGGTCGATACCGGCTACGGCATTCTGGCCTGGAAACTCCGGCAAGATCCCCGTGTCGATGTGCAAGAGCGAACCAACGCCATGCACGCCGAACCCCCTGAAGGTGGCGTGGATCTGGTGGCCATCGATTTGGGCTGGACGCCACAGAGACACGCCCTCCCGGCAGCCCGCCGCTGGCTCGCGCCGGGCGGACGCATTGTCTCGCTGGTGAAGCCGCACTACGAACTCGACGAGGCGGGCCGACGAGCCCATCTCACCGATGGTCGCATCGATGATGCCATCGCGCAGACCATGCTGCAGGCCGTTCTGGACACGCTGGAACCCATGCACCTTCGCTGTGTGAGTACAACTGTTTCGCCCATCCGTGGAGGGAAGAGCAGCCGAGGAAAGGGCCGAGGAAACCGCGAATTCCTGCTGCTCGCCGAAGCAGTGTGAGGCTTCCCACCAACCACTTTCCGGAGGCGGAATCGCGTACAATATCGGGATACGAAATCGGCCCGACGCTTCGCCGCTGGCCGCCGCAGGACACCCATTCATGACCGATGCCGACCGCCCCGCGGGGGGGGACGAAAACACGACGCCGCCGGACAACATCGGCCACATCATCGAACAACGTGTCGAGCAGGAACTGCACACCAGTTACCTGACCTACGCGATGTCAACGATCACCGATCGCGCGCTTCCGGACGTTCGGGATGGATTGAAGCCGTCCCAGCGGCGCATTCTCGTCGCCATGAACGACCTCAATTTGTCGCCGGGTCGCAAACACCGGAAGTGCGCCAAGATCTCGGGTGACACCTCTGGCAATTACCACCCCCACGGCGAATCGGTCATCTACCCCACGCTGGTCAACATGGGCCAGAACTGGAAGATGCGAGTACCGCTGGTCGACAAGCAGGGCAACTTCGGCTCCATCGACGGCGATCCGCCAGCGGCCATGCGGTACACCGAAGCGCGGCTCACTCAGGCCGCGAGCGAACTTCTGACGGATCTCAAACTCGACACCGTCGACTTCATCGCCAATTATGACGAGACTCGGACCGAGCCGACCGTCCTTCCCGCACGGTTCCCCAATCTGCTCGTCAACGGTTCGAGCGGCATCGCGGTTGGCATGTCGTGCTCGATGCCGCCACACAACGTCACCGAAGTGTGCAATGCCATCGTCGCGATCATCGATGATCCATCGCTCGACCTCGCGGGACTGCTGAACATCATCCCAGGGCCGGACTTCCCCACAGGCGGAACGATCGTCGGCAGGCGGGGTATCGCGGACGCCTATGCGACCGGTCGGGGGCGAGTCATTGTTCGCGGCTGTCTCCATCACGAGGAACTCAATGGCAAGCCGTGCCTGGTCATTACCGAGATTCCATATCAGGTGGTCCAGAACAACTTGATCGACAAGATGGTCGACGCCGCCAAGGCCGACCGCATTCAGGGCATCGCGGACATCAAGAACTTCTCGGGCAAGAAGCACCGCACTCGAATCGTCGTGCAACTCAAGCGAGGGGCCGACCCGGATGTCGTCGAGCGGCAGATATTCCAATTTACGCCGCTGCAAAGCACGGTCTCCATCATCAACATCGCGCTCGATCGTGGCCGTCCCCGAACGATGGGCATCCGGCAACTGATCGATTGCTTCATCGACCATCGCCGCGATGTCGTCCGCCGCCGAACCGAGCACCTGCTGCGGGAGGCCCGCAAACAGGCCCACAGACTCGAAGGACTCATCCTCGCCGTCTGTGACATCGATGAGGTCATCGCCCTGATTCGCTCGTGCCGCACCCGGGAAGACGCCATCATCAAGTTGATGGAGCGGCGGTTCCGCATCGCAGCCGATCATCCACAGGCGGCCACCATCCCCTCCCTGCTACTCAAGCAGTGCAATGCCGATGATGGCACGGCACTCTCCCGAGTGCAGGCCGAAGCCATCGGCGCGCTGCGACTGATTCAACTCACGGGTCTGGAGATCGAGAAACTCGTCGCCGATTATTCGGCCCTCGTCGAGAAGATCGAAGCGTATGAACTCATCCTCTCGGACGAGCAGCGCATTCTCGACATCATCCGCGAAGACTGCGAAGAGATCCGCGAAGCCTACGGGACCGAACGGAAGACCTCCATCGAAGAGAGCGAAGTCGATGACTACAACATCGGGGATCTGATCCCCGAGCATCATGTCGTCGTCACGGTGACTCACCGCGGATACATCAAGCGGCTCCCGACCGACACATACCGCGAACAGAACCGCGGAGGACGCGGCGTGACCAGCGGCAAGATCGCCGATGATGACTTCACTGAGATGCTCTTCACCGCCAGTTCGCACGACGACCTGTTGTGCTTTACCACACTGGGACGCGTGTTCAAACTCAAGGTTTGGCAGATCCCAGAGGGCGCACGAACAGGCAGGGGACGCGCGATTGTCAACCTACTGCGGCTCAAGGAGGGTGAGCAGGTCGTCACCTGCCTGCCGATCGAAGACTTTGACGCTGGCGAGAATTTCCTCG
>CAYYGU010000134.1:0-3963 GCA_964471525.1 uncultured Isosphaeraceae bacterium
GGTGGGTGTCCAGCATTGCCAGATGGTGGGTGTCCAGAATTGCCCCCCTGAATGGACGGATTTGGTGGGTGTCCAACAATGTCGCCAATGCAGCAGGTGCCGCCTGCCAAGGCCAGCTCGATGCCTCGCTGGATCGCCTCTTGCTGGGACTGAGGATCCATCGACGTTCGGAGCGAGCGGACCCGGTCGACCCACCCGCGGAAATCAGCCCCGGCGGATGGCCATGTCCCCTCGCCACTGAGGTCCAGATGGGCATGGGCATTCACCAGGGCTGGCATGAGCAGGAAGCCACTCCAATCCTCGATGATGGCATCGTCCACCAGACCAATCGACTCGGGGGGGCCAGCAGCACAGACCCGCCCCCCTTCCAGCAGCACCACCCCCGGCGAAGCAGCTCGGCCGGCGGCGTCGATCAGGCCGCCCGCGCGGATCATGCGACGATTGTGGACAAGTTCTCCACAGGTTCCGCTCATCTGTGTGGGATGCTCCAACCTACTGCCCCATCGATCGATACACTGGCTTCGCCTCGGTGGGTACTCGCCTCATGATGCGGCATGACTGTCATGCCACGGCTCCGTTTCCGACCAGATCGCCACCGAGCCTAGCACGACAACGCCTTTGGAGGGATGTCCATGATTCGTCGCCTGACTCTCGGCCTGCTCACCGCCTCGGTTCTGGGAACCGCCGGTTGCGTCCCAAATGAAACCAGCCGCAAGTACGAAGCCTTGCAAAACGTCAATCGCTCGCTGGTTCAACAACTCAGCGATGCCGAGCGAAGCCGCTCCGAGATTGAGCAAACACTTGTCCGACGAAACCAGGAACTCGGGCAGTCCAAACAGGAAATCGATCGCCTCCAGAGTGATTACGACGGCCTCAGCGCCAAGTGGGACACGCTTGCCAAGCGAAATGACACCCTTGCTCGGCATCTGACCGCGCTGGAGGTCGGCGAACTTCCCGAGGACATGGAAGCGGCATTGACGGCGATCGCTTCTGAGAACCCTGACCACATCTCCTTCGATCCCGAAAGCGGCATGCTTCGCTTCTCAAGCGACCTGACGTTCGCAAGCGGATCCGATCAACTCCGCGCAGGCAGCGACGGGCCACTCTCGTCGGTCGCCAAGATCATTTCATCGCCTACTGCGGTTCCGCTGGAAGTATTGGTCGTCGGCCATACCGACGATGTTCCGGTGACGCACTCCAAGCAAGCCCACCCATCCAACCTGCACTTGTCGGTCCATCGCGCCATCGCGGTTCGCAATGCGCTGGTCAACGCCGGTGTCACGCCCGAGCAGGTTCGCGTTGCTGGCGATGGCGAGTTCCATCCGCTGGTCACGAATGCCGCTGGTGGCACTTCCGAGAATCGCCGCGTCGAGATCTTCCTCGTCCCGGCGCCCCGAACCCAGACCGTGGTCGAAGTCGACAGTTCCTCGCAGGACGCCTTCGCTGAGCCCATGAAGTGATCGACACCGCTCGCAGGAGCTGAGAGTCGTGGCAACCAACGGACTGGATCTTGCTGCGGGTGTAGGACGACGTGTCCGGATCCCTCTCGAGGGGGCTGGCCGCTTCACGCGGTTCGCGGTGCATACGGCAGCGGGAACGGTCCTTCGACCGAGCCGTTGGCTCCGGTGGCGGATTCTGGCGCCGCTGATCATGCAGGTCGGTGTCCTGAGTATTCCCGTCGTCGCAATCACCGGCGGCTTCATCGGAATGCTGCTGGCGCTGGAAAGTTTCGAGCAGTTCGCTGCCTACGGACTTGAGAACAAGCTCGGCATGATCATCAATGTGTCGGTTGTCAAGCAGATTGGCCCCGTACTCGCTGCCGTCATGGTCGCGGGCCGCGTGGGCGGCGCACTGACCGCCGAACTCGGCACGATGCGGGTCACCGAACAACTCGATGCCGTCCGCTCGATGGGGGCCGACCCAATCGATGTGCTGGTGGTGCCGCGGGTCATCGTGTGCACGGTGATGACCCCCATCCTGACTGTCTTCTCGGATCTGCTCGGTGTCATCGGCGGCGCGGGGTTTACCGTCGCATGGAATGGCGTATCCGGCCGCGAGTACTGGGACAACACGGCGTGGTTTCTCAGTTACTGGGAACCCACAACCGGCCTGATCAAAGCGACCTTCTTTGGTCTGAGTATTGGGCTCATCTCCTGCTACAAGGGCTTCAACTGTAAACCCGGCGCCGCTGGTGTCGGCCGCGCCACGACCGAGTCGTTCGTATCGGCCTTTCTTGCGATCATCATCATCAACTTGGCACTGGCTGAATTCCTGCGTACCTTTGGCGCCATGTTCCTCGGCATTGGATTCAAGAGCCCCCTCACATGAGCACTACGCTTGCAATCGTTCTGATGGCACTCTCACAGGTATCGGGAAACGGCACGGCAACCGCTGCCCTGACGCCCGTCATTCTTCCCGAAGGACCACTGCAACGCACCGACATGGTGGAGCATCGATTCAAACTCACCTGTACCATCAACTACCCACCAATTCCGGCAACAAAGGCGGAGTGGATACTCCCCCTCATCGCGGACGGACCTTGGAGCACGCTGAGTCCAAAGGACTTCACGGTCGCACTGATCGCGGGTCGTGACCGCATCACCATCAACGGCGCCGAGAAGTTCTCGAAGCCCGATGCCCTCGGCGGTGGGTCGCTTCGATTGTCGCTACCAGAAGTCACCAATTGGCCGCTTCACATCGAGGTGCAGGCCAATGTGAGCAGTTGGTCGAGCAACCTCGACACCAATGCCGCCATGCAGATTGGCTGGCCAGACCGCTGGCCAAGCGAGGTCGCCCCGCTCCTGAATCCGAGCCCGCTCATCGAATCCTCCGCCGAAATCATTACGAAGACGGTCGAGACGCTCACGAAGGGGCAAGTCCGCAGCGTGCCACCTGTACAAGCAGCCAAACTCATCGTGCAGGATGCATGCAGCAAGTTCAAGGTTGGGCAAACCCGCATGTCGCTCAGTCAACAGGGACAACTTCGAGGCATTGCCGTCGTCGGCGCCGAAGCGGCAGCCAAGGCTGGAACCGGATCGCCTGCCGACCTTGTGTGTATTTGCGTCGCCATGCTGCGAGCCGCCGGGCTGCCGGCACGCCCGGTCATTGGCATGGGATCAGGAACATTCGGGCGCCAAGACGAGTTTGGAGTCTGGGCCGAGGTCTACCTGCCCGGGTGTGGGTGGACGCCATTCGATCCCGATCGCTTGCAGGATCAGTCCATCCGCACGATGGACGCCAGAAGATCCTGGGAGTACTTCGGAGTCATGCCGCAACTACAACGCCGCATCCCCCTTTCTTGGTCCTTTGCCCCCGGAGATGGCGGCACAGCCTTCGACAGTTGGGCGATTTGGGGATGGACGCGGTTTCTGCACGGCACCGACTTTCCCATCACCATCGAGAATGACACCATTGCAACACCCGCCGGAACCTTCTCCCTGTCGCCACAGCGACCAATTCCCTCGAGCGTTCGCGTGGAGCGACAATGAGAGACGAGGACCCGTCGGCTGAGGACATCGAGCGATTCGGCGATGAGGGCGACCAGACAGGCTGGTGCCCCGACTGCGGAGGGCAGGTCTTTGACGAAGCCGAGTTCTGCCCAGATTGTGGCAACCAGATCGGCGGACGGGTACTTCGTCGCCCCCCAGCCGCCACCGAGTTCCACAAACGCATGATGATCCTCATCACCATCGTGGTGATCGTGGTGTTCTTCATCGTGTTTGTGCTCTGATCGGCGGCGTGAGGCCTCCGCCTCCTACCGCCACGAGTACCCCCGCCCAACCACCTGCCACCGCGGACGCGTCGATGCCCCCGACTGCTCAACAGCCGCCACCACCTCGCCCTTCAGATGCACGATCTCACCGCGTCTCTGCAAATCCCCGTAGACGATGACAGCGGGGCTGTGCCGAACTGCCGCGCGGCAACGCTGATAGACATCTGGACCCATGACGATGTTCACGATGC
>CAYYGU010000135.1:0-1963 GCA_964471525.1 uncultured Isosphaeraceae bacterium
GTGACCTGCTGGCCCGTGTAGGCGCTCATGCGGCCCATGATGGACATCAACGTACTCGCCATCATCTGCTCCACATCATCGATGCGGTCACGCTTGCCGCGGATGGCCTCAAAGAGTTCATCATGCTCAACCTGATACATGTTCGGGTTGGGACCTTCGTAGAACCACTCCTGTGGTCCCGAGATTTCGTGCGTCGGACCCCATGAGTTGATGTAACACGTGCCATTGGTGCCGATCAGGTACTCGGTATTGTCGTTCCAGCACCCTGGCATCTGCCGGCAATCATGGAAGCAACGTGAGTCATCGTCATACACGTACATCACCGAGAAGTGGTCGTAGACATTGCCGGATTCGGGAGTTTCTCGCATTTGCCGTCCGCCCAGTGCGATGGCCTTGGCGGGATGAACGTCGTTTTTGGCCCAGTTGATTTTGTCGATGGCGTGGCAGGCCTGCTCAGCGATGTGATCGCCGCTGAGCCAGTTGAAGTGCTGCCAGTTGCGAAGTTGCCACTCCATGTCGGACCAGTCGTCCTGTCGCGGCCGGGTTCCGAGCGGGGCGGTGAGATAGGTCGAATGCACGCAGACGATGTCTCCGATGGCGCCGTCGTGAATCCGCTCATAGCAGGCGCGGTTGGGCATGTTGTACCGCCAGCAGAATCCACCCATGATGTTCAGGTTCTTCTCGCGAGCGATCTTCGCGTCGGCGAGAATGGAGCGGACCCCCGCCCCGTCGACGGCCATTGGCTTCTCCATGAAGACATGCGCACCCGCGGCGACTGCGGCCTTGAAGTGTTCGGGCCGAAAGTGGGGTGGTGTGGTGAGAATGACCACATCGACACCGCTGTTGAGCACCTGCTTGTAGGCATCAAAGCCGATGAACCGCCGCTCCTTCGGCACATCGACTCGCTGACCAAAGGTGCCGCTCAGATGCGTATGGCTGTTCTCAAGCCGGTCCTGAAAGGCGTCACCCATCGCATACAGCACGACGCCAGGATCGGCTTTGAGCGCTTGCCCGGCGGCGCCGCTTCCTCGCCCGCCGCAGCCGATGAGACCGACGCGAATCTTCCCATCACCCTCGGTGTGGGCGAGTGCTCCGGAGGTGATCGCATCGGTGCTCTTGCAGCCAGCGACGGCCACAATGCCGGCTGCCGTGCCGGCCGCCGCAACAAAGGATCGTCGCGTACATGATTCCTGCGGGTGCTCATTCATCAGTCACTTCCTTCTCGGATGTGGGGGCAGGCCCTGCTTCATCGCAGACGACGCGGAAGCCTGCAAACGGCGCATCGGAAAGCCACCAGATGCTCTTTGGAATCTGAGGATCGGTATCGTTCCATTCGGGAATTGGAGTCTTTGCCGCGCCGCACGGCATGCTGGTTGCGTCGTCGCGGAAACTGGCCCCCATCAAGGCCCACGATCCCTCTGGCGTTGTACACCATTCTGCGACATTGCCTTGCAAGTCATGGAGTCCATTGGCGTCGGCCTTGCGAGTGCCGATCTTGTGCGTCTTGCGTTTGGCATTGGTTTTGTGCCACGCATGTTCATCGATCGTAGTGCTGCTCAGTCCGGAGGTGTCGCACAGCCGCGTCCACTCAGACACGGTTGGAAGTCGCCAGTGTTTGCCGGTCTTGGCCGAAAGCCAGTCACAGAAGGCCTCGGCGCCGCGGTGCGACACGCTGATCGCGGGATACCCGGCATGCCCCCACCCACGGTCGGCCATGAGATAGGGCTTGGTGGGGCGGGTGATGCCACCGTCTTGCGGGGCCGCTGGGTCGGGCAGATCGAGTCGATAGACCAGCGTGTCGTAGAGATCCCAACTGATCTCGTCGCGGGAGATCAGGATGGCGGGTGAATCATTGGTGGCCGGTACGGACACGAGGGGTATCCGCAGATCGGTCCCCGGAATCTGGTGTCCGTTCGCAGGCTCTGCCGGGCGGCTCGATTCCGGGGCGTTCGATTCCGGGGCG
>CAYYGU010000135.1:2063-3948 GCA_964471525.1 uncultured Isosphaeraceae bacterium
TCGATTCCGGGGCGTTCGATTCCGGGGCGGCGGTTGCGGCGAGGGCGAAGAAGGTGTACACGAGTGTGTGCATGGGACGAACAATACTACTGCTGATGCTGGGGCTGCTTTCTGGTTGCGGGCAATCTTTCTCCCGCACCGAGCACGGCCGCATTCTTATGGGGACGCGGGCTCGGATCGTGATGTATGCAGCAGATGAGGGGTTGGCAACAGAAGCAGTCGCCGCCGCCTTCGCTCGAATCGAGCATTTGGAGGCCATTCTGAGTGATTGGCGGCTGGAGAGCGAGGTTACGAGGCTTCGCACCGCTCTGGATGGCGTGTGGAATCCGATCAGTCCGGACCTCGACCACGCCCTTCGGGTTTCGATGGGCGTGTGGCGAGACACCGGCGGGGCCTTCGACCCGGCATGCGGCCGAATGAGCAGTTCGTGGCGAGCCGCGCGGGCGCGTGGCGAGCCCCCTCTTGAGTGGACCGAGATGATGGGGGATGCCGGACCGCCAGCGGATCGGGTGCAGCACCGCCCAGGCGAAGTGCGGTTTCGGGCGCCGGTTCCGTGGCTCGACTTCGGAGGAATCGGCAAGGGACTTGCCGCCGACGCGGCCGCCGAGACGATTCGCACCTTCGGTATCGACTCGGTGTTGGTGGACATCGGCGGCGATCTGGCAATTGGGGCGGCGCCTCCTGGGAAGGTGGGCTGGACGGTGCGGGTGGTCGCGCATGAGGTGCCGCTCATGCTTGTCGAGTGTGGCGTGGCGACATCCGGTTCGGGCGAGCAGCACCTCGCCGGTCGCTCACACATCATCGATCCACGAACCGGCCGCTGGATGCGGCGGCATGAGGACGTGACCGTACTCGCGCCGAGCGCCGCGCTGGCCGATGCCTTGGCATCAGCCGGATGCGTGATGGGAGCCGCGGGCCTGCGGCAGGTGGTGTCTGACCAAGAGGGCGTCACCGTAGTGACTTCGGACCTGTCCAAATCCGAGTCTGCCCGCCAAGTTGGCAGCACCGAGTGATAGGCTCAATAGGGCCATCAAGTGGGTGGGTGTCCACACTCGGGAAGCGGTGCTGCGCGGGTTCCTGATTCTGGACGCGGCAGTCGGCATTGGAATCACGGCCGCCACGACTTCGGGTGTGGGCGAACGCCGGACATACCGAAGACATCGCTATCGATTCTAAACAGCGATTCGTACCTCGCCGCCGCGACATGCTGCGATGTGGCATGCCGGTTGTTCTCCTCCAGTCGAGCCCGCCCCTGGAGCGGGCACGAATGGGCCGGTCGGCCCGGGAGTTCAGCCATGATTCTCAACACGCACACCGACGCGAAGACGGACACACTGAGCAGCACGCAGAAGGTTCTCCATGCCGAACAAGGCATTTCAGTGCGAATGCTGCCCGAACAGTGGATCGAGATCGAGGCGGCACTCCCGGGGACCGGCTTGGAAACAACCGGGGTTCGGATTCGCGGCCGTGTCTTGACCATCGAAGCGGTTCCTCCCGCGATCGCTGGCCGAGCCGACGCGTCGCCCGGTATTGAACGTGTCACGACCCGCGTTGTGTTGCGAGACCGACCCCGAGGCCCCGTGACCGCTACCAGAGAAGCCTCCGGCCGCGTGCGGGTTCGCGTGCCACTGAAATCAACTTCAGTTCGTGATCAGGGCGTGTGGACTGCTGATGGGATCGGCGGAATCGCCGCCGATGTAGTGACCCATGCACACATCTCCGGAGCGAACCAAACGAATTCTTCCAAACAGGAAACCGATGTCTTCCCGCGGCGTAGCGGGGGCGTATCGGTCTCCTGAGTGACCTCAACCTCAAGGAGCTCGAAAATGGCTATCAAAGTACAGGTCAAAGACAATCGTGGTTGCACAAGCACCTTCACCGATCG
>CAYYGU010000136.1:0-3904 GCA_964471525.1 uncultured Isosphaeraceae bacterium
GGGATATCGAACAGTGCCCTCCGGATCCGGGAGCTGATCGATGCCACCCAAGACCGCGGCTGAAGGAATCCTTCGAGGCTCCGAGCATGATCCGAGCGCGGCGCTGTCTATTCACGACTTGACAGTGGCCTACGATCGCCGTCCCGTGCTCTGGGATGTCGATCTTGACATCCCCCCCGGTTGCCTAGCCGCCATCGTCGGTCCCAACGGTGCCGGCAAGAGCACCCTCATCAAGGCCTGCCTCGATCTGCTCCCTCGCGTGTCGGGTGACGTGCAGATGTTCGGCTCGCCTTGGCGGCAAGTCCGCAGCCGTGTCGCCTACGTCCCGCAGCGGGAAACGGTCGATTGGGATTTCCCCGTCAGCGTCTTCGATGTGGTGGCAATGGGAACCTATGGTCGGCTCGGCTGGCTTCGATGGGTCGGCAAGGCGCAGAAACAGGCCGCGATGTCGGCGCTCGAGCGTGTCGGTCTGACCGAGTACGCCCATCGTCAGATCAGCCAACTCTCGGGTGGGCAGCAGCAGCGAGTCTTCCTCGCCCGGGCGCTCGTGCAGGATGCAGATCTCTACCTCATGGACGAGCCCTTTGCTTCGGTCGATGCTGCGACCGAGCAGGCCATCGTGGAGGTGCTTCGTTCGCTTCGCCAGGACGGCGCTACGGTCGTGGTCGTGCATCACGATCTGCAGACCGTGGCTGAGTACTTCGAGCACATCATTCTTCTCAACATGCGAGTCGTCGCGAGCGGTCCGATGGACACCACGCTCACGGCCGATCACCTCCGCGCGACCTACGGTGGCCGTCTCACGCTGCTCGAGCAGGCCGCGACGGCCCTCGGCCGCTTGTCACAGCCGAAGTAATCCTCATGCATCTGGCGACCTCCATACTCGACATCCTGCTGCTTGATGACTGGAACACTCGGGTGGTCGTGCTTGGAACGGCGATGCTCGGTGTGGCGGCCGGCGTTGTAGGTACGTTTCTCGTACTTCGCAAGCGGGCGCTTCTCGGCGATACCGTCAGCCATGCCATGCTGCCCGGCGTGGTCGGAGCCTTTCTCGTGATGCAGGCGTTCGGCGGTGGGGGGAAGTCGCTTGGTGGACTGCTGCTTGGTGCTGCGATTGCCGGGACGCTTGCCGCGTGGGCGATCCCGGTGCTTCGACGATCAACTCGCCTCAAGGACGACGCGGTGATGGGCATTGTGCTTGGTGGTGGGTTCGGCCTTGGCATCGCCATGCTCGGCGTGGCGCAATCGCTTCCGGGCGGCAATCAGGCCGGGCTGGAGTCCTTCATATACGGCCGAACCGCGTCGATGGTCCGGAGTGATGCGATTGGCATCGGAGTGACTGCGGTGGTGACGCTGATCATTGCGGCGGCACTGGCCAAGGAGTTTCGACTGCTCTGCTTCGATGAGGCATTCGGTCGGGCGATCGGCCGGCGGGAGGGCCTGCTCGATCTCGGGTTGATGCTGCTTGCTGTGACAGTCACGGTGGTAGGTTTGCAGGCAGTTGGTCTCATCCTGGTGATCGCCCTGCTCATCATCCCGGCGGCCGCAGCGAGGTTCTGGACGGATGCGTTTCCGCGAATGGTGGCGCTCGCGGGCCTGATCGGCGCCGCGTCGTGCTGGATTGGCGCCTCAATCAGCGCAATGGCGCCGAAACTCCCTGCAGGTTCGATCATCGTGCTGACGCTTGCTGGCTTCTTCGTGTTCTCCATGGTGTTCGGAATGAGACGGGGTGCGGTGCGCCGCATCGTGCGATCGTCTGGGCTCCGGCGTCGCACCGGCCAGCAGCATCTGCTTCGGGCAGCGGCGGAGTGGATGGAAGCAAGCGGGGCCGATACGTGGACGATGGATGATCTTGCTTCCATGCGAAGTTGGTCTCGGGGCAGGCTTCACACGCTCCATCGCCGCGGTGTGCGAACCGGGAACGTGAATCGAGATGGACGCAGATTTACCCTAAGCCTGTCTGGTCGAGCAGCGGCCGATCGCGTCCTACGCAATCATCGCCTGTGGGAACTCTTTCTCATTCGCCATGCCGATATCGCTGCTTCGCATGTCGATCGTGATGCCGATTTGGTCGAACACGTTCTCGGCGAAGAGTTGGTGGCGAACTTGGAGCGCGTTCTGGCTGGCAGTGATGCGACACCACAAAGCCCGCATCCACTTGGGGGTGGTTCATGACACTCGACTACGACGGGTGGATCATCCTGATCGGCGTACTCGTCGCCGCCTGCTGCGCTGTGCCGGGTTCATGGTTGGTTGTCCGAGGCATGGGCATGATGGGCGATGCGATCTCTCACGCGGTCCTGCCGGGAATTGCGCTGGGGTTTCTGATCAGTGGTACACGATCCGGTGGTTGGATGTTCCTCGGCGCCGCGGTGTCGGGCATTCTCGCTGCCGCCATGACACAGTTGGTCCACCGCTGGGGGCGGATCGAGAAAGGTGCCGCGATGGGGCTTGTGTTTACAACCTTCTTCTCGCTTGGCTTGCTGCTCATCGTGCAGACAGCCGACACGGTGGATCTTGATGCCAACTGCGTGCTGTACGGAGCCATCGAACTGGCCCCGCTTGACACGATTGGACTGCTGGGAATCGATGTTCCGCGAATCGCGCTGCCACTTATCGCGGTACTTGCTGTGAATGTGCTGCTCACACTGCTGTTTTACAAGGAAGTGCTCGCGGCCTCTTTCGACCCGGCGCTTGCGACCGCGCAGGGGTTCAGATCGAAGTGGATTCACTATGGACTGATGGTGGTCACCGCGGCAACCTGCGTGGCGTGCTTTGAGGCAGTCGGCAGCATTATCACTGTGGCCCTTCTCGTAGCGCCGCCCGCATCGGCGCTCCTGCTGAGCCGGAGAATGAAGTGGGTGATCGTGTGGGCGGTGGTTCTGGGCGGCGCCGCGGCGGCGGGCGGCCATGTTGCGGCGATCACGGTGCCCGGATGGATTCTCGGCGGCGGCTTGGATACATCTTCCGCCGGGATGATGGCGGTGGCAACATGCGGCCTCTTTCTCGTTGCCGCGATCGTAGCGCCGGGCCGTGGCGTTCTGGCGCGGCGGTGGGTCGCACACCGCGACGCGATGCGAGTCGCGCTTGAAGACGCGCTTGGGCTTCTGTTTCGGATGGAAGAACGATCGATGGAGACCAGCCGCGAGACTGTCGAAAGCCTGCTTCGCTCGGACGTGCGAATCGGACCACGGAGGATCGCCGCAGTGTTGAGTCAGCTTCGCCGTGGGTCGTTGGCTCAGATGGAGGGATCCAGCTGGCAACTGACCGAGGCGGGCCGCGCCGCGGCGGGCGGTCTCGTCCGGGCGCACCGGCTGTGGGAAACCTACCTCGCGGGGAGATCGACCATTCCAAGCAGTCACCTGCATGCGGCCGCCGAACGGCTTGAGCACGTGACCGATCGGGATCTCGCCAAGGAACTCACCGCAGCCCTCGGCGATCAGCGAGAAGATCCGCATGGTCGCCCGATTCCTTGAGTCGATACGTGCCGGTCTGCAAGTCCCGAATCGCTCCTGTTACGATTGCCGTCTATGACACTTGCCTGGAAGGCGGCCAAGAAGGGGTATGACGAAGCATTGGCGGACGATGATGCCGCTCGGGGTCTCTATCGATCCGTGGTCGATACGTTGGGCAGATTGGATGACGACGAGGTCCGTCGCCGCGAGCGGCTCCAGCACGTCTCGCTGGTGAATCAGGGCATTACGTTCACGGTGTATGGGGGCGACGAGGGGACCGAACGGATCTTCCCATTCGACTTCGTGCCGAGAATCATCGGATCTGACGAGTGGGCGACCCTTGAGGCGGGATTGGTGCAACGGGTGACCGCGCTGAATCTGTTTCTTGAAGATGTGTATGGCGATCAGCGGTGTCTTCGGGAGGGCGTCGTTCCGTTTGATCTGGTCCT
>CAYYGU010000137.1:0-3865 GCA_964471525.1 uncultured Isosphaeraceae bacterium
CTGATCTACCTCGGCGCCGGAACCAGCGGTCGCCTCGGTGTGCTGGACGCCTCGGAATGCCCGCCCACCTTTGGTGCCGATCCCGGAAAAGTCGTGGGACTCATCGCAGGAGGCGACACGTCGCTGCGGCGATCCAGCGAGGCGAAGGAGGACGATCCCTCCGGCGCCGCAGCAGAACTCGAATCGTTGGCAGTCGCCTCCGGGGATACCGTGCTGGGAATCGCCGCAGGAGGAACCACGCCGTGGGTCCTCGGGGCGATTGAGGAGGCGAGCCGGCGCGGCGCCGCCACGGCCCTGCTCTCATGCTGCCCCCGGGAATGCCCCCCAGGATGCGACCAATTGATCGTCGTCGATACCGGGGCCGAACTGCTCACCGGCTCGACCAGACTCAAAGCCGGAACCGCCACGAAGGCCACGCTCAACGCCATCACGACCACGGCCTTCATCCGCCTCGGTGCGGTCCACGGCGATTTGATGGTTGATCTGCGGGCCACCAATGACAAACTGCTCGATCGAGCGATTCGCATCCTCCTAGCCTTTGCCCCGCACCTCAGTCGGGAAGAAGCCGCCGCCCGGATCGAAGCAAGCGATGGACACCTCAAGGCTGCCATCGTTGCGGTACGCTGCGAGTTGACTCCAGAGGACGCCCGCCAACGACTCGATCGATGCGAGGGTTCCCTTCGTGATGCCCTAGAGCATCGCCGGTAGACCTACCGGCCGACCTCTGCGCCCCGCGGCCCAACCCACGCAGCCCTCTGAAACTGCTCCATCTTGACCTGCAGATCGGCGCGGTCCGTGCCGCGGATTCCTTCAAGCCCGAACGATCCGATGGTGCAGGATGCACTGATCGTACCCCACGCAATCGCCTCGTGGATGGCCTCGATGTCGGTTCGCTCGCACGAGGCGAGGTGCCCCATCATTCCGCCAGCGAACGAGTCGCCAGCGCCGGTCGGGTCCACAACCCCGGCCGATTCCACCGGGAACGCGGGCAGCACACAAACGTCCTTGGAGTCACGATGCACAAGCACGCAGCCGTGCTCGCCCTTCTTGACGACGACGAAACTTGGCCCCATATCCAAAATACGCCGCGCCGCGGTAATGGCGTTGCGTTCCTCGGCCAACTGCGCGGCCTCCGAGTCGTTGACGACCAAGCCGTCAACGGCCCGGAGGAGTTCAAGCAGATCCTCGTGGGCGATGTTGATCCAGAGGTCCATGGTGTCCGCGACGGCGAGGGTACGACTGGGCAGTTGTTCGAGCATTCCCAGCTGCACGGCAGGATGGGTATTGCCGAGGAAGACGTAGTGACTGTCTGCAAAGTCATTCGGGACGGCCGGGGGATGTTCTTCGAGAACGCCGAGTTCAGTGAAGAGCGTCTCGCGGTCGTTCATATTGTCGAAGTAGCGGCCACCCCACTTGAACGTCGCCGATCCGGCGCGAATCTCCAAGCCAGAGAGATCGATTCCTGGAAATGAGTTGAGCATTGCCCGGTGCTCATCCGGCCAATCATCACCGACAACCCCAACCAACCGAGTCGGCGTGTAGTGCGAAGCCGCTGCCGCGAAGTAGGCGCAGGATCCGCCAAGCACCCGCTCGGCCGAGCCGGTCGGTGTGTGGACGGTATCGATGCCGATGGTTCCGGTGACTATCAGGGACATAGCAGGGCTCCATCAAAGAACACACCACGATCAGACGGCGACGCTCGCCGTCATCAAGTCAAATAGCGGACCCATGGACGACGCTTCTTCCATAGTCATAATAAGCTTGCGAAGCCGCATGCACGCTTCTTCGCCGACCACGCTCGTCCCAAGGGCATTGAATTTGACGGCGATCTCGTCCTCGGTCATTGGATCGCGAGGATCGCCCTTGGGCACATCGACCCGCTCGCAGTAGGACGTGCCGTCTACGAGGGTGATTGTCACCTGACTGGGCTGGAACTTCGGGAAGAGGGCCTCGAATTCCTCATTGGGAACAACCTGGATCTTGTCCATCACCGGAATGAGGGCCGGGTCGTCGATGCGTTCCTGCTTGAACTGCAGCGGCGTCACCATGCCATCAACGAGTCCAACCGCAAGCGAGTAGGGCAAACTGTGGTCGGCCGTTTCCTTGCTGGTCGGTCGGTATTTCGCAGGATCGCCGAGGATGTCGGCGGCCCGAGCAATGACTTCAACCTTGATCTCCGCAATGGCATCAGGATCGAGATCGTGGGCCTTGACGATCTTCATCATCGCCGTAAGCGGCGCGTGGCTGAGGGCCTCGATCGGAAAGGACTTCATGCCGCAGTCGAGGATCTTCCAGTGATCCCCGGGTGAACTGGGCAACGCGTCACCGAGCCTCCCGAGATCGAAGGAACCACCAAACTTCTCGAAGCAGTGAACCAGCCCCTCCTTGCCGTCGATGACATGTTCGGGACCGCTGTATCCCCCCGCTGCCAGCAGCGCCGCTTCCACGCCCGCGCGGGTGGACATGGGATCGACAGTGTTCTTCATATTGGTCAGTTTGCCCGCCGTCACGGCGCCAAGGCACATATTCGGGCTCACGCTGATACCAATGGCCTGCTGGATCTGCTCGGCCGAGAGTCCGAGCATGCGGCCAGCGACAATCGGGGACGCCACGCAGGTAATTGTCGCATGATGCCAGCCGTACTCGCGCACGCCGGGGTTGCCGAACTCGGCAAGCCGCATTTCGATTTCATGGCCGATGCACACACCAAGAATGAGATCCTTGCCGGAAAGACCATTCATCTCGCAGATCGAGAGGGCCGCCGGGATGATGTCCGAGGGGTGCGCCGGATCCGCCTTCCAATAGATGTCGTTGTAGTCCATCGCCCGAATGCACAGGGCATTGAGCATGGCGGCCATCACGGGATCGGTTTTGAACCCAGACCCAAAGACGGTGCAGGTCTCGGCGCCGCCCATGGCGCGGGCATGGTCGAGGAAGATCTGCAGGTCATGCTGCTCGCTGCCGCCGAGAGCGCAGCCGAAGGAGTCGTACAAGTACAACTTGGCGGCGTGAATAGCGTCCTCAGAGAGCGACTCGAAGCTCAGCCCAGCCGCCCACTGGGCGAGTTTCCAGGAGATGAAGTCGGTGTTCTTCTTGGACGTGTCGTGGCCACCCATTGGGGAATCCCTTGCATTCAGGCGTTGACGGTTTCAGAAACTTTGCGAGCGACTTCCTCGGCGACATCCGTGGTGGAGTCGCCCTTACCGCGGCCCTTGATGTCATAGGTGGCGACCTTGCCCTCTGCGATGACGGCGGCGAGCGCGTTCTCAAGACGATCCCCGGCTTCCTTCTCGCCAAGCCAATCGAGCATGAGTTTGGCCGTGAACATCATTGCCATGGGGTTGACGACATTCTTTCCGACGTACTTCGGCGCCGAGCCATGGGTTGGTTCGAACACGGCGTATTCATCGCCGATGTTGGCCGACGAGGCAAACCCGAGTCCGCCGATCAGGCCAGCGGCAAGATCGCTGATGATGTCGCCGAACATGTTCTCGGCGACGAGTACGTCGTAGTCCTGCGGGTTCTTGATCATCCACATGCAGATGGCGTCGATATTTGCTTCCCACGCCTCGATCCCCGGAAACTCGCTCGCGACCGAGCGGAAGACCCGCGTCATCAGCCCGCCGGTTTCGCGAAGCACATTGGGCTTCTCCACAAGCGTGACCGACCGACGATTGTTCGCCGCGGCGAATTCAAAGGCTCGCCTGCAGATGCTCTCGCAGCCCTGCTTGGACATGATCCGAGTGGACAGGGCGACGTTCTCAAGACCCTTGTCCTTCCACTTGACCATCTTCGGGTTATCGCACAGGGCGTCGTAGATCTTCTCGGGCAGTGGGAACCACTCCACACCGCCGTACATGCCTTC
>CAYYGU010000138.1:0-1446 GCA_964471525.1 uncultured Isosphaeraceae bacterium
TCGATTCCACATCGCCCAAGCGCCGAGCGAATCGGTCCGATCCACCCAAGGGCCGTCGTCGTATCGGGGGATGCACGCAGAATCGCCTCTCCAATCAGCACCGCTTGCCAGGCCGCCTCGGCGCGATTCAGCACATCCTGCGAGTCGGTCGTGTTCGCACCTCGCACCAAGACGGTTTCGGCCAGCGTGCGCTGGAGCGGCGTGGCTGCATCGCTGCTGGCGACTTCTGAGGCACGTTGCGTGGCGGCTTCGGCCTCACCGCGGACGAGATGCACTTCCGCGAGCATCCTTCGAAGCCGCCCCGATGCGTCACCCCAACCCGCAGCGGCGTTCTGCAAATGCGTCATGGCCTCTCCCGATCGGTCCTGCGGCTCATCGCCAAGAACCGCAGCGGCAGCGCATGCCAGCCCGCGGGCGCGCCGCCACCGGGCTGCGTCGGCCGAGACTCGTCGTCCACCGCTTGCCGCTTGGCGGATCGCAGCATCGACCGCATCGGTCACAACAAGGGCCTCGTCGATGATCGCACGGGCGGTCTCATCGCGAGCAGCATCTGGAAGACCGATCATCGCCAACTCTACGGTCAGGTTTTCGGACCACTGCCGGTCCAACAGATCATCGAGCAGCGTGAGTCCTGATTCGATTCGCTCGGCGGGCGTACCGGCTTGGGCGAAGTTTGCACGAAGATCGCCCGCGACGGTGGCGGACAATCCGATCGTGATCATCGCGGCAAGCATCATGACGGAGTTTCCAGCGTGACATTGGTGCAGCCCGCCGCGACCGCGGCATTGAAGACCGCGACGACATGACCCCATCCGACCCGAAGAGACGGAACGATGACAATGGGATGATCGGACAGAAAGAGGTTGCCCCGCGGGACGAGTGAGTCGCTCAGGAAGGTCCGCAGCCCCTCTGGAGAACCAGCGATCTCCCAGGGACCATCAACCGTGATGCGCGCGTGCTCGCCACCAGCGCCCGCAGCCACGACACGAACACGAAGCGGCTCGTCGATGAGTTGCAGGGGATCGGCAGAACCAACCGAGTGCGCCGGGAGGTCCAATCTGAAGACCTCCTCGGATGGGCTGAAATCGGTCGCCACCATAAAGTACATGAGCAGCAAGAAAACGACGTCGATCATCGGCGCAATCTGTAAGGCGACGCCGCTCCCGCGGCGGCGATTGGCAATCGCGTGCGGTCTCATATGCCCCGCTCCCGGATGGCGGCGAGTTGGACACGGACAGGATGCTGCAAGCGGGCGCGAACGCCTGCATTCCGAGCCTCGTCAAGGAGTGGCGCCACGACATCCCACGGCGTGTCCCGTCCCGCGCGAAGTTGAACGGCGGTGCGGCCATTGCGAGCGAGCACTTCTTCGAGCACCTCACCAATCGCTGCGCGCCCGGCTGCATCAGTTGGGTAGGTCAGTCCCGCGATGTGATACTGCGAACTTCC
>CAYYGU010000138.1:1546-3807 GCA_964471525.1 uncultured Isosphaeraceae bacterium
CCCTTGGGACGGAAGCCACTGAGCAGCTCCTCGGCAGCGAGCGTCGCTTCGGCGGTCACAGCGTCGATGCGTCCGCGAAGCATCGCGCAGGCGGCGAGCGAAGGAATGGCGACCACAAGCCCCCAGAAGGTCGTCGTGAGCGCCGTACCGATGCCACCGGCGAGCATCACCGGATCGGCTGCGCCGCCAGAGGCGACGATTGCGGTGAATGCCAGAATCATGCCGTAGACCGTGCCAAAGAGACCGATCATCGGGCTGACCTGCCCAATGGTGTTGAGGATCTCGATTCGCCGCAACCTCGCCACCGTCCGCTCTTCGGAGGCCTGCTCAAGCGTGCGAATCACCGCACTCCACCCGTGGGGTGCCTGCCGCATCGCCTCGCCCATAATCCGCCCAATAAAGGAGTCGCTGCCATCGGCCCGCTTCATGGCCTCGCGGAATCGCTTGGCATCAATGTCGGCCTGCATGTGCTCAATGAAGCCCGCAGGCAGAATGGACTCGCGGCGATTGTTGCTCGTCATCGAAATGGCCAAACCAACCGCAGCAGCAGACATGCACAGCAGCAGCCAAATGACTGCCGTTCCGAGCATTTCGATCCGCCCATCACCGTTGCGGGAGATAAAAAACGCAGACGCGAAACTGCGTGCCGCAGGCGAGGCGGCGGCGGGGCATGTTGATGCCAAGAGCGATGCGGTTGCTATGAACAGTCGGGTACTCATCGATCGAGTTCCTCAAGAGTGACGGTGGTGATACTGCCATCGCCGTGGGCTTGGGCGATGGCTCGCATCAGTTTGGCGGGCGCGGCCTGCTCGCCCGCGGTCAGTTGAATACACGCCACGCGAATGCGGCGCTTCGAATTGGCCTCGTCGAGGGCCCGCAGCGTAGCCTTGCGATCGACCGCCCATCGCCCGCGACCATCGAGCCCCTCACTCAAGAGCAGCACCAATTCGGGTTGCATCATGAAGGCCTTGCGAAGACCGGGGACCGGATTGGAACCGCCTCCGCCTTGGCGACCTGCCGTGTTTCGTAGTGCGGCAATGACTTCGGCGGCTGCCTGAGGCGTCGCGGCGACCAATCCGTGTTTCGGAGTGACCCGCACGGCATCGCCAGCAAAGCACACGACGGCGAAGTGCTGATCGCCACTCATGGCAGCCAGTGTTCGCTCGACCTCATCAATCACGAAGGGAAGCCACGCGGTCATGCTGCCGCTTGCATCGATGACAAAGACGACTGTGCGGGCGACTCCCATCGAAGCGCCAGCGAAGACGGGTGTGGCCGGCATCTCGGCAGGGCTCACCGAGGCCGGACCTGTGATGCGCGGCGTCGACATCGATGCCCCGGGAAGGTCCGGCAGTGGAATCTGTGCCGCCTCAGCGGTGGACTCGGCGGGGGTAGGATGCAAGGCCACAACCGGCGACATCATGGCGATCTCACCTGTCACAACCGGCGAGGGCAGGTTTTCATCGAATTGAATGATGGACCACGTCACGAGAAAGCCCACCACGATCACGCCCGCGTGCAGCAGGACCGAGGCCCCCCAGGGCCCAATCTGCCGTAGGGGCTGCCGCCCACCGGCCCGCGGTGTGGCGAGGTTTCTTGAAGCGGCGGTTCGCATGGTCACCTGTGCAGTGCCTCCCACACGGAGGATACGCCCCCGCGACGGAGAACCACCCAACAACGGCCAAAGAGCATCGCCGATCTGTCGTGGATTCCCATCTCGCCCGGCGATGGCCCGCTACTGCTGGGCGACTTCGCTCGTGGGATCCGTTTCCAGCCGGGCCGGTTTCCACAGCAAGGTGTCCATCGCCACCATGCCTGGCCCCGTCAGCAGCACACCGAAGGCCAAGACAAACATTGCCAGCGTGAAGAACATCTCTTGAAAGTCCGACCCCTTCGCTGCCCATTCAAAGGGACTGAGATCGAACATCCCCGCCGCTTGAACGGTCACCAACCAGAACGACCCGCCAAGCACAACCGCAAGCAAGAAGGCCCAAAGCCGCGTCAGGAGCCCGACGAAGATGAGTGCCCCTCCGAGGAGTTGTGTGACAGAAGCGGCCCAAGCGACGGGCTCAGACCACCCCTCAAATCCAGCTTCTCGCAGGCGAATCGTGATTCTGGCCGCAGCGGGACGGGTCAGTCCATCGTCCACGCTCGCAGCCGCTCCTGCGGGACTCGTGGGGTCCGCAGGCGGCTCGGTCTCTTTGGCCTCGGCTGGCGGAGGGGTCTCCGCTGCGGGCGGATCGACCTTCTCGACCGGATCG
>CAYYGU010000139.1:0-3743 GCA_964471525.1 uncultured Isosphaeraceae bacterium
GATCGACCCCTTCCTGGCCGGTCGGCGGACGCGTCCGTGGCCGAAGCGAATGAGGCGAGATGGGGACCGCAGCGAGCGTGCTGTGACATGCCAGATTGGACGCACGCATGGTCCGAGGATGGCTCGATTGCGTTTGTACTCGGCGGGGTGTGCCGGGATGAACAGACGCCGCTGCTCGTGTCCGTGAACAGCATGAATTACCGCTTCTCGATTTTTGAAGGATCGATCGAGAATGGGCCAACGCAAGTATTCGACATGACGCGAATGGACGGCGTGGGTGAAGAGATGGATATTCTGGCCAACACGCCGCAGCGGCAACCCGATCTTGCGTTTCGACCACGGTCGGGATGTGTCCTGCCTGGGTGCATTCTGCTGCACTGTCAGCGAAGCCGTTTGATTGAAATCGACGGGGAGATGGACTGGGCCTCGGAAGGCGTCAGCATCATTGCGATGATCGAGCGCGACAGCGGCTGGACATGTGAGCATGTGTACGACGGACCGCTGCTCAGCGGAGATAATCCGTGGATCGGCTGGCCTCGTGGGTACACCTCATCGATGGCCAACTACTTTCCGACCGCGCACGGTGTTCCTCTGACAGAGGCGTTTATTCCGTTTGTGGACTACATCAATCACATCCCATCACAAACCGGGGGTGGGCAGTGTTTTCTTCTGAAAGCAGTCCGCGACGACATCGGACAATCAGCGTGGCGATTCGAGGGACCGGTGCTTCTGCACGAATTCAACGATGCGCCTCCACTTCATGCTCACGCCGCCGCATGGACGCCCAATGGCGTGCTTCTTGCGGTTGGTGACAGCGCGAATTCGGATGTGCGGTTGTTGACCTGTGACGATTGGTCAGATTGGACGAACCCGGATCTGTGGACCGTTCATACGGGAATGCACGGAGCGCCTTTGCAACCTGGCGGCGAGAACACAATGCAGGCCAATCAGTTCTGGGCAACCTGCCCCGGACCTGATGTGAATACCGTGTTGATCGGCGCCGACAACGTATCGACCGCCATCATGTCCGCATCACCACCAGCAGATCCGGCAGACGGCGTGCAGTTCAATCCGCGTTGGGGGCGGCAGATGGGCGATCCTGTCGATCATGGGAATACTCAAACCACCTGCTCTCTCATGGTGTCGCCTCGCCCCGAAACTGGCGGGCCTGTATTGGCTCGGGTCTACATGGAGCGAGCGCAGTCCGGCGCATCGGAAGTTCGGCTTCTTCTCTCTGAGGACCGTGAGTCATTTGCGACGATTGCCGGGTTGCCCAACTACAGCGGCAAGGTGTCCGGGGCCACGCTCATGGGCGATCACATCGTCATGGGGTTGTCACAGGCCGTGGAGGCCAAGGGGATTTGGTCGATGCCGCTTCCAGATCGCATCTGGAATGCGAGGGGGTTGCTGATTGAGCCATCTGGCAGTGACTTGTTGCGACTCGATTCATCTCTCGATGTTCAGTGGGAACCTGGCTCGGGATCCGATGTGACCACAATCGATCGATCCGGCCTCGATGAGCTGGGCCGACTGGCAGCCGAGGCGCCGGGCGTGGGTGAGGTGTGGCGGATACACAGAGAATCACCGACTTCGTCCACGGTGGCGACATGCGAGTTTCCATTTGCCGACAGTGGATGCAGCGGCTCACCGCTCTATGTCCGAGCATGGATATGCAACTTGGCGCCCGGCGTGCTTCGAGTTGAGGAGCGGTTGGAGGTTGGGTTTGATGCGACCTACGGAAAGGTGGCGATTGCGACGAGTCATGTCTGGAGGCCCGCGACGTTGATGTCCGGTATGAGCGACCTCCCCAACGGCGTCTGTCCGCAGTTCAGACTCACGACAACGGCCAATGATGACGATCATCCGCCGGTTGATTTCATGATTACTTTGGACGGCGTGTTCGACAGTTCCTTTGGTCAGTGGACGCCAGCCGATTCTTCGGCAGACGCGACACCTCCGATGGAACGCGTGGAGCAACCACTGCCAGATCTCGGTGAGTCTTGGACGATCTCCATCGATGTGGTGTTGCCGGAAACTGGAGTGGATCGCGGATTGGGCGAGCACCTTCTCAGATGGCCAATCTGTGTGCTGCCGCTCAAGGGTGGAGATCAAATCCGGGTCTATGCACTCCCGGCATCGGAGCGGATCGGACTGGATCTCGTTCGCGATGGTGCCGTTGTGGACACGATCGTTCAGACAGACCAACGTCTGCTGCGGCTCGACACCCTGCACATCGATATCACCGCAGGTCCTGGCCGACTCGGTTTGAGATCGCGTTGTGGTGGTGATCGGAGCAGCGTTGTCGATTGGCCCGGCGGAATGGCCGTTGAACTCTCCGGAAGGCCCGTGTCTCTTCGGTGGGGTGATGCTGACGGCACAATCTTCGCTCCGATGGAAGTGATGCGGGTCGCGATGCAGGGGGAGACCCTTGATGTGGACATTGGACTCGACTCTGAATCGGGCCTCATGTTTGGGACATGCCCTGGCGACATGAACGCGGATGAAGTCGTCGACGTCAACGACCTTCTGGTCATGGCGGCGGCTTGGGGACCATGCGGCGACGATCCGTGTCCGGCCGATGTGACCAATGACAACATGGTTGGCGCGTCGGACTTGCTGTACCTTCTCGCCTCGTGGGGCGCGTGCCAGAGCGAGTAGAGAATCAGGCCGACCACGCCCCGATCAGAATCAGCACATCATTCACGCTGACGGAACCATCGTTGTCGATGTCCTCGGGGCACGGTGGCTCACACGGCCCCCATGCAGCCAGGACTGCCAGCAAGTCATTCGTATCAACGATGCCGTCACCATTGACATCGCCGGGCAGACTCTGCTGATGTGTGGCGATGAGGTCGGCACTGGCGGCGAGTTGGGCCGAGGCGCTTGTCGGGGTCAGATCGAGAAGCACGCCTGCCGTTTCGTCTCCTGGTGGAATGACGGTGGGCATTTCCAGTGGGATCGTGGGCAGCGGCTCGCCTGGAATATCACCTGCTTCATCGAAGGCGGCCTCGGCGGTCATCGTGAGGAAGTCGGTCGCGTCGCCGACTTGATGCGTGCCGTCGATGGTCAGGACAATGGGGAACTCCATCGGCATTTCGCCAAGCGATTCGCTGGCAACGAGGAATGCGAGTGTCGCCGGGACAGGCACCAGAATGTCGTGCGCACCGGGCTGTCCATCGACGGGAGTCGCGGTCCCAGCGGCGTCGGAGATCTGCGTAATCATGACGCCGCTGACCGTGGCTTCACCGAGGGGGATATCGACCGGTACGCCGCCCGGATACAGCGAGTCGGGCGCCACGGTCCGGAACGTCTCATAGAGCGCCGTGCCGGTCAAACTTGCCGGCAGCGTGGTGTCGGGCGTCACATTCCACAGCAGACCAGTTATCGCGGCCGATGCCGTCTTGGGATCGAGCACGAGATCAAGCGGCCCGGTTGGCACCGAGTCTCCGTCGAAGGCGATGGTGATGGTCAACTCGATCGGAATCGGGTTGTTCCCGGATCCGCCCCATACGCCGGGAAGGGTGCGAGTCCCGTCTGGATTGGTCTCCTCGTCCCAGTCGCCGATCAGCGTGCCGGTCAGCACCGTGCCGAGCGAACCTTGGAGGTTCATGGTCCCGTCGTTGGTCAGGGTGTATTCGTGTGCTGCTGCAGCGGTGACGAGGGCCGATGCGATCGCGCAGGGTGCCAAAATCCTCATTGTGCGGATCTCCTCTCACACATTTGCCACAGTGTGGCACAGATGG
>CAYYGU010000140.1:0-3724 GCA_964471525.1 uncultured Isosphaeraceae bacterium
TTGCGAGTCGGGGATATCCTGAGTTTGGGCAGGGCCATGGTGAGGTCTCCTCAAGGGCTGGAATTGGGCGCCGAGGGCCTCCAGCGAGCCACGCAGGATAGGTGAAGGGGCGTTTTCTGTCAATGAAGGGGGGCATTGACCCAAGGGGGCTGCGTGGAGTGGTCCGCCCCCAGAGGGCTCCGCGTCCTCATCTCAAGGTGAGCGGTCAGAGAAGATGCAGCCAATCCTTGAAGAGGAAGTCGAAACGCTCGGTGAGCAGCGTGATACGGCCCATCACGGTCAAGCCGAAGGCCGCGCCGAAGGTGACCATGAGGACCAGAATGCCGCCCCTCGCCGTCTTCCCTACGAGTCCCTTGTGCTCCATCGAGAAGAAGAAGTACACCAGGCACGCCAGCACGCTGAGCAGAATCACGATCGCCGACATCGATGGCCAGAATATGAACGCATCGGCTGTGTCGAGGGCCCAAAGCGGTTTGATCGTGCCCTTGATCTGCAGCAGGAAGTCCGACTCCAGGTGGGCCAGCAGCCGGAAGCCCGCTGTTGCGCCAATGATGAAGGCCAGCGGCCAGCGGGCAATCCAGCCGCCCTTTGGAAGCAGACGGCACACCAACATGATCGAGAGGATCAGGGGAATGATGTAGATCCACTTCCATTCCCAGTCGGCGGCGAGACCCGGTGTCGTCCATCCCCGCACCAACCCGGGCCACAGGTTGACCAGCAACTGATCCACAATGCCCGTGTAGAACGAGTACACCATCGCATACGCTGCCGACGCGCCCACAACGAGCGCCTCGGCCGTCTTGTAGAAGGGATTGTCGCCGATGAGGAAGGACATGATGCACAGCGTCAGGATCGCAGCGAGCCATACGCCGATGGTGCGGTTCCAACTCAGAACCGCGGCCTCAGGGCGATCACCGAGCTTGGTATTGGCAGGCAACTGCGTCACCGTTTCCCACTCTGATGTCTGGTCAGTCACCTTCCAGCCACTTGGAGCAGCCTCAAACAGGCCCGATGCATCTGCCTTCTGCCAGTCGTCCGTGATCAGGACACCGACGAAGTGACTCGACATGAGCTTGGTGGCCGGCGTAATCATCTTGTCGCCGCCGGCCAGTTTGAGGGATTCTGCCGGCAGAGTGCGAACGACCGATTGGGTCAGCGGGACACCCTGAGCATCTAAAGATCTCGCCTTCTGGGAATCTTCGGGAACCCAGATATCAATCTGATCCACATGTTCAAGCATTCGGTAGGACTGCGTTTCCGGCACCACCCAGACCTGTCCGGCGTTGAGTACGAAACCGGCGACCATCATGCCCGCCACGAGTACAAGCAGCCCGACAACCCAGCCGATCAGGCCGCCTCTGGTTGTTCCCGGGACGTGTGTTGTGTCATGCTGGCTCATCAGGCATTCCCCCGACTTCGATCAACAAAGAAGATGATGTTGCCCAGGACGATGAGCAGCACCATCAGCAGGTGCGCGACGAACTGCGGTCCCATCCGCTGCTGAGCAGCCGTCGATGAGAATCGGGCCTTGACAAACTCCGGCTCCTTGAGATCGGGATAGCGATCGCTCATGACTTTCTCGTAGCCTGCGGCACCTTTGATCGCCGCAAGCAGCCCAGCGAGCGGGTCGGGTATGTAGGGGTAGAAGAGCGGTGCCTGCACGCCGGTACAGCCCGAGACCATCGGAAGACCCGATGGCGTCGCAGCGTACTGAATCCACTGCTTGGTGCCCGGGTCGCCTGCGCTGACGCTGATGAGCAGATTCATCTGTTTGGCCGACTTGATGTTCGCCGTCATTGGTATCTCGTTGAGATCCTGCTTTCGAGAGTCGGTGATGAAGAGCTTCTTCCAATCGACGATGATGTTCTTGATGACCGCCTCGTTGCCGGGCTTGAAGCCGAAGGACATGTAGTCGATGCCGTACTTCAGGTGCGGATACTCCTCCTGAAGCAATTTCATGGCGTCTTCGATGAAAGGCTCGCCCAGCGGCCAGAGGCACATGAAGTAGATCTTGTGCTTCTTCTCGGCAAGATGACGCGTAAACGACATCGCCATCGGCAGCAACTCACCCTGCGATCCCGGATCGAAGTCGAAGGAAAGAAGCACCCGGGAGCCATCGGGAAGACCTTCCACGGCGTTGAACACGTTGCGGGTCATCATCGACACCTCGGACGGTGGCTCGAAACGAAGCAGGACCGGGATGGCCACCGCAAGCCCCATGATGAGGAAGATCAAACGACGATCGAGATTGCGAAGAAGATTCATCATGGGTCAGTCCGCCGATCCAAGGTAAGAGCGGTCAACACCGAGGATGACCTTGAGTGAGGTGGACACGATGCCCAGTGCAATGCCGATCATGATGGCCCGATTACCCGCCTTCTGCGGCACGTCAAGGATCACCTGCGTAAGGTTCTCGAGTCGAAGTCCGTTGAGAAGCTGATACCACCAGCCACCGATGTACTCCACTGTCTCCTTCGCCAGTGGCTTGTGATCAGCACTCATGTACTCATAGGGCACACCATTGACGACAATATCCTTCAGGGCAACATACTGCTCAGCCTGCATGCTGACCGCAAGCGTGAAGTCCCTGATGGAATCGACCCGGACGAGTCCGGCCTGGATCAGCGCCTGCTGGTCGATCCCGAGGCTGGCATAAGGCACGCCATTGACCACGACATCCTTCAGCAGCACGCCGTCGTCCAACTGCGTCACCACCGCCGTCACCAGATGTGCAGTCGCCTCCGGCAACGTCGCCAGATATGGCGCAAGATGCTGGAGATCATTCACCCACCACTCGATCTTCGGCAGGAAGTCGGTCAGCCAGTAGCCCGCATATACCTGTCCGAGCAGCACGATGAAGGCGGTACCGAGCAGGAGCGTTGCCTCGACGTTCTTGGCGCGGAACGCGCGGAAAGCGGCCGAGGCGATGTAGAACGCAAGCATCGCGAACATCGTCGCCGTAAGCGGCACGAGTCCGAATTTGTAGATCCACCAGAAGAGCGAGCCGTCCTGCACGATCGGGGCGGTCCACGCATTGTCCGGTGCAGAAGGTGTCGGCATGGCGCCGATCTTGAACAGGCCAATGATGAGCGTCACAAAGAAGGCCGTCAGCGTGATGGCCGCGTAGCCCCAGCCGGGCTGCCGATTCGAAATCTTCGTAAGATTCAGCAGCAGCAGGCTGCCCGCCCCCAGCACCATAGCGGCGGCCGCGAGGATGATGAACATCTCCATCGCCTCGGCTCCCCACTGTTCCGTATACGGAATGAAGTAGGTGGCAATCATCAGCACACCGACGAGGGCCGCGATGAAGAGTGGGATGGTTCGTTTGGCGATCATGAATCACCTCCGCCGCCATGTGGCTGCTGAGAAAGTGATTCGAGTTCCGCGGCTATGTCCGCATCAATGACCCGCACCTTGTCTTCGTTCGGCACAAGTCCTTCGTCGCCGAGGATGTTGTCCTCGATGTACAACTTCGCGATCCTGCCACCCCGCCATGTATCGATGGTCACGGCAAGCGTGGCAAGCGTGCACCCGACGACCAGAAGACCGGCCGCGATGATCTTGCCGATGTCCTGTCCCTTGAGCGATCCGAGTTGTTCGGGATCGTTGGAAAGATAGGCTGACGCCGCGAAGAACTCCTCGCCGATCAGCGTGTAATCGCAGGCCGCCACGAAGAACGGCAACTGTGACGGCATGGCCGTGCCGGCCACCTGAATGGCGCCGA
>CAYYGU010000141.1:0-3695 GCA_964471525.1 uncultured Isosphaeraceae bacterium
TCGAAGTCGGCGAAGCCCGTCGACCAGCCGACTGTCTTCAGGGAGACCTGCCCGAGGCCGAGCATCTCGGCACTGTCCATGAAGAACATTCGCCGGTTCCCATCGTCGTCCTTCCAATCCGCCGAGTGCATGTTCTCGAACGCCGCGTTCTCCTGAGCGATCCAGTGTGTCACGAACAGGTCGAAGTCGTTATCCCGATCCATGTCCCCCACCGCCATGCCCATCGCGCCGCGATAGTCCGCCGCGAGCGATGAGGCACCGATGTCTTCGAAAGTCCCGTCCCCGCGATTCAGAAAGACACCGTTTGCAGATACATCGTTCGCAACGTACAGATCGACATCGCCATCGAGATCGAAGTCAAAGGGCGCGGCGCCGAGACTGCGGCCGGTGGAGTCATCAACACCCGCGGACTTCGCGACATCGGTGAACGTGCCATCGCCGTTGTTGTGGTACAAGCGATTGGGCTCCGCCTTGTACGAGGATGGATTCAAGGTGAAAGGCACTTCCGCGCCGTATTGTTTCTCGCGACGAGCGAGGTCGTCTTCGCGGTACTGGAAATCCACATAGTTACACACATACAGGTCGATCCAACCATCGCCGTCCGCGTCGAACCAGGCCAAGCCTGTGCCGAAACCGTCATCGTCCACCCCCGCCGCCGCCGCCACATCCGTGAATATGCCGTCATCATTGCGGTACAACCGGTTCTGTCCCCACCCGCTCACATACAGATCTAGATCACCGTCGGCGTCAAAATCACCCCACGCCGCCCCGTTGCCTCGCATGGGCTTCCCAAGGCCTGCGGATTCGGTCACATCGACGAACCGCCCGTCGCCCTCGTTGCGATACAACCGGGACGATCCGGCACCGACGCGATCGGGAAGCGGCTCCAGAATGGAGGCCGCGAAGTTCACCAGAAACAAGTCCTGATCGCCATCGTCATCGAAGTCGCCCCACGCCGCCCCCGATCCCATGTCCTCGGGAAGCACCGAGCGTCGTGTGTCGGGGAAATGCTTGAACTCGATGCCCGATTCGCTGGTCTGATCCTGCAACGCAATCGTGACCATCTCGTCGGTAGTCTCCCTCGCGAGCACAGAGGTCAAACCATCGATCGAGCCATCCTCGCCAGGGGCCATTGGGTCGCCACGTTGGCTCAGCATCACAACCGCCACGGCCGCCCCGATCGTGAGCAGCACGGTCGGAACACCCCAGCGAAGCATGAGTACGTGTCGTTTATTGATTCCGCGCTTGGACATCCTGCACCCTGATCACGGCCTCGGCTTCGGAGATCGCGGTCACCGGACTTCTGACGTCGTCCTCGGTGCCATACACACGGTCAAGAAACTCGGGGTTGGCCTTGCGATACCAGAGTACCGCCTTGACCCGAAGTGTTCCGGGTTCGGCAGCAGAAACTGCAAACTCGTCGACCCGCACGCCCGGCGCCTCCCGCGGATCGATGTTCAGTCGACCGCGGGCCATCGATGGACACACCAACTCCGCTTCGAACGAATCCGTCACGCCGGGGTATAGGGAGCGTTTATACGAAGCGCCGACCAGATCCCACAGGTTGTGGCGGTCGATCAACTTGCCCTCGCGGTCAAAGCCGTCGGCTTTGAAGAGTACCTGCGAGTTGACGATCTGATCGGTCTCCTCCTCCACACCGCCGGTGTGATACAGGATCTCGCCCCGTTCATCGACCACCGTCAGTTCGATCCAACTCTCGATCATGTCGAGCGGCCCGGTCGGGAAGTCGTGGCCCGTCTTGTTGTTGGTGAGCAGGACACGGATATCGGCCTGTTCGCCGGGCGCAATCGTCTCCGGCGCATCGATGGACAGACGAACCACCGGGCCGTGTGTCCACTTGTCCTCAATCTCCGGAATATCGGTCTGGCCTCGCAGCCACTCCTCCACCAGCCGTACTTGCTCTTCGCCACCTTCCAGATTCTGGAGGGTTGGAATGTACTGGTTGGCGCCGCACATGCGATGCCCGCGATGCATACCGTCGGCAAGCGACCGGTTGTAATCAGTCGGATCACCCGAAGCTGGATCGCTGCTCGGTTGCAGCGGCATGTGGCACTCACGGCAACTGATGGTGGCCTCTGGATTGTCTTCGTGATACCAACGCGAGTTCATCCAACTGTCGTACTGGTTCTGCCCCTGGACCTTACCGATGTCCGTATTGACTTCGACGTCGAGGTACTGCTTGTGGCAGGCGGCGCAGAACTCGGGTGTCTTGTACAGCGGTCGCGAGTACTCGGTGATGTGATGGTTGGGGTAGGTGCGAATGAGGAAGTCGCTGAGGAACTTGCCCACAGCATCGTCTTCGTGCAACTCCCACAAGTATCGCTCCGGCGGCCTGATTGTGTAGTCGCCGTTGCCTTGCACATCGGTCTGCACGATGGAGTGGCACACGAGGCAACTCGTGCCTTCGTCGATCCCGATCGGATCACCGACGACCGCAGTATGCGCATTCTTGGCACCTGCGAACAACGAAATCGGGTCGTGGCAGCCGCCGCAATACCGCGTCGTTTCCGCGCTGGTCTCGGCAACCATCAAGTCTTGAACGTCCTGAAACATCTGGTCAAGAGACGAGTATCGATGCGCGCTCGGGAGCCACTCTTTGTAGATCTCCTCGTGACACCCGCTGGTGCCGCATCCAGCGGAACCTCCCAGCAGACGCGGGTCAATCGCGCTTTGCGTGCGAACGTGGGCAGACTCGGCCGACAGGACAGCCTCGACCGCCTGCTGCTCGGACTCGTCAGCCTTGGCATCCGTCGCACCTTGGCGAAGTCTCGCGAACAGCCCCATGGGATCCCGCTGAGTTTGCACGAGCGAAGCATGGAAGAGCTGGCGTTTCTCGGCGGGTAACGCGGCCTCGACCTGACCGGTCACGTGATCCTGCCAATCGGTATTCTCGATTCTCGCTAGGCTCGGCGCGAACGGTCGGTCCTCGCCATACCGCCAGTTGTAAGTCTCGTCAAAGGCGGTCCGGAGTACCGGCGACTCGTAACTTGCTTCCCACACAAGGCCGATCGCGATGAACAGTACGCACACTGCAGCAGACCATCCGTAGTACGAACGGCGAGCGCTCGCCAGTGCTCGCTTGGATGCTTCCTTGTTGACCCGGCGAATCACCACCATCGCGACGTGCACGATGATGAAGATGCCCATCGCCAAACCGGTCACCAAGTGAACCATGTCCCAGCCGAGGCTGAGCCGCACCCCGAACACGCCTTGCCAGGTGATCACCACACCGCTGAGCAAGCAACCGAGCAGCAAGGCCACCGCGATATACCCCATCAACTGGTAGTGACTGAGTTTGCCCTTACGGCGGACAACCCAGTGCCGCCAGCAGTACCACAGCACGGGCACAATCATGGCGATGCCGAGGATGGTGTGCAGCAGCACATTGAACTGATTGAATGGGCTGAACGGCAAGGCCAGAATCGCCAGCCCCGTCAGCGTCTCGTACGCGAGTAGACCGGTGGCCACCTTGGTCAACTTGGACCGCCACTCGGACACAGCATCGACGCCAGCGGCGCGTCGTTCAACCGGTGTTGCCCCCTCGGAACCAGCGGCCTGCTCGTTCATGTCGCTCCTCTATTTCGACTGGGTGTACAGACACGACAGCATCGGCCCATTCTGCCCACATATCAAGGTGTGATCATCCAGAAACTGGGATCCCCGCCGCCGCCAGC
>CAYYGU010000142.1:0-3645 GCA_964471525.1 uncultured Isosphaeraceae bacterium
AGTGGAATCCAGAACCCGATGCGATAGATCGCGATCATCGCAAACGTGAACAGCACGCGATTGCGAAGCTCGGGAATCCGGAAGATATTGATGACGGCGCTGTACATGCCGGATCAGGTTCCTTTGGGGGCGTCTTTGCCCCGTTCAATCACTCGTCGTTTGATTCCGCTGGGGGTTCAGTACGCTCGGATGGTGCCTCGGCAGCGGGAGCCTCCACGGGAGCCTTCTTCTTCGGCTTGCCCGGCTCACGCGTCCACTTCTTCATTTCGAGCACAGTGACCGATCCGCCAGCGGCCGTGATTTTGGCCTCGGCGGACTTGGACAACTTGTTGGCCGTGACGTCGAGTTTCTTCGTCAGCTCGCCTTCTCCGAGGATCTTGAGCGGCTTCTTCGTATCACGGATGATGCCCGCCTTGGCCAGCGACGCTGCCGTGACCTCGTCGCCATCGCCGAAGCGACCTTCGAGCGTCTTGAGATTGACGACGTGATACTCGGTCCGGAACTGGGCGTTGGTGAAGCCGCGCTTCGGCATCCGCCTGGCCCAGGTCATCTGGCCGCCCTCGAAGTAGGCGCGGCGTTTGAAGCCGCTCCGGGAACCAGCACCCTTGTGGCCGCGGCCACTGGTCTTGCCGTGTCCGCTGCCGGGGCCTCGGCCCACTCGCTTCCGGCCCTTGTAGCGGCCGACCTTGGACGTCATTTCATGAATCATCATGACTGTTGATCTCCTGGAGATGCCGGGGCATCACTCAGTGGGGGATTCCTTGGGGGTGTCATCATCGGAGGGTGCTGCGTTTTCAGCGGGGGCTTCTGCGGGAGCTTCTTTCGCTGCCTCGCTCGTCGGCTCGGCAGCATTGGCCGGCTCGGTTGGCTCGGTTGGCTCGGCGTCTGCAGCATCCGGATCGGCCGCAACTTCGACCGACGGCATGAAACTGGTGCCGCGGACGATCATCTCCTCAACATCGGTTGTGCCAACGCCAACACCACGAAGCCGTTCCACATCGTCCTTCCCGCGAAGCCGGGACAAGCCGTCGATGGTCGCTTTGACGACGTTCTTGGAGTTGTTGGAACCATATGACTTGGTCAGGCAATCCTGGAGGCCAAACATCTCCAGCACCGCACGAACCGAAGCGCCAGCGATGACGCCGGTACCGGGCGATGCAGGAACCAGCCGCACGCGACAGGCACCAAACCGGCCTTCGACCTCATGCGGAATCGTCCGACCCTGCATGGGATAACTCCGCATGTTCCGCTTGGCGATCTTCTGCGCCTTCTCGATGGCTGGCGGCACTTGGTTCGCCTTGCCGTACCCGGCGCCGACGCGACCATTGCGATCACCCACGACCACCAGAGAAGAGAAGCTGAAGCGGCGCCCGCCCTTGACGGTCGCAGCCGTGCGGAACACGCCGACCGTGGTCGATTCAATTCCGCCTGATCCATCGAGAAACTCAGCCATTGGTACACACCTGTCTGCCGGGAATCCGGCTCAGAACTTCAATCCGCCCTCGCGGGCACCGTCGGCCAGGCCCTTGACCCGACCGTGATACTTGAAACCATTTCGATCGAAGACGACCGTTCCGACGCCCGCGGCGACAGCCCGCTCGGCAAGCCGCTTACCGACTTGGCCTGCCGCGGCGACATTGCCGCCATAGTTGCCCTTTGCGTCCTTTTCCATCGTCGATGCAGCCGCAAGCGTCCGGCCGCTCAGGTCATCGATGACCTGCGCGTACATGTGCTTGGCGCTGCGGAAGACGGTCAGGCGCGGGCGACCCGGCATCCCGAAGAGTCCACTTCGAATGCCCTTCTTCCGCCTCGTCCGCCGAATGATTCGTTGTTCGTTTCGTTTCATGTCATGCGCTCCCGCGTAGCCCGGATCAGGCTCCGAATACCTTGCCCTGCTTGCGGACGATGATTTCGCCGTCGTAGAGAATGCCCTTGCCGTTGTACGGCTCGGGGCGACGTTGATCGCGGATGTTCGCGGCGAACTGGCCGACCGCATGCTTGTCCGCACCGGTGATGGTGATCTTGGTGCCCTTTTCAACATCAAACTCGACGCCGGCGGGTGCCGGGACATCGACAGGATGGCAGTAGCCGATGTTGAGCTGAATGTTCTTGCCCATTGGCTTGGCATTCCATCCGACACCGACGATATTCAGAATCTTGGTGTAGCCCTGACTGACGCCAGTGACCATGTTCTGAATACGGGCCCGCGTCGTACCCCACTGAGCACGAGCGGCTCGCTCACCTGCACGCGATTCACGGATGGCACAGTTGATCGAAGAACCGGCTTCATCCCAATTCACTTCGATATCGTCGTGCCAGGTGTACTCAAGGGAGCCCTTCGGACCATCCACGCCAATGCTGCATGCATCAGGCTTGCACTGCACCTTGACGCCCTTGGGCACTTCAATCGGCTTCTTTCCAATTCGGGACATCGTTTGTTCCTCAGCTCACGATGGCGACCAACTCGCCACCTACACGTTGGGATCGAGCTCGCCGGTCGCTCATAACACCCGAACTGGTTGAGACGATGGCGATTCCGAGGCCCTGCATGGGACGAGGAATGTCATCGACACTGGAATACACACGGCAACCCGGCTTGGACACTCGCTTGATCTCGCGAATGATGTCCTCGCCGCGTGGGCCGT
This sequence comes from uncultured Isosphaeraceae bacterium, assembly GCA_964471525.1. GTDB lineage: Bacteria > Planctomycetota > Phycisphaerae > Phycisphaerales > SM1A02 > UBA12567. The sequence continues at coordinate 2,646 of CAYYGU010000142.1, forward strand.
ACTTCAGACGGACACGCAGGTGCGTTCGTGCACCAACTTGTTCGGTATCCCACTCGTTGATGTAGCCCTCGTCCTGAAGAACTTGGGCGACACCGCGGTTGAGACGGTTATCAAGGCACACGACATCCTCGGCGTGGTTTCGCACAGCGTTGCGAATACGCGTCAACATGTCGGCTGTCAGATCTTGTTGTGACATCGGTTCACTCCACAGAGGCAAGAAGCCCCGTCTTTCCTCACCAACTGGCCTTCCGCATTCCCGGGATCTTGCCTTCGAGCGCCAATTGGCGAAGCATGATCCGGCTGATTCCGAACTTCCGATACACACCGCGGCTGCGTCCGGTGAGCAAACACCGGTTCCGCTTGCGGGTGGAGAACTTCGGTTCTTTCTTCATCTTGGCAAATACGCGTTTACTGGCCATGTCTTGTTCTCTCAGTCGTCCTTGCGTGCAAAGGGCATTCCAAGTTCGCGGAGGATGAAGCGACTCATCTCCGGATTGGACTGCTCAAAGCAGATGTTGATGTTCATGCCGTGCGTGAAACTCACGCGGGCCATATTGATTTCGGGCCATACCGCCTGCTCGGTCAGGCCCATCGAGTAATTCCCGGCCTGGTCAAACGCCGTTTCCTTCACGCCGCGGAAGTCCTTGATCCGGGGCATGGCGAGGTTGATCAGGCGGTCGGCGAAGTGCCACATCCGCTCGCCCCGCAGGGTCACGACGAAAGCCGACGGGGCGCCTTCTCGCACCTTGAAGTTGGCGACCGATCGCTTGGCGAGCACCATGATGGGCTTCTGCCCGGTGATCGTGGTGAGCGTATCGATGACGGTGTCGCGGATCTCCGGCTTCAGCTTCTGGTTTTCCAGAAAGCGGCCGATGCCCGAATTGACGAGCACCTTGCTCATCTGCGGCAGTTGATTCGCGTTCGTGAGCGAGAACTCCTCTTGCAACTTCGGCACCACGACATCGCGGTACTGAGCGAGAAGCCTCGGAAGTGTTTTTGT
>CAYYGU010000143.1:0-3637 GCA_964471525.1 uncultured Isosphaeraceae bacterium
CTGTCATCACCGTCTCCCGCCGCGCCGATGCGGGCTCACACCTGCTCGCGACCGCAGAAACCCTCAGGGACGCAGGCGTCGAGGTCCACGAGACCGACCGCGGCGGTGACATCACCTACCACGGTCCGGGGCAACTGGTCGTCTATCCCATCCTCGACCTCAATATGCTCGACCTTCGGCTGCACGGCTACATGCGGTGGCTGGAAGAACGCGTCATCGAGACCCTTGCCCACTTCAACATCACCGCCCACCGCGACGAAGACGCAACCGGCGTCTGGCTTGGCCCCAACAAGATCTGCGCTCTGGGCGTGCGAGTCTCGCGATGGGTCTCGATGCACGGGATCGCGCTCAATGTCGATCCGGATCTCTCACACTTCGAATTCATCGTCCCGTGTGGTCTTCACGGCCGCGGTGTGACAAGCATGAGAGAGGCACTCGGTGATGGGTGTCCCACGATGGATGTGGTGAAGCACGCAGTACGCACCGTATTCAGCGCAGCCATCTGAGAAGCGCTTCTTCTCCCCGGCAGGCGGGGGAGCGCAGTACCGCGCTTCTTCTCCCCCGCGTGCGGGGGAGATGTCGCGCAGCGACAGAGGGGGTGCCGCTGAACACACCCCCTCACCGCCTTCGGCGGAGCTCCCCCGCAAGCGGGGGAGCGGAGTACCGCGCTTCTTCTCCCCCGCACGCGGGGGAGCGGAGTATCGGGTCCAGGGACTCACTCGATCCCGAGTTCGTGGAGGACCTCACTCGTAATGTCGATGTCTTCGGGGTATCGAAGGACACTTCGCAGTCTGATCTGGAGCATGGCGGCCTGAAAGGCGCCGGGACCGGGTTGGACCTGGAAGGGATCGTCGGTTGGAATGAAGCGATGAACCATGTCAATCTCAAGCCGATCGGCAACGACGTTGATGGCATCGACCAACTCGCGGTAGGCGCGTTCAACCTGCTCGGCGCCGAGCGTGGCCTTGGCGGCATTGGCTTGCTGAATGAGGCGATCACGCTGCTGGAGAAGCCCTTGGCCTTCCTTGCTGATCTCCTCGAATTCAGAGTCTTCTGGCGTCAGCCCCTCCATCCGCGACTGAACCGACTGGAATGCTTCCATCAGTGTCTGTTGGGCCGCTTGAAGTTCTTCCTGAAGTGCCTGATTCTCCTCGATGAAGGAGGCGCCCTGCAACAACTCCGAAAGCGCCTTGCCGATGTGTACATATCCAACGCTGTACACCCGCCGGAGCGCGGTGTCGCCCCACGCAAGCCGCTTGTCGGCGACCTTGAGTGTGATCGATTCGGCATCCTCATTTTCAAGCGTCAAGGCGGATGCTGGCCCAAGTGTTGGTGCCTGCGCCGTGTCGCCGGCGCCAACCCGCGGGATGAACCGATCGACAAGCAGGAGGGCCGTCACAGCAAGAGCCACAAGCATGACAAGACGGGGCATGGTGAGCTGGTTCATGAATAGAACTCCGTGGGGTTTACTCTGAAGTATCGAGAATGGAGAGAAACGCTTCTTGGGGAATCTGCACGGATCCGACCGACTTCATGCGTTTCTTCCCCTTCTTCTGCTTCTCAAGAAGTTTGCGTTTCCGAGTCACATCACCGCCGTAGCACTTGGCGGTCACGTTCTTACGAAGGGCCTTGACGGTTTCACGCGCGATGATCTTACCGCCGATCGCCGCTTGCAATGCGATTTCAAATTGGTGGCGATCGATCTGCTTGCGAAGTTTCAACAGCATGCCCCGCGTGCGTTTCTCGGCGTTGTCGCGGTGACAGATCATGCTCAGCGCCTCAACCGGCATGCCGTTGACAAGAATGCTCACTTTGGCAAGCCGCTCGGCGCGGTACTCGATGACTTCGTAGTCCATCGTGCCGTAGCCACGGGTGATCGACTTCAACTTGTCGTAGAAATCGTAAATGATCTCGGCGAGTGGAATCTCGAAAATCAGCATCTGGCGGCCCTCGGAGATGAACTGCTGCGTCTGAAAGACGCCACGCCGTCCGTCGCAGAGGCTCATCAGATCGCCGATGTTCTCGTCCGGGCAGATGATTTCGATCTTGACGATGGGCTCGCGGATCTCGGCGATCTGCGAGGGGTCCGGCAAGTCGGCCGGGTTATGAATCTCAATGAGATCGTCCGTTGTGGTCTTGATCTGATACGTCACCGTCGGCGCGGTCTGCACAACTTCAACGCCGCCCTCCCGCTCAAGGCGTTCTTGCACGATTTCCATGTGCAGCAGGCCAAGGAAGCCGCAGCGAAACCCGAACCCAAGGGCCTCGGAATGCTGCGATTCGAAGGTAAACGATGCATCGTTGAGCCGAAGTTTCTCAATGGCTTCCCGTAACGCCTCGTAGTCGCTCTTCTTCCCTGCATCGGTCGTCGTCGATGGGTAGAAATCACAGTACACCATTTGCTGGGGCTCTTCGTACCCCGGCAGTGGCTCTGGGGCGAGGTTCTTCTCGTGTGTGATCGTGTCGCCGACCCGCACATCTTCAAGGGTCTTGATTGCGGCGACCATCCACCCCACTTCGGAAGTGCCGATCGACTTGACTTTCTCGGGCTGGGGAGTATTCCGGCCGAGTTCGGTGATGGTCCAACTGGTGCCGGTACCCATCATGCGAATCTTGTCGCCCACCTTCAATTCGCCGTCGAACACACGCACATACACAATGACACCGCGATACTCGTCGTAGTGGCTGTCAAAGATGAGCGCCCGCGTCTGCTCGATCTCGGAGGGCCGTGGATCGGGAAGATCGCGGCAGATGCGATCGAGCAACTCGTCAATGCCCTTCCCGGTCTTGGCCGACACAGAAATACACTCTTCGGCGGGTAAACCGAGTACCGATTCAATCTCCATGGCGACGCGATCGGGGTCGGCCGCTGGCAAGTCGATCTTGTTGACAACCGGAATGATGTCGAGGTCGCTCGCAATGGCGAGGTAGGCGTTGGCGACGGTCTGCGCCTCGACGCCTTGCGTGCTGTCCACCACCAGTACCGCGCCTTCGCAGGCTGTCAGTGCGCGGGACACTTCATAGGTAAAATCCACGTGCCCGGGCGTGTCGATGAAGTTGAGTTGATAGTTTTCGCCATCACACTCGTGATGCACGGTGACGGCCGATGCCTTGATCGTAATGCCCCGCTCCCGCTCAAGATCCATCGAGTCCAGTAGTTGCTCCTTCGCCTCACGATCACTCACGGCCTTGGTGGCCTGAAGCAGTCGGTCGGCCAGCGTGCTCTTGCCGTGGTCGATGTGCGCGATGATGGAGAAGTTTCGAATGGGCATTGGGAGGGGATTCGGGGCGTGGAAGCGGCCAAGTATAGGTGGCGAGGGCAACGGAACAGTGGATTGACTGGTTCTGGAGCATGGCCCGCTCGCTCTGGGCCCCCCACGCAGCGGATTATGACCCCTGCTCACGATACGCCCGCACGTTCTTGGCCTTCCACCGCAACATGGGCTGTTGCCGGATTCGCTCCTGGACATCCGGATCAGCGTGCAACACCTCGGCGTCGATGTCGCCGTCCTCGTGAAGCCGATCCAGAAACCTCATTTCGGCGTTGGACCAGTCAAGGAGTTCATCAAACACACCCTCCATCGGCGATCCAGACTGCGATGTAGATGGACTCATTGATACTTGCAACGCAGACTGG
>CAYYGU010000144.1:0-3635 GCA_964471525.1 uncultured Isosphaeraceae bacterium
GTGAGCGTGCCGCCGAGCCAACGCTCGGTGACCCATGGCATTCCCACCTCGGTGGCAAAGTGCTCGACCGAACCCTTGGCCTGCCGCTTGGTGCCGACGAACACGACGCTCTTACCGCTGGCAACCGTCTTGGTGATGAACTTCTTCGCAAGCAGCAGTCCGCGAACCGTCTGGCGAATGTCGATGATGTGAATTCGGTTGCGCTGCCCCCAGATATAGGGCTTCATCCGGGGATCCCAGTTGCTGCGTCGCTGGCCGAAGTGAATGCCTGCGTCAAGCAGGTCCTGAACGAGATTGTCCGACATGGAACAAGCCTTCTTGTGCAGCGTCACCGACGAGCCGGCGTGCGGGGTCCGCCAGGGCGGAGCCGATTCGTCCGAGGGACGCTTGGGGGGTGCTGGCCGCAGCCAGCGATTGGAGCAGGGTTGGCCCCACCCCGCACGGGAGAAGCCGACCAGAACAGCCTGCGGCACGCGCCGAACAGGCAAGACCGGCCAGTCTACCGAACCATGGCCCTTCCTTCAATAGCACCGCTGCTGTGGCGGGATGTGAATTGCCCATCAATGATGGTGGCGATGGCCCGTCCGCGGACCTTGCGTCCAGCAAATGGGCAGTTGCGGCCTGCAGTGAGGAATGCCGCCGGATTGATGGTCCAATCCATATCGGGGTCAATGATCGTCAGGTCTGCCGGGCCGCCGACTTCGAGCCGCCCGAGGCCCAACCGATCGAGGCCCGCGACTGCGGCGGGCTCGCAGGTCATCATGGCGAGCATGGCGGGCCAGTCGAGGACACCGCCATCGATCAGGGCTTCGCGGTACAGCGGCAGGGCGCACTCAAGCCCGACCATCCCGAATGCGGCCGACGCGAAGTCCGTGTCTTTGGACTGAGCCGGATGGGGCGCGTGGTCGGTCGCCAGAACGGTGATCGTCCCGTCAGCGATGCCGGTCTTGATGGCCTCGACATCGGCGTCACTGCGAAGTGGTGGATTGACTTTGGCCAAGGTGTTCCAGTTGGAGCAGGCGTCTTCGGTGAGCAGCAGGTGGTGCGGGGAAGCCTCGCCGGTGGCCCGTTGCCCAGCATCACGGGCTTCTCGCAACGCGGTGACACTTTCGGCCACGCTCAGATGCTGCGCGTGGTAGCGGGCGCCGATGCTTCGGTTGAGCGTAAGGTCGCGGCGAAGCATCAACTCCTCGGCTTCGCGCGGCCAGCCGCCCAGCCCGAGCCGCGTGGCGATCGGCCCGGCATTCATGGCCGCCCCGCGGGTGAGCGTCGGATCTTGGCAATGCTGCATGAAGACCGAGTCGGCTGCTGCGACGAGGCTCAGGATCCGCTTCATGATGCCGCTGTCCGCGATGCCATCTCCATCATCCGAGATTGCGACGGCCCCGGCATCGATGAGGTCAAGAATCGGCGCGAGGATCTCGCCGCGGCGGGCGATCGTGCCGCAGGCCACCGGGAAGACGCGGGCCAGCCCGGCGGCGGCACCGCGGTGCTTGATGGCGTCGATCACGGATCGGCAGTCTATGGCGGGTGTGGTATTGGGCATGCAGCAGACCGTTGTGAATCCGCCAGCGGCGGCCGCGGCACTTCCTGTGGCGATGGTCTCTTCGTGATGCCCGCTTTCATCCGGATCCCGGAAGTGAACATGGATGTCAATGAGCCCAGGACTGACGATGCAGCCTGTGCAATCGAGGGTGTCATCCGAGGGGGGGAGCGGTGTGTCGGAGATGGAAACGATCACGCCATCACGCACCAGCACGTCGCCGGTGTGGTCCAGATCAGTTGCGGGGTCGATCACTCGGCCACCTGTGAGGCGCAGTTCGCTCATGGGTGGGATGGTACCGGGCGAGGCCAGAGGCGAACAACAAGGCCCGAAGCGAGATGCCTCGGGCCTTGCCATGATTCATTGCTGATCGGGTAGATCAGATCACTTGGCCTTCTTGCTGGCGCAGCACGCGGGGGTGCCACCGGCCTTCTTGGCAGCAGCGGCAGCCTTCGGGCAACCACCAGCGGCCTTGGTCTTCCCACAGCCGGCAGCCTTCTTCTTGGCGGCGCAGGCGGCCGGATCGGCGCACTTGGACATGTCCTTGCAGCAGGCAGGCGTGTCGATAACGCCCGGGCTGGCGGTGGTGGCGGACTTGTTGCAGCCAGCGATGAGGGCGGCAAAGCCCAGCGTTGCGGTGATGGCGAGCATCTTCATTGAGGTCGTCTCCTGATTGGGTGAACCCCCCACACTGGGGGTATCCCACCACGATATCAAAAAACCCTCCCGGTTTACAGGGGGAGTATTGAACGTGTGATCTCTGCCGTGGAGGGGCGTTTATTGGCGTAGAATCGAGGTGTTGTGGATGAGCCCCATGTCATGACGCCGGAATGCCGAGCCCGTTTGCACGAGCGAGCGCGATCCTTGCCCCCGCGTCCGGGTGTGTATCTGATGAAGGACGCCGACGCATCGGTGCTCTATATCGGGAAAGCGGGGTCGTTGAGGGACCGTGTGGGCTCATACTTCCTCTCGTCAACCGATCTTGGGCCTCGCAAGCAGCCGATGCTCGGGGTCATCGACGACTTCGAGGTGATCGAGATGGAGTCTGAGTGGGAGGCCCTGCTGTCCGAGGCTCGTCTGATCAAGGATCTCCGTCCTCGCTTCAACGCGATGCTGACCGATGGGAAGTCCTATCCCTATTTGGCTGTTACGACCAAGGACGACTTCCCCGGCGTGTATGTGACGCGTGATCCTGCCGATGCGAGGTACAAGGGGGCGAGAATCTTCGGGCCATTCGTGTCCGGTCGCGACATCCGCGAAGCGGTCGATGTCATGCAGCGGATCTTCCGATTTCGGACCTGCCATCTGGATATTCGGGAGGGCAACCCGGCCAACCGCTCATTTCGTCCGTGTTTGCTTCATGCCATCAACCAGTGCACGGCTCCATGTGCAGATCGCGTGGATGCGGAGTCCTACACCGCGGATATCGATCGTTTGCTTCGCTTCGTATCTTCGCAGCGATCGTCGGTGATTCGAGAACTTCGTGAGAAGATGCAAGAGGCATCGACGGCGGAGCAATTCGAAAAAGCCGCGACGCTGCGGGATCAACTGCGAGCCATCGAACGATTGAGCGAGCGGGCATCCAATCAGGATGAAGCGCGGGCGTGGCAACCGGAAGTGACGATTTTCGCGCAGGATCCATCAGCGGCGCTGCGATCCTTGCAGCGAACCCTCGCTTTGGAGGAGCCCATTCGATGCATCGAGGCAATCGACATCGCGCACCTCGGTGGAACCGAAACGGTGGGTTCCAAAGTGTGCTTTCTTGACGGCCGTCCATTCAAGGAGCAGTACCGGCGATATCGCATCGAGACTGCGGAGAATGATGACTACGCTTCCATTCGGGAGGTCGTCAGCCGCCGATACGCCGATGCTGGCGAAGGTCGGGAGCGATTTCCCGATGTCATTTTGATCGACGGCGGCCAAGGGCAACTGAAAGCGGCGCTTGCGGCATTCTCGACAATGCCCGAGCAGCCGCCGCTTGTGATTGCTCTGGCCAAACGGGAGGAAATGATCTGGATTCAAGATCAGTCGGTACCGCTGACGCTCGGGCGGAACAATCCCGGCTTGAGGCTCTGTCAGGCCATTCGGGATG
>CAYYGU010000145.1:0-3614 GCA_964471525.1 uncultured Isosphaeraceae bacterium
TGAAGACAGGCGACACCGAGAGTTTCCCACGCATGATGTAGTTCGGCGAATCATCCAGGACACGACGCTGGGCACTGAGGTCTTGTTTGGATCGCAGAATCTGTGTCTTGGCAGCGGCAATCTCATCCCGCGTGGCGTTGATGGAGGCGGCCAAATCAAGTTGCTGTACGCGGAATGTGGCTCGTTCGGCAAGGTCTGGGTGATTGACCGACTCCTGATCGATCACAGCGATGTATCCGGCCCGAAGTTGGGCTGCCGTCGCTGCGTCGAGTTGATGCAAGGCTGCCCCTGCAATGGTCTGCTCAAGGGCCTCCCACTTCGGGTTGTGGTACGTCGGCGGAACAACTTCGACACTCTCCACAGGCGGCTCTTCCACAGCAACCTCGACCGGTGTCTCCGGGGTGGGAACCTGCTGCGCAGCCAGCCAATCGGACCGCGTCAGTGCCCACGCATCCCAGTTGGCGATGGGGCTGGTTGGGGTCTGCTGCATCCACGCTGGCGGGGAAGCCCACCCCCTGTTGAACGTCGCAATGTCCTGATCGCGTGCGGGCGCGAGCGACGAGGCGTCGATCCAACCCGATGCGGACTTGGGCATTCGGACGATGTGTACGACAAAGGGGGTTGAGCCGGTGGTGTTGGTGTCTGCTGTTGAGGTGTCGACAACATCCACCTTGGTTCCGATCGGCAGGGCGCAGACCCATCCATACGAATCGGACCACCCTGGGTTGTTGATATTGGGCGCATACACCTCAAGGTTGTTGCGGGCTACAACACCATTGGCATCAAGTGGGCTTGTTGCATCGGACGGATAGCGAATGATGCCCCACGCGGAATCAAAGAGTGGGCCTTCGCCAGCAACGCGAGCCATACCCGACACCGTTTCGGTCACACGAACAGGCGTACCAGCCTGGGCCATCACAAAGGCGTAATGATCGCTGCTTGGCCCACACCGAACGGGCGTGTCATTCGCCGTCACGACAAACATGTCAGCGGTATCCGCCTCAGATGCGGCGGCAACAGGGGTGGTGGTGAGCATGACGGAAAGAAGCAAGCTGATCATGATGGGAAGGCTCCTATGGGGTCTGCAACCGTCCTGCTGGACGGGCTTTGGGAGTGTACGAATCATCCCGCATCGGTGCGGGGCGGATCCGTGGCGATGTGGATGCTTTGTGAGCGGGAGATACCATTGGTGACATGGTGGATATTCAGGCCGGTCAATCCAGCATCCCACTGGCGAGCACCCAACTGAAGGGTGGTCGCGTGGTCGTTTTGCCGACCGAAACGGTCTATGGGCTCTTTGGACGGACCGATGATGTGTCGGCGTTGTCGCGGATCTACGCCCTCAAGGGCCGCCCCGCCGACAACCCGCTGATTGCCCATGTACTGAGCGTCGAGATCGCCCGATCACTCGCCGCCACATGGCCCTCCTCGGCCGATTCGCTCTGCGAGGCGCTGTGGCCTGGTCCACTGACCATTGTGGTTTCAAAGCACTCCGATGTGCCTGATGCCGCGACGGCGGGCCTCCACACCGTGGCCATTCGATCGCCTCAACACGAACTGACCCGGGCGGTGATGAAGGCGGTTGGCGTTCCACTCTCGGCCCCATCGGCGAACCGTTCTGGAAAAGTGTCACCAACCTGCGTGGCGCATGTTGCCCGTGACTATGCCGAAATCCCGGAGGCTGCCGATTTGTTGGTACTCGACGGGGGTCCATGTGAAGCTGGATTGGAATCGACCGTGATCGATCTCAGCGGGGATGGTCCCCGCCTGCTTCGGGTGGGGTCGATATCGGTTGAGGCGATCGAGGCTGTGCTCGGTGCTTCGGTGGCCATCGTCGCGCCAACCAGCCAAGCGGCATCACCAGGAACCCGAAGCCAGCATTACGCGCCAAATACACCACTGCGGCTGATCGATCGTGAGGATCTCAGGAACGCGCTCGACACCGGCGAGCCTACGTGCGTCATCGGACCCTCCACGCTCACCATTGGGCCGCCGCACACACATCTCGTCATGCCGGACACCCACCAACCCGCCGCCAAAGCACTGTACGGTCTCCTGAGGGAGGCAGATCTCACCAACACACCGCGCATCATTGTGGTTCGTCCGCCACCAGACCCCGAGTGGCAGGCCATTCACGATCGGCTTGAGCGGGCTGCGACACGAACGGTACGCAACAACTCCTGACTACCGACGCTCGATCCCCGTACACACAATGAAGTCTGCCTGTGGGTTCGCCTCATCGAATTCAACGTTCCCGCATTCTGGCTCGAGGCTAATGGTCACAACCCTCGCGGCAGGGTGGAGACGTCTGATCTGCTGGGGTGTTCCACCATCAGCGTCGCTGTGAAAGCGGCCGATCAACAACATGACCGGTGGACCCGACTGCCGAAGGGCCATGGAGACCGAGGCGGCCATGGTGGCGTCCCAGACTTGTTGTGAAAGAAAGAATGACTCGGCAAGTTCAATCGCCTCTGCCTCTGCGGCCTCATCCATCTCACCATCAGGATCATCATGCCCGCTCATCAGTTCGATAAACCGGTCGCGATAGGGGCCGACGATGGGTGAATCAGGCCGATCAACAAGCGCCCGCCGGTCTGCGTCGAGATCATCAAACCGTTCCCACCCATCGGTCCTCGCCAGTCGCACATATCGCCGCGGCGCATTGGCGGCGATGACCGCCGCATCCCGATCGATCGCGGCGTCGATCACCGGCTGATACCACGCCTCCCAACTTCCCTTTCCAGACCACGATGTCGAGCCCGACAGCCTGGCGAATGTTTCGGCGTCAATGATCTCGTCGCGGTAGTCCTCCAGAAGAACCTGCTCATCTCGCTCCAACATCTCCAGGGCCACACCCCCACTGCCTGGAGAACCGTCCAGCATGTCCTCCACAACCGCCAGTTGTACGGCGTGCCCCGTGGCGTCATCGTGCTGCTCACCGAGCACCACGACGTCGGCGCCGTGGAGCCGCGATAGAAACGCATCCCACTCCAAATTCCCACCAGTGCGTCCATCAAGCACCCGAAGTTCGCTTCGCACAACCACGCTGGATGCCTGTACAGGTGCCTTCGTGGGGCCACTACAGCCGATCAAGAGAAGGGCGCCCGTCAGTAGCACATACGAAACGAGGGGGATTCTCATGGTGATGCGGTCCTCTGATCGGTCCCGGAATTGGGGTGGGTCATTGAGCGATTGGCGAGTTGACGATACAGTACAGGGATTCACCTTTGATCGCGTGGAGGCACACTGGGAATGATGACTACAGAGAACCATGGGCTTGATACCGTCATTGGCGGCGCGTCGGCTACAAAGCCAGAAGATGCGCTCGCGCACGCTCACCGCTGTGAGCAGGATGGCGACCGCATTGGTGCGATCGATGCGCTTCGCAGCGCATCGGCATCAGGCGATGAGCGAGTTCTTTTTCAACTCGCTTGGCTACTCGATCTGTGTGGTGAAGAGGATGAGGCGGTTCGGTACTACCAAGAGTGCATTGCCGTTGAGCGGCCTCTGGTCAACGCGCTGTTGAATCTCGCTGTGATCTACGAAGACCGCGATGACTTCGTTGGTGCCGAGAAATGTCTACAGATGGTGGTCGGAACCCAACCCAACAATGC
>CAYYGU010000146.1:0-3592 GCA_964471525.1 uncultured Isosphaeraceae bacterium
GCGGCAGTTACTCCGTCTTTGTCGCCCCAGCGGACTGGGACCAGCCCACGTGTTCCGTTGGCGACAATGACTACTCGGTCACGCTCAGCGGAACTGCTGCAGCGGACGCAGCCTGCTGCGTTGGCAGCTCGTGCGTGGGTGATCTGAGCCCCGCCGACTGCGCTTCGCTCGGCGGCACCTATGTGGCTGGCGAGTCCTGCGCCACCTACACCTGCCCCAATCCGTACGAGGGCTGCGCCGGCTCGAACGTCAACGAGTCCGACTTCGGTTGCGTGTGCTTCGTCGACGGCGATGATGCAGAGACCGACTGCAACGGCGGCAGCAACATGGTGTCGCCCGCCTTCACACCGCTCTCGTCGGGCGATGTGATTTGCGGAGAACTTTCGGTGTACATTGACGGACCGACCGGCGGCACCTATCGCGATCTAGACTGGTGGGTTTCCACCGAAGTGAATGCCGGAGGCACCTTCGACTTCAGCATCGGCTCGGAGATGATCACGGTCATCCTGCTTGTCAATCTTGACGCCGGTACGGTGGACAATGATGTGACCGCCGCGGCGGGAACCATTGCCACCGCCACATGGACGATCGGGGCGGGCAACTGGTCCGTCGTGACCGCGCCAGCCGAGTGGAACACCGCTTGGACCTGCGCCAGTGGATTGTCCGAGTATCGATTCTCAATGGATTGATCTCAGACACTCAGTACTGTTCTCAGCAGCCCCCGGCTTCAGGCCGGGGGCTGTTTCTTCTGGGGGTGTCTCTTCTGGGGGTGCTTCCTAGATCAGCGGCGAGGGCTATTGCTGCTGCTGCGCTGCGGCCTCGTCGGCCCGCTGCTCATGAACCGCTTGGTGATCTGGAGGTTCGGCGAACACCGGCACTTCCATAATGAGTGGGTCCGAAGCATGATGGCGTTCGCGTCGCTGAACGGGCGTCGTTTGCACTTCAACCGCCAGCACCTCTTCCGCCGCGCCGCGGAAGATGCCGCGATTCGGGGGTACGTCGGCGTAGGTTCTCCCGTAGGCAATCACCACGTAGGCCTCTCCGATGCTGCACGCGTGCGTTGGATCGAATCCGACCCACCCTGCCGAAGGCGACCACACTTCAATCCAGGCGTGACTCTCTGAGGGCTTGACCATGTTCTCGACATGCAGATACCCATTGACATACCGGCAGGGAACTCCGTTGAAACGCAGGAGCGCCAGCGCAATATGGGAGAAGTCCTGACACACGCCAGCGCCGGCTGCGAGCGCATCGTCGCTGCTCGAATGGGCGTGTGTCACTTGCGGCCGATACGCAAGGTGCGAGCCCAAGCCGCCCGCAATCTGCTCAACCATCTTGCCGATGGTTGGACAGCCGGGAAGATCCAATTGGTTGGATAAGCCAAGGAGCCGCTGGCTCATTGTCACGGGTCCGCCAAACTGGAGAAAGTCCCAGTCTGCCAGCGTCGGCTCCAAGTCGGACACAAGGTCTGACAGCGTGGTCGGGTCGGCCGCAGCCTCGCTGGTCTCCACCAGCGATCGAGACGCCACCTCAACACGGTCGTGGTAGTCCGTAATTGAGAACCAGTGCATGGCGTTTCCAAGCCAGTCCTCGTGACGACTTGGCTGGGCGTGCGGGCCGATGGCTAGATCGAAGTCATGCAGCGTTTGACTTTCCTGTGTTCGAGGTTCCACTCGGATTTCCATGTGCGACTCCCGCACGAAGGTGGAGTATTGGAACCGCAGTCGATGGGAAATCTCAAGAAGCATGGGCTACACCGTGAAGTACAGTCTGGTCAAGGACTCGTGAATATGCGCAACTTCCGCAGCGAGACCGCCACACACCGAGCCGAAGTCGTGACGTCCAAGCAGTTCCTGCTCTTCGTACCGGATCTGAGCGGCCAAACGTCCAACAAGCCTTGCTGATTCCGTCAAGACGCCGCCCCGTTCAACGTCCAAGAGATCGCTCTCCACATGCGCCACGCCGAAGGCAACGCTGTGCGGTGTTTGCGCATTGAACATCAGGAAACTCGCGACCACCTGCGGCGTCAACTCGGCGCCCTGCACCCTGCGGTAGTTCTCCAGCGAACCAGCCGACCGGAGGACCGCGCGAAGAATCGCATGATGCACCGGGATGTCCACATCCGATGGCGTTTGAATCAGCAGTGGCATGCGATGTCGCAGTAACAGCAGAACGCGGTAGACCCGCTCGATCATCACGCCAAGATCGAGAAACGTCCAGGCCTCGTCTCGAATGAGCGTCCGCCCGGTCGCGCCGCCGATTCCAAAGACTGCTTCCTGTACCTGACCGAGCATTGCATCGGGACGTTCTTCGCCGCGAAGGCCCGCGTCCAGATGCAGCCAGCACTCATTGATCTGCTCAAACACTTCGCGGGTGAGATACTCCCGGACCGCTCGGGCATTCTCGCGGGCATTGTGGATAGATGACACGACAGAAAGCGTGTTGTTCGTGCCGAGCAAATACGAATGCAGCCCAAACATCCTCGCATCATCAACATCCACGAATTTCTGAATCTTCGGTGAGCCGGGGAATACATGCTGAAACCCGGCCCAGAAAGCAACGGCGTGATCCGGGGCCAATCCTCGGATCTCGACGGTCAACTGCTCGGCGACAAAGAGACTTCGGCACAGATTCGCGGCCCGCTCGAGATACCGCCCCATCCAATAGGTGTTTTCCGCCGAACGGGAAAGCATCGCGCTCATGGAACGAGTTCCTCCGCCAGCACCCACGTGTCCTTGCTGCCTCCACCCTGAGATGAATTCACTACGTAGGACCCCTCCTCCATGGCGACCCGTGTCAGGCCTCCGGGAAGGACGCGAATCGACTCGCCGTACAGCACGAATGGACGCATATCGACCCGCCGCGGGACGAACTCGTCCCCTACCCATGTGGGGTGGGATGAAAACTCGACCAGCGGCTGCGCGATGTACGCGCCGGGATCCGCGTCAAAGGATTCTGCGAAGCGTGCGATCTCTTCGCGTGTGGAAGTTGGACCAACGAGCATGCCGTATCCGCCAGCCCCATCGGTCAGTTTCACGACGAGTTCGGACAGATTCTCGCGGATGTACTGCGCTTCATCGGGGCGTCGCCCAATCCATGTTCGGACCTGACCCAGCAGTGGATCTTCGTCCAGAAAGAATTTCACGATGTCTGGCATGTACGGATAAATGGACTTGTCGTCCGCAACACCCGCACCCGGCGCGTTGGCGATTGTGACATTCCCCGCTCGCCACGCGTGGATGAGACCGGGGACACCGAGCAAACTCGTTGAGTTGAATACCACCGGATCGATAAATTCGTCATCGACCCGCCGATACAGCACATCGACCCGTTGGCGTCCCCGGGTCGTTCGCATCGACACCTGGTCGTTCTCGACGATGAGATCTCGCCCCTCCACCAGCGGCACGCCCA
Source organism: uncultured Isosphaeraceae bacterium (assembly GCA_964471525.1). GTDB lineage: Bacteria > Planctomycetota > Phycisphaerae > Phycisphaerales > SM1A02 > UBA12567. The sequence continues at coordinate 3,412 of CAYYGU010000146.1, forward strand.
TCTCCCGAGCAAGGAATGAGTGTTCGAAGTAGGCACTGTTGCTCAGGCCCGGCGTCAGCACCGCAACCGACGGACGTTCGCGGCCACGAGGCGCCGAGAATTTCAAGGCCTCAAGCAGCATCTGTGGGTACAGGTCAACCGGCCGAACGCCGTAGTTGGCGAAGATCTCCGGGAAAACGCG